>NZ_JBWKDW010000013.1:122809-249277 GCF_056435735.1 Streptomyces sp. NPDC043878
GGCGCGGCGCGTGCGGCGTCGGCCCCGGCCGGGCGCGGCGCGTGCGGCGTCGGCCCCGGCCGGGCGCGGCGCGTGCGGCGTCGGCCCCGGCCGGGCGCGGCGCGTGCGGCGTCGGCCCCGGCCGGGCGGGCCGGCCGGGACCGAACCGGGTGAGCCGCGGCCCGGCCGGAGTGGACCGGGCCGGGCAGGCCGGGACCGGGCCGGGCAGGCGGCGGGGACCGCGTCCGTCTCCGGCGGGCGTCGATCGGCGCCCGCATCGTCACCGGGAGCGGACCGGACCGTAGCGGACCGCTCCCCCGGGCCTGGCCCCGCGCCTGCGCCTACGCCTCGCGTACCCGCAACGCCCGTGCCAGGTCGTCGAGTTGGTCGACGAGTTTGCGGCGCAGGGCCGGGATGGGGCCGGCGTCGCGCAGGCACTGTTCGCCCAGGCGCAGGGTGTCGGCGTCGACGGCGTGGGCGGGGAAGGCCCACCGGCCGGCGGCGTCGGCGATGGCGGGGCCGCGGCGGGCGGCGACGGCGACCGCGTCCTCGTAGTAGCGCTGTACGTACTCACCCACGAGGTCGGCCTGTTCGGGCTGCCAGAAGCCCTGGGCGGTGGCTGTGAACAGGTAGTTGGACAGGTCGTCGTGGACGAACATGGCCTCCCACGCGCGGCGTTTGGCTTCGGGGTCGGGCAGTGCGGCCCGGCAGCGGGCGGCGCCCTCCTGGCCGGTGGCGCTCGGGTCGCGGTCCAGTTCGGCGGTGATGGCGGCCTCGTCGGTGGCGCCGAGGACGGCGAGGCGGGCGAGGACGCGCCAGCGCAGCTCGGGGTCGAGTTCGGGGCCGCCGGGCACGGTGCCGTCGGCGAGCCAGGCGGCGATGGTGTCGGGGTGGGCGGCGACGTCGATGAAGTGGCGTACGGCGATGAGGCGCAGGCCGGGGTTGTCGCCGTCCTCGGTGCGGCGGATGAGGTCGCGGCACAGGGTGGTGAGGGTGGCGAGGGCGGCCGGGCGCTGCTCGGGGGCGAGGTAGCGGTCGGCGACGTGGGTGGTGGCGAAGGCGAGGACGCCCTGTACGAGGGCGAGGTCCGTCTCGCGCGGCAGGTGGGTGCGGGCGGCCTCCAGGTAGGTGGCGGCGGTGAGTGAGGGCTCCGGGGAGGTGGCGCCGCTGTCGCGGACCGCGTCTCTGAGGGCGTTCCAGACGACGGCGCGGGTGAGGGGTTCGGGCAGGCCGGAGAGGGCGTCGCGGACCGTGTCGAAGGAGGCGGAGTCGAAGCGGACCTTGGCGTAGGTGAGGTCGCCGTCGTTGAGGAGGAGCAGGGCCGGGCGTTTGCCGATGGGCTGGGCGGCGGTCTGCGGGATGTCGAGGTCGAGGCGTTCACGCAGGACGAGGTTGCGGCCCTCGTCGGCGACGTCGAGGTCGTAGAGGCCGGCGGTGACGCGGTGGGGGCGGCTGCCGGTGTGGTCGACGGTGAGGGTGCAGGTGCCGTCGGCGGCGGGGGCGACGCGCGGGGTGAGGGTGTCGACGCCGGTGGTGCGCAGCCAGGCGTCGGCCCAGGCGTGGACGTCGCGTTCGGTGGCGCCGGCGAGGGAGTCGATGAAGTCGGCGAGGGTGGCGTTGGCGAACCTGTGGCGGGCGAAGTGGGTGTTGATGCCGGCCAGGAAGTCCTTCTCGCCGAGCCAGGCGACGAGTTGGCGCAGGGCGGAGGCGCCCTTGGCATAGGAGATGCCGTCGAAGTTGAGGAGGGCGGAGGCGGTGTCGTCGACGTTCTCCGGGGCGACGGGGTGGGTGGAGGGCCGCTGGTCGGCGTCGTAGCCCCAGGGCTTGCGGACGACGCCGAAGTCGGTCCAGGTGTCGGTGAAGCGGGTGGCTTCGGTGAGGGTCTGGTAGCCCATGTACTCGGCGAAGGACTCGTTGAGCCAGATGTCGTCCCACCACTGGAGGGTGACGAGGTCGCCGAACCACATGTGGGCCATCTCGTGGGCGATGACCATGGCGCGGGTCTGCCGCTCGGTGTCGGTGACGGCGGAGCGGTAGACGAAGTCGTCGCGGAAGGTGACCAGGCCCGGGTTCTCCATGGCGCCGGCGTTGAACTCGGGGACGAACGCCTGGTCGTAGGAGTCGAAGGGGTAGGGCTCCTCGAACTTCTCGTGGTAGCGGTCGTAGCACTGCCTGGTGATCTCGAGGAGTTCGTCGGCGTCCGCGTCGAGGTGGGGGGCGAGGGAGCGGCGGCAGTGGATGCCGAACGGCAGGTCGCGGTGTTCGGTGCGGATGGAGTGCCAGGGGCCGGCGGCGACGGCGACGAGGTAGGTGGAGATCAGTGGGGTGGCGGCGGCCTGCCAGCGGCCCTCGCCGAGGTGTTCGGTGATGCCGTTGGCGAGGACGCTCCAGCTTTCGGGGGCCCGTACGGACAGCTCGAAGACGGCCTTGAGGTCGGGCTGGTCGAACGCGGCGAAGACCCGCTGCACGTCGTTCATGAACAGTTGGGTGTAGACGTAGGTCTCGCCGTCGGAGGGGTCGGTGAAGCGGTGCATGCCCTCGCCGGTGCGGGAGTAGCGCATGGCCGCGTCGACGCGCAGTTCGTGCTCGCCGGGGGTGAGGTTCTTCAGGGTCAGCCGGTTCTCGTCCAGGGTGTCGGGGTCGAGGGGGTGTCCGTCGAGGGTGACGGAGCGCAGCTGGGCGGGCTTGAGCTCGACGAAGGTGTCCGTGGCGTCGTGGTCCCCGCGGACGCTGAACCGGATGACCGTGCGGGAGTCGAAGGTCTCGTCGCCGGTGGTCAGGTCGAGGTCGATCGTGTAGCGGTGGACATCGAGGAGCCGGGCACGGCTCTGCGCTTCGTCGCGCGTCAGTACGGACATGCAGGACATGCTGCCTGATGGTGGTGTCGGCGCACAGGGGCGGATCGTTTCACGGCCTATGTCCGCCTTGTACGGGTTCCCCGGTGTGCGCCCCCTGGGGGGGGTTTCGTCTCCGGCGGGGGCGGGGCTCAGGCGCGCTGCGGCGGGAGGCGGGCGTCGGGGTGGGACAGGGCGGGGCGTACGGGGTGTTGGGGTGCCTCGGCGTGGTCCTTGACGAGGGCGCGCAGTTCGCGGACCTCCGTCTCCAGGGCGAGGTGGCGCTGGTGGGCGTCGAAGAGGTAGCGGACCTTGGTGCGCAGGGCCCAGGGGTCGACGGGTTTCATGACGAGGTCGGCGACGCCGAGGCCGAAGGCGGTGGAGGTCAGTTTGTGGTCGGCGCCGAAGCCGGTGAGCAGGATGACGGGGATGTGCTGGGTCTGTTCGAGGCGCCGCAGGTAGCGGACGACGTCGAGGCCGCTGACGCCGGGCAGCCGCACGTCGAGCAGGAGGAGGCCGACGTGGCCGCGCAGTACCTGCTTGAGTGCCTCGTCTCCGCTGGTGGCGCGGCCCAGCCGGTAGCCCAGCGGGGCGAGGGCGCTCTCCAGGGCGTACAGCGTGTCCTGGTGGTCGTCGACGATGAGGATGCTGGCATCCGGTGGCATGGCCCGACGTCCTTTCCCCGTGGACAGCAAGCGTGGGTCCGAGGAGCCGGCGGGGCGTGTCCGCCGGCGGACAAGGAGTGCACAGGGCAATATGCTCCGCGGGGGCCCGCCTGTCACGTCCCGGGGGCGTCAGGTGAGGTCAGTTCGCCAGGGGCGCGGTGCCGTTGCCGGTGTCCTCGGCGATGCGCTCGTGGTGGTGGATGACCTCGGCGATGATGAAGTTGAGGAACTTCTCGGCGAACGCCGGGTCGAGTTTGGCGCTCTCGGCGAGGGCGCGCAGGCGGGCGATCTGGCGGGCCTCGCGGCCCGGGTCGGCGGGTGGCAGCTGGTGGCGGGCCTTGAGGTGGCCGACCTGCTGGGTGCACTTGAACCGCTCGGCGAGCATGTGGACGACGGCCGCGTCGATGTTGTCGATGCTGTCGCGGAGCCGGGCGAGTTCCTCGCCGACCGTGGGGTCGACGTCGCCGTTCGCGGTGTTGCTGGTGGTCATGGGCGACCACCCTACGTGCCGTGCCGTGTGGCGCCTCGCCGCCGGGGTGCTGCGCGGGGTTGCGGGCCGGGACGATCCGGCCGTGTCCTCGTACAGTGGAAAGGGGGTTCACGGCGTCTTGGGGGTGCGGGCGTGGCGGGCGACGGACCGGTCGAGCACGGGTTCCCGCATCTGGAGACGGTGCGGGCCGCCATCACGGCGCTGTACAGACGTCTTTCCTACGACACGGTCCAGACGTTCGCGAGCAGTGTGGCGCCCGCCGACGTGGCGTTCTGCGACACCGACGACCTGTATCCGGGGGTGCAGCGGGTGGCGCGTGAGCTGGTGCGCCACTACCGGTTGCCGGACGCGCGGATGATCGTCGGTTTCCGTGACATGCGGTACGCGGCGAACGTCGAACTCGCGGCGGGGCCGGAGTACTTCGTCGAGCTGAACGACCGCTTCCGTACCCACCGCCGGGACATCGGGGCGGCTCTGGCGCACGAGGTGATGCACGTGTACCTGCACCGGCTGGACCTGTCCTTTCCCGGCACCCGGGACAACGAGATCCTCACGGACACCGCGACGACGTATCTGGGGGCGGGCTGGCTGCTGCTCGACGCGTACCGGGAGGACGCGGTCTCGTCGCAGAAGCTGGGCTATCTGACGCCGGAGGAGTTCGGTTACGTCCTCGCCAAGCGGTCGCTGGTCTTCGGTGAGGATCCGTCGGTGTGGTTCACCAGTCCGCAGGCGTACACGGCGTACGGCAAGGGCATGGAGCGGGCCCGTCAGGACGAGCGGCAGCCGCCGTTGACCGCGGCCGGCTGGGCGGGCCGGCGCCGCTACGCGCGCGATCGCCGCCACGCGCAGGAGCCGCCCGCCGGGGCGCCCTACTCCTTCAGTCCCGACGACGGCGGGCGGCTGCGTGTCTCGTTTCCCTGCCCCACCTGCCGGCAGCGGATCAGGGTGCCGGTGCGGGGGCGGGTGCGGGCGCGGTGCGGGTTGTGCCGGACGGTGCTGGAGTGTGACACGTGAACGGGTCGGTCACGGGGGTGCGGCTTGTCGGGGCTGCTGCCCCCGAACTCCCGTTTCGGCCCTGGGCGGGCCTTGTCCTCGAACGCCGGACGGTCCGGGCGGTCACCCTCCGTAGACGGGGTGGGGTGTCTGTGCCTGGGACAGCAGCTTCAGGGTGGCCTCGCCTGCTTCGGCGGGGGTCCAGCGGGATTGTCTGTCGGCGGTCGGGCCGGGGCGCCAGCCCTCCATGACGGTGATGCGGCCGCCCTCCGTCTCGAAGACGCGGCCGGTGACGCCCGTGCTGGCGGCCGAGCCGAGCCAGACGACCAGGGGTGAGACGTTCTGCGGGGCCAT
The DNA here is from genome assembly GCF_056435735.1 of Streptomyces sp. NPDC043878. Taxonomy (NCBI): domain Bacteria; kingdom Bacillati; phylum Actinomycetota; class Actinomycetes; order Kitasatosporales; family Streptomycetaceae; genus Streptomyces; species Streptomyces sp. NPDC043878. The sequence continues at coordinate 128,125 of NZ_JBWKDW010000013.1, forward strand.
CGCGTCGAAGCCGGTGGCCGGTGCGGTCATGGTGTCGGCGAACGCGCGTTCCGTCATCCGGGTCCGGGCGGCGGGGGCGATCGCGTTGACGTGGACGCCGTAGCGGCCCAGTTCGGTCGCCGCGACCAGGGTCAGGGCGACGATCCCGGCCTTCGCCGCGCTGTAGTTGCCCTGTCCGACCGAGCCGAGCAGGCCGGCTCCGCTGCTGGTGTTGACGATCCGGGCGGTCGGGGTGCGGCCCGCCCTGGTCTCGGCCCGCCAGTGCGCGGCGGCGTGCTTCAGGGGCAGGAAGTGGCCCTTGAGGTGGACGCGTACGACGGCGTCCCAGTCGTCCTCGCCGAGGTTGACGAGCATCCGGTCGCGCAGGAAGCCCGCGTTGTTGACGAGGGTGTCGAGCCGGCCGTACGCCTGGAGGGCGGTCGCCACCAGGGACGCGGCCCCGGTGTCGGTGGCGATGTCGCCGGCGTGGGTCACCGCCTCGCCGCCGGCCGCGCGGATCTCTTCGGCGACCCGGCCGGCGGGGCTGTCGGGGTCCGGGGTGCCGTCGAGGCCGACTCCGAGGTCGTTGACGACGACGCGGGCTCCCTCGGCGGCGAAGGCGAGGGCGTGGGCCCGGCCGAGGCCGCGGCCCGCGCCGGTGACGACGACGACCCGGCCCTCACACAGTCCGCTCATCGGGCTTCTCCTTCACTGGTTGTTGTTGACGGTGGCGGCGTCCAGGAAGGCGGGGCGTTCGCCGCCGCCGTGCACGAGCAGGCTCGACCCGGTGATGTAGGCGGCGGCGTCGGAGGCGAGGAACACCGCGGCGGCGCCGACGTCGGCGGGTGCGGCGAGGCGGCCCAGCGGGACGGTGCGGGAGACGGCCTCGATGCCGTCCTCGCCGCCGTAGTGCAGGTGCGCCAGTTCGGTGCGGACCATGCCGACGACCAGGGTGTTGACGCGGATCTCCGGCGCCCATTCGACGGCCATGGAGCGCGCCAGGTGCTCCAGGCCGGCCTTGGCCGCCCCGTAGGCCGCCGAGCCGGGTGAGGGGCGGCTGCCGCTGACGCTGCCGATCATGACGACGGCGCCGCGGGCGCGTCTGAGGTGTTCGTAGGCGGCGAGGGAGACGGTCAGCGGGGTGAGGAGGTTCAGCTCGACGACCCGGGCGTGCCGTTCGGCGTCCGTGTCGGTCAGGCGCCGGTAGGGGGCGCCGCCGGCGTTGTTGACGAGGACGTCGAGGCGGGGCAGGGCGCCGAGGAGGGCGCGTACGGCCGCCGGGTCGCGCAGGTCGGCGGGGATGAACCGGGTGCCGGGGACGGGGGCTTCGGGTGGGCGGCGGGCGCAGGTGACGACGTCGGCGCCGGCCTCGGCGAAGGCCCTGGCGATACCTGCGCCGACCCCCCGGGTGCCGCCGGTGACCAGGACGGTCCTGCGGGCCGGCGGTGGGGTGTCGGGGCCGCCGGGCGGTGGGGCGTCGGGCGGTGGGGCGTCGGAGTTTTCCACAGGGCCTCCCGCTCGGTTGCGGCGACTGCTAGCTTCGAATCCGGCACACCTAACAAATGTTTGGTGGAAAGGCAGTTGAGTGGAAGGTAGCTGATGCGCCGATGGGTGTCTCCACCTCGTCCCCGGAAAAGGGGATTTCCGTCGTCACGGTCGACTTCCCACCGGTGAACGCGCTGCCGGTGCGGGGCTGGTTCGCGCTGGCCGACGCCGTGCGCGCGGCCGGCCGCGATCCCGGCGTCCGCTGCGTGGTGCTGACCGCCGAGGGCCGGGGTTTCAACGCGGGCGTGGACATCAAGGAGATACAGGCGCAGGGGCAGGGCGCGCTGGTCGGCGCGAACCGGGGCTGCTTCGAGGCCTTCGCCGCGGTGTACGAGTGCGAGGTGCCCGTGGTGGCGGCGGTGCAGGGCTTCTGCCTGGGCGGCGGCATCGGTCTGGTGGGCAACGCTGACGTGATCGTGGCGAGCGAGGACGCCACCTTCGGGCTGCCCGAGCTGGACCGGGGGGCGCTGGGCGCGGCCACCCATCTGGCCCGCCTGGTCCCCCAGCACCTGATGCGCGCCCTGTACTACACCGCGCGCACGGTGACGGCCGCCGAACTGCAGGCGCACGGCTCGGTGTGGCGGGTGGTGCCGCGGGCCGGGCTGCGCGCGGCGGCGCTGGAGCCGGCGCGGGAGATCGCCGCGAAGGACGGGGAGTTGATCCGGCTGGCGAAGGCCGCCATCAACGGCATCGATCCCGTGGACGTGCGCCGCAGTTACCGCTTCGAGCAGGGCTTCACCTTCGAGGCGGGCGTCAGCGGGGTGGCCGACCGGATCCGCGCCGGATTCGGGCAGTCCGGAACAGCGGGGGCGGCAGGAGTGACAGGGCAGTCGGGACAGGAGGGTGGGTAGTGGTGAGTGACAAGACGATGACCGTCGAGGAGGTCGTCTCCCGTCTGGACAGCGGCATGACCCTCGGCATCGGCGGCTGGGGCTCGCGCCGCAAACCGATGGCCCTGGTCAGAGCACTGCTCAGGTCGGGGATCAGAGATCTCACGCTCGTGTCGTACGGCGGTCCGGACGTCGGCGGGCTGGCCGCCGCCGGGCGGATCGGGAAGCTGGTCGCCGCCTTCGTCACGCTGGACTCGATCCCCCTCGAACCGCACTACCGCGCGGCCCGCGAGCGGGGGGCCTTCGAGCTCATGGAGATCGACGAGGCGATGTTCCTGTGGGGACTGAAGGCCGCCGCGAACCGGCTGCCGTTCCTCCCCGTCCGGGCCGGCCTCGGTTCGGACGTCATGCGGGTCAACCCCGGCCTGCGCACGGTGACCTCGCCCTACGAGGACGGGGAGACGTTCGTGGCGGTGCCCGCCCTGCGGCTCGACGCGGCCCTGGTGCACGTCAACCGCGCGGACCGGCAGGGCAACGGCCAGTATCTGGGCCCCGACCCGTACTTCGACGACCTGTTCTGCCAGGCGGCCGAGACGGCGTACGTCTCCTGCGAGCGGATCGTGGACACGGCCGAGCTGACCAAGGAGGCGCCGCCGCAGAGCCTGCTGATCAGCCGGCTCGACGTCACGGGTGTGGTGGAGGCGCCGGGCGGCGCGCACTTCACGTCCTGCGCGCCCGACCACGCGCGGGACGAGGCCTTCCAGAAGCACTACGCCCGCACCCCCTGGGCGGAGTTCTCCGGCCGGTTCCTCGGCGGGGACGAGCAGGACTACCGGAATGCCGTCCGGACCTGGCACGAGGAGCGGTCATGAGCGAAACGGTCCGCGCGTCCGTCGTCCCGGCGGCCACCCGCGCCGAGTACTGCGTGATCGCCTGCGCCGAGGCATGGCGCGGCGCGGGCGAGATCCTGGCGAGCCCCATGGGCCTGATCCCCTCCCTCGGCGCGCGGCTCGCCCGGCTCACCTTCGCGCCGGACCTGCTGCTCACCGACGGCGAGGCGCTGCTGGTCGGCCCGGACGGCACCGTCGAGGGCTGGCTGCCCTACCGGCGGCACCTGACCCTGGCGGCCGGCGGCCGGCGGCACGTGATGATGGGCGCCAGCCAGATCGACCGGTACGGCAACCAGAACATCTCCTGCGTCGGCGACTGGAACAGGCCCACCCGGCAGCTGCTCGGGGTGCGCGGCGCCACCCTCAACACGCTGAACCATCCGACGAGTTACTGGGTGCCGAAGCACTCCCGGCGGGTCTTCGTCGAGCGGGTCGACATGGTGTGCGGAGTGGGGTACGACCATGCCGGCGGCGCCCGTCACCACCACCTCGCGCGCGTCGTCTCCGACCTCGGCGTCTTCGACTTCGCCACCCCCGACCACTCGATGCGGCCGGCCTCGCTGCACCCTGGGGTCACGCCGGAGCAGGTGCGGGAGGCCACCGGCTTCGAGCTGGCCGACGAGGGGGAGGTGCCGTACACGCGCGAGCCAACCGAGGCCGAACTGCGGCTGATCCGCGAGGTCCTGGACCCCGGCGGCGCCCGGAGCCGGGAGGTCCCGGACCCGGTGGCGGGGGCCTGATGGAGACCGCGCTCACCCGGCTGACCGGGGTCCGGCATCCGCTCGTGCAGACCGGGATGGGATGGGTGGCGGGCCCGCGCCTGGTCTCGGCGACGGCCGACGCGGGAGCGCTCGGCATCCTGGCCTCCGCGACGATGACGCCGGACCGGCTGCGCGAGGCGGTCCGCGAGGTCAGGTCCCGGACGAGGGAGCCGTTCGGGGTGAACCTGCGGGCGGACGCGGCGGACGCCGGGGACCGGGTGCGCATCATCATCGAGGAGGGCGTGCGGGTGGCGTCCTTCGCCCTGGCGCCGACCCCCGAGCTGATCACCGAGCTGAAGGAGGCCGGAGTCGTCGTCATCCCGTCGGTCGGTGCCCGCCGGCATGCCGAGAAGGTCGCCGCCTGGGGCGCGGACGCGGTGATCGTGCAGGGCGGCGAGGGCGGCGGGCACACAGGTGAGGTCGCGACGACGGTCCTGCTGCCCCAGGTGGTCGACGCGGTCCGGATACCGGTCGTCGCGGCGGGCGGCTTCTTCGACGGACGGGGGCTGGTGGCGGCCCTGGCGTACGGGGCGGCGGGTGTCGCCATGGGGACGCGGTTCCTGCTCACCTCCGACTCCACCGTCCCCGACGCGGTGAAGGCGCGCTACCTGGCCGCGACGGTCAGGGACGTCACCGTCACCACCGCCGTCGACGGTCTGCCGCACCGCATGCTGCGGACGGAACTGGTCGACGCCCTGGAGCGCTCCGGGCGCGCCCGGGCCCTGTTCCAGGCCCTGCGCCGGGCGGCGGGCTACCGCAGGCTGTCGGATACGACCTGGCGCCGGATGATCCAGGACGGACGCGCCCTGAGACACGGCAAGGACCTGTCGTGGAGCCAGGTCCTGCTCGCCGCGAACACCCCGATGCTGCTGCGGGCGTCCATGGTGGAAGGGCGCACGGACCTGGGGGTGATGGCGGCGGGACAGGTCGCGGGACTGATCGAGGACCTCCCGTCCTGCGCGGACCTCGTGGCGCGGGTGATGGCGGAGGCCGGGGACATCGTCGGCGCGCTGACGGAGGGCGGCACATGGCGGAGGCCCGGGACATCGTCGGCGCAATGACGGAAGGCGGCACATGGCGGAGGCCCGGGACATCGTCGGCGCGCTGACGGAGGGCGGCGCGTCGACGCACGCCTGACCGCGAACGGCCGAGAAGCCCGGGGCACAGCGGCCGGTACCGCCTGTGCCGCCGCGCACCCGGTCCGGTCGTACGGCGGGCTGCCGGTTGTCCGGTCGTACGGCGGGCTGCCGGGCCCGGCCGGGCGCCGGGATGCCGGGCCCGCCGCCCGTCCGCCGACCTCAGAGTCGTTCGATGATCGTCACGTTGGCCTGGCCGCCGCCCTCGCACATCGTCTGGAGGCCGAAGCGCCCACCGGTGCGTTCCAGTTCGTGGAGCAGGGTCGTCATCAGCTTTACGCCGGTGGCTCCCAGGGGGTGGCCGAGGGCGATCGCGCCGCCGTTGACGTTCACCCGGTCCGGGTCGGCGCCGGTCTCCTTCAGCCAGGCCAGGACGACCGGCGCGAACGCCTCGTTGATCTCTACGAGGTCGATGTCGTCGATGGTCATGCCCGCCTTCTTCAGGGCGTGCGCGGTGGCCGGGATCGGCGCGGTCAGCATGCGGATGGGGTCCTCGCCGCGCACGGAGAGATGGTGGACGCGCGCCCGGGGCCTCAGCCCGTGCTCGCGCACGGCCCGCTCCGAGGCGAGCAGCATGGCCGCGGCCCCGTCGGAGACCTGCGAGGAGCAGGCCGCGGTGACGGTGCCGCCGTCGAGGACGGGTTTGAGGCCGGCCATCTTCTCCAGGGAGGTGTCCCGGCGGGGGCCCTCGTCGACGGCGACCGGTCCGAGGGCCACCGTCTCGCGCTCGAAGCGGCCCTCGTCGATGGCCCGCAGGGCCCGCCGGTGCGAGCGCAGGGCGAACTCCTCCTGGTCGGGCCGGCTGATCCCCCACTTCGCGGCGATCATCTCGGCCCCGGCGAACTGGTTCACCGGCCGGTCCCCGTACCGTGCCCGCCAGCCCTCGCTGCCGGCGAAGGGGCCCTGGGTGAACCCGAGGGGCTCGGCGGCCTGCCGGGTCGCATAGGCGATGGGGATCTGCGACATGTTCTGCACACCGCCCGCGACCACCAGGTCCTGCGTCCCCGACAGCACGCCCTGGGCGGCGAAGTGCACGGCCTGCTGCGAGGAGCCGCACTGCCGGTCGACGGTCACGCCCGGTACCTCCTCGGGCAGTCCGGCGGCGAGCCAGCAGGTGCGGGCGATGTCGCCGGCCTGCGGGCCCACGGCGTCCAGGCAGCCGAACACGACGTCCTCCACGGCGGCCGGGTCCACGCCCGCCCGGGTGACCAGTTCCCTGAGCACGTGCGCGCCCAGGTCGGCCGGGTGGACCCCGCCCAGTCCTCCCCCGCGCCGCCCGACGGGCGTACGGACCGCTTCGACGATGTAGGCCTCGGCCATGTCAACTCCCTCACAGATAAGGGCTATGCACGTACGGCGATCCCGTCCAGCACCATCGACAGGTACTGCCGGGCGATCTCCTCGGGGCTGTGCTGTCCGCCGGGCCGGTACCAGGACGCGGCGACCCACACCGTGTCGCGGACGAACCGGTAGGTGAGCCGGACGTCGAGGTCGGCGCGGAAGACCCGGGCGGCGACCCCGCGCTCCAGCGTGGACAGCCACGCCTTCTCGAACCGGCGCTGGGACTCGGCGAGGAACGCGAACCGCTCCTGCGCCACGAGGTGCTTGGACTCCTTCTGGTAGATCGCGACGGCGGCCCGGTGCCGGTCGATCTCCCGGAACGACTCCGTGACCAGCGCTTCCAGCGTCTCGCGGGGCCCCGACCGGGCGTCCAGGACGGTGTCGTAGCCGTCCCAGAGCTCGTCGAGGAAGGTCCGCAGGATCTCCTCCAGCATTGACTCCTTGGAGTCGAAGTGGTAGTAGAGGCTGCCCGCGAGCATGCCCGCCTGGTCCGCGATCTTGCGGACGGTGGTGGCGTTGTAGCCCTGCTCGGCGAAGACCTCGGCTGCGGTGTCGAGGAGTTCGCGGCGGCGCGCGGGCGCGGCGGTCACCTGGGGCTTCTTCTTGGTAGGAGGCACGGGCCCATTGTGGTCCTAGGGATGCTGGGAGCTGACGGAGACGACCTCGCCCGTCATGTAGGAGGAGTAGCCGGAGGCCAGGAAGACGATCACGTTGGCCACTTCCCACGGTTCGGCGGGGCGGCCGAAGGCCTCGCGGCCGGTCAGCTCGGCCAGCAGTTCCGGGGTGGTCACCTTCGCCAGGTGCGGGTGCATCGCGAGGCTGGGTGAGACGGCGTTGACCCGCACGCCGTACTCCGCCGCCTCGGTGGCCGCGCACCGGGTCAGCGCCATCACCCCGGCCTTCGCGGCGGCGTAGTGGGCCTGGCCGGCCTGGGCGCGCCAGCCGGCGACCGAGGCGTTGTTGACGATCACTCCGCCGGTCCCGGCCTCCCTGAGCAGCCGCAGCGCCGCGCGCGTGCACCGGAACGTGCCGTTCAGTGTGACGTCGAGGACCTTCGACCACTGCTCGTCGGTCATGTCGACGAGGGCGGCGGTCCCGCCGAGCCCCGCGTTGTTGACGACGATGTCGAGCCGGCCGTGCGCGCGCACCGCGGTCGCGAACAGGGCGGACACCTGTGTCTCGTCGGTGACGTCGCAGGGCACCGCGTCGACGGCGTCGGCGCCGAACTCCCCGGCCAGCTCGGCCGCGTGTTCCTTCAGCCTTCGCGCGTGGGCGTCGCCGAGCACGACGCGTGCGCCCTCTTCGAGGAACCGGCGGGCGGTCGCTCCGCCGATCCCGGCGCCGGCCGCCGCGGTGATGACCGCGGTGCGCCCGCTGAGCAGTCCGTGCCCGGGTACGTACGCCGGACTCTCGACGTCTGTCATACGCTCAAGCTAACCTACCAAACAGTTGTTAGGGAAGGACGAGCGCGAAGGACGGTTCCCGTGGACCTCACGCACTCCCCGGCCGACGAGGCCTTCCGGTCCGAGGCCCGCGCCTGGCTCACCGCGCATGTGCCGGCCGGTCCGCTGCCCTCCCTGGAGACCGGTGAGGGCTTCGCCGCGCACCGTGCGTGGGAGGCCGAACTGGCCGCGGACCGCTGGTCGGTGGTGTCCTGGCCGGCGGCCTACGGCGGGCGTGACGCTGGACTGCTGCGCTGGCTGGTCTTCGAGGAGGAGTACTACGCGGCGGGCGCGCCGGGTCGCGTCGGGCAGAACGGGATCAGTCTGCTCGCGCCGACCCTGTTCGAGCACGGCACCGAGGAGCAGCGGGCCCGGGTGCTGCCGCCGATGGGCCGCGGCGAGGTGGTCTGGGCGCAGGCGTGGTCGGAGCCGGAGGCGGGGTCGGACCTGGCCGCGCTGCGGTCCAGGGCCGTCCGCGCGGCCGGGGGCTGGCTGCTGAGCGGGCGCAAGACGTGGTCGTCGCGGGCCGCGTTCGCCGACCGCGCGTTCGGCCTGTTCCGCTCCGATCCGGTCGCGGCGCGGCCGCATCAGGGCCTGACGTACCTGATGTTCGATCTGCGCGCGCCCGGCGTGACGGTGCGGCCCGTCGCCCGCCTCGACGGGAAGCCCGCCTTCGCCGAACTGACCCTGGAGGAGGTGTTCGTGCCGGACGAGGACGTCATCGGCGAGCCGGGGCAGGGCTGGCGCGTGGCGATGTCGACGGCGGGCAACGAACGCGGGCTCACCCTGCGCTCCCCCGGCCGTTTCCTGGCCGCGGCGGAGCGGCTGCACCGGCTGTGGCGGACCGCGGGCTGTCCGGAGTGGGCGCGTGAGAGGGTCGCCGACGCGCTGGTCGGCGCCCGCGCCCACCAGCTCTTCACCTACGCGTCCGCCTCCCGCTTCCTGGAGGGTGAGTCACTCGGCCCGGAGTCCAGCCTGAACAAGGTGTTCTGGTCCGAGTACGACATCGCGCTGCACGAGACGGCCCTGGATCTGCTGGGCGAGCAGGCGGAGTGGGCGGGCACCGAATGGGCGGAGGGCTATGTCTTCGCCCTCGCCGGCCCCATCTACGCGGGCACGAACGAGATCCAGCGCGACATCATCGCCGAACGCCTGCTCGGTCTGCCGAAGGGACGCCGGTGATGCGTTTCCTCCTCGACCCCGAGCAGCGGGCGTTCGCCGGCTCGCTGGACGCGATGCTGACGGCGGCCGACACCCCGCAGGTCGTCCGGGACTGGAGCCGCGGGGAGCGGGCGGGCGGGCGCGCGCTGTGGTCCCGGCTGGCCGCGGCGGGGGTGTTCGCGCTGGCGGTGCCGGAGGCGTACGAGGGGCTGGGCCCCCGGCCCGTCGAACTCGCCGTCGCCTTCGTGGAGCTGGGCCGGCACGCGGTGCCGGGGCCGCTGGTGGAGACCGTCGCGGCGGCGGCGCTGCTGTCGGGGCTGGACGACCCCGGCCCGGCCGGGCGTCTGCTGCCCGCACTGGCCTCGGGCGCGTCGGCGGCGACCCTGGCGGCGGGGCCGTACGCGCTGGACGCGGACGCGGCGGACGTACGGCTGTCGCTGTCGGAGCCGGCGGGCCGGGCCCGGCCCGCCGGGACGGGCGGGACGGGCGGGACGGGCGGGCGGGCCGAGCTGCGGCTGGCCGGTCCGCCCGGCGACCCGTGCCCCTCGCTCGACCCGGCCCGCAGGCTGTTCGTCCTGCCGCCCGGGGGCGAACTCCTCGCGTCCGGCCCGCGGGTCGGCGCGGCCGGCGCCCGCGCCCGGGGCTGGGCCCGCCTCGCCACCGCCGCCCAGGCACTCGGGGTCGGTCTCGCGCTGCTCGACAGGACGGTCGCCTACGTCGGGCAGCGCACCCAGTTCGGTGTCCCCGTCGGCTCGTTCCAGGCCGTCAAGCACCAGCTCGCCGACGCGAAGACCGCGCTGGAGTTCGCCCGCCCCCTGGTCTTCGGCGCCGCCGTGACGATGACCCCCGCCGACGTGGCCGCCGCCCACCTCACCGCCTGCGAGGCGGCGTACACCACCGCGCGTACGGCCCTGCAGCTGCACGGCGCGATCGGCTACACCGCGGAGTACGACCTCTCGCTCTGGCTGGGCAAGGCCCGTGCCCTGCGCACCGCGTGGGGTGATCCGCGCACCTGCCGGGCGGTCGTCCTCGGCGACGCGGGCCGCCGCCGCTGACCTCGCCGGCGGGTCCCGGTGCCGGACCGGCGGGCCGGTTCAGGACGGTCGTAGGATGCCCTGCGCCCGCGCGGCCACCAGCCACTTCGGGAACTCGCCCACCAGACGGTCGTACAACTCGGCGTCGGACAGCTCTCGCGGGTCGGCGCCGGCGTGGAAGAACCCGGCGTTGTCGACGACCCGCCGGTCCGGTACGGCCAGGTCGTCGAGCCTGCGCAGGAAGTCGAACTGTTTGCTGTCGGGGTCGCCGAAGCCGATGAACTGCCAGAACATCGGCAGTTTCGCCGCCTTGCAGAGGTAGCGCTCCGCGGCGAGCTTGTTGACGGGGCCGCCGTCGGTCTGGAAGACGACCAGGGCGGGGTCGCTCGACCCGCTGTCGAGGTAGTGGTCGATGACGGCGTCCATCGCCAGGTGGTAGCTGGTCCTGCCCATGTGCCCGAGGCCGGCCACGATCCGTTCGACGCGGCCCCGGTGGTCGGCGAGCGCGATCTCGGTCACGGCGTCGACGTCCGTGGAGAAGAACACGGCCGGGACCCTTCCGTCGTCGTCGAGGTGGGCGGACAGTCCGAGGACCCGGTCGGCGAGCGTCTGGACGCTGCCGTCCCGGTAGTACGGCTTCATGGAACCGGAGTGGTCGACGACGAGGTAGACGGCCGCCCGCTGCCCGTCCAGGCCGTGCTTCACGAGCGAGACACCGGCACTCTTGTACAGGCTGACCAGCGCGGGCGCGGTCTCCTCCACCGTGCTGAGGCTGATCGCGGCCATGCGGACTCCCCCTGGGTCTCCGGAACTGCCGCCGAGATTACGTCACCCCGGCCCTGCTTCCCGGCCGCGGCCTCAGGGTTCGCTATTTTGTTCGCCGCCGTCCCCACCGGCTCATCATCCGTCCCGCCCCGTGAGGAGCCGTCCGTGGAGTCCGAAGCCGAGTCCGAAGCAACCGTCACCACCTGCTACCGCCACCGCGGGGTGGAGTCCCACGTCCGCTGCGTCCGCTGCGACCGGTACATCTGCCCGGACTGCATGCGCGAGGCGGCCGTGGGCCACCAGTGCGTGGAGTGCGTGAAGGAGGGGGCGCGGTCGGTGCGCCCGCCGCGGACGGCGTTCGGCGGCCGGATCACGGCGGCGCCCCTGGTGACGTACGTGCTGATCGGCCTCAACGTGCTCGCGTACGTGGGCGAGTTGGTGCGGCCGGCGATCGTGGACCGGTTCGGGATGCTGGGCGCCGGGCTCACCGGCCCGGACGGCGGTCACTACGTGTGGCAGCCGTCCTACCCGGCGGACTTCCGTGCCGAGGGGGTCGTGGACGGGGAGTGGTACCGGCTGCTGACGGGCGCGTTCCTGCATCTGCCGCCCACCGGGGGGACCTTCGGAATCCTGCACATCGTGATGAACATGGTGTCGCTGTGGAACCTGGGCCGGGTGGTGGAGGCCCAGCTCGGCCGCGTCCGTTTCCTCGCCCTGTACCTGCTGTCGGCGCTGGGCGGCTCGGTCCTGGTGCTGCTGCTCGCGCCGCAGACGCCCACGATCGGCGCGTCCGGTGCGATCTTCGGCCTGGGTGCCGCGTACTACGTGATGGCCCGCCGGCTCGGCGCCGACCTGAGCGCGGTCAACCGTTTCATGGCGAGCCTGCTGCTGTGGCTGCTGATCTCCGCCGGCCTCACCTCCTGGCAGGGCCACCTCGGCGGCCTGCTGGCGGGCGGGACGGTGTCGCTGGCGTACGCGTACGCGCCCCGCGGCCGCTGGCGCTCCCTGGTGCACGCGGGCGTGTGCGTGGGGGTGCTGGTGCTGCTGGCGGTCCTGGCGGCCGGGAAGGTGACGGCCCTGAACGGCTGAGCGGCCGGTCGTCCCCCGTCCACCGGCAGACTCCGGCCCACCAGCGCCGGCCGGTGAAGGAGTCCAGCGCGGCGCGCGGCTCGCCGTGCGGGTGGGCGGCGAGCCGCTGGTGACCTTCGACGACGCCGAACGGCCGTACACGGCGGGCCGGGTGGGGCCCACGGCGAGGACGCGGCCGTACGGTTCGAGGGTCTGCGGGCGGCGCGGGGAAGGTGAACGTGCGGCGGCGCCCGCCCCGTTGTCCGGTCGGGGACAGGGGCGAGCGCCGTCTGTGTTCCGTACGCCTTTGTACGGGACGTCCACCGAGGCGGGTGCCCCGGAAACCGTCAGACCATCAGTGAACGGTCCGTCGGACGGATGGGGGCCGGCAGTTCGCTGGCACCGGTCAGGAAACGGTCCACGCCGCGCGCCGCCGAGCGGCCCTCGGCGATCGCCCACACGATGAGCGACTGGCCGCGGCCGGCGTCACCGGCGACGTACACGCCCGGCACGCTGGTCTGGAAGTCGGCGTCGCGCGCGATGTTGCCGCGCTCGTCGAGCTCCAGGCCGAACTGGTCCACCAGGCCGTTGTCGCGGTCGGTGCCGGTGAAGCCCATGGCCAGGGTGACCAGCTGGGCGGGGATCTTGCGCTCCGTGCCCGGCTTCGGGGTCAGCCTGCCCTCGACGAACTCGACCTCGCTGAGGTGCAGCCACTGGACGTTGCCGTCCTCGTCGCCCTCGAAGTGGGTGGTCGAGACGGAGTACACCCGCTCGCCACCCTCCTCGTGCGCGCTGGTCACCTTGTAGAGCATCGGGAAGGTCGGCCAGGGCTGGGCGACCGGGTTCCGCTCCTCGCCCGGGCGGGGCATGATCTCCAGCTGCGTGACGGAGAGGGCGCCCTGACGGTGGGCGGTGCCCACGCAGTCGGCGCCGGTGTCGCCGCCGCCGATGACCACGACGTGCTTGCCCGCGGCCGAGATCGGGGGCGCCACGAAGTCACCCTCCTGCACCTTGTTGGCCAGCGGCAGGTACTCCATGGCCTGGTGGATGCCCTTGAGTTCGCGGCCGGGGACCGGGAGGTCACGGGCGGTCGTCGCGCCGGCGGCGATGACGATCGCGTCGTACCGCTTCTTCAGGTCGGTCGCCTTGAGGTCACGGCCGATCTCGATGCCCGTGCGGAAACGGGTGCCCTCCGCGCGCATCTGCTCGATACGGCGGTTGATGTGCCGCTTCTCCATCTTGAACTCGGGGATGCCGTACCGGAGGAGCCCGCCGATGCGGTCCGCGCGCTCGTAGACGGCGACGGTGTGACCGGCCCGCGTGAGCTGCTGGGCGGCGGCGAGACCCGCCGGGCCCGAGCCGATCACGGCGACGGTCTTGCCGGACAGGCGCTCGGGGGCCTGCGCGGCGACGTCACCGGTCTCCCACGCCTTGTCGATGATCGAGACCTCGACGTTCTTGATGGTGACCGGCGGCTGGTTGATGCCGAGCACACACGCCGACTCGCAGGGAGCGGGGCACAGCCGGCCGGTGAACTCCGGGAAGTTGTTCGTGGCGTGCAGGCGCTCGGAGGCGGCCGCCCAGTCCTCGCGGTAGGCGTAGTCGTTCCACTCGGGGATCAGGTTCCCGAGCGGACAGCCGTTGTGACAGAACGGGATGCCGCAGTCCATGCAGCGGCTGGCCTGCTTGCTGATGATCGGCAGCAGGGAGCCGGGGACGTAGACCTCGTTCCAGTCCTTGAGGCGCACGTCCACCGGGCGGGACCTGGCGACCTCGCGCCCGTGGTTGAGAAAGCCCTTGGGATCAGCCATTGGTCGCCGCCTCCATCATCTTCTCGGTGATCTCGGTCTCGGAGAGACCGGCTCGCTCGGCGGCGTCCTTGGCGGCGAGCACTGCCTTGTACGTGCGGGGGATGATCTTGCTGAAGCGCTCCACGGACACGGTCCACTCGGCGAGCAGCTTCCCGGCGACCGTCGAGCCGGTCTCCTCGGCGTGCCGGCGCACCACGTCGTGCAGCCACCGCTTGTCGGTGTCGTCCAGCTCCTCGACGGCGTCGGCGTTGCCGACGTTGACGTGGTCGCGGTTCAGGTCGATGACGTAGGCGACGCCACCGGACATGCCGGCCGCGAAGTTGCGGCCCGTCTCGCCGAGGACGACCGCGTGACCGCCGGTCATGTACTCGCAGCCGTGGTCGCCCACGCCCTCGGAGACGACCGTCGCGCCGGAGTTGCGGACGCAGAAGCGCTCGCCGCTACGGCCGCGCAGGAACAGCTCGCCGCCGGTGGCGCCGTAGGCGATGGTGTTGCCGGCGATCGTCGAGTACTCGGCGAGGTGGTCGGCGGCCCGGTCGGGGCGGACGATCACCCGCCCGCCGGAAAGGCCCTTGCCCACGTAGTCGTTGGCGTCGCCCTCCAGGCGCAGGGTGACACCGCGCGGCAGGAAGGCGCCGAAGGACTGTCCCGCGCTGCCGGTGAAGGTGATGTCGATGGTGTCGTCGGGCAGGCCCGCACCGCCGAACTTCTTCGTCACCTCGTGGCCGAGCATGGTGCCGACCGTGCGGTTGATGTTGCGGATGGCGACCTGGGCGCGCACCGGCTGGGCGTCGGCCTGCGAGTCCGCGGCGAGGGCGTCGGCGGCGAGCTTGATCAGCTCGTTGTCGAGCGCCTTCTCCAGGCCGTGGTCCTGCGAGACGACCCGGTGCAGGGCCGCGCCCTCGGGCAGCTCGGGCACGTGGAAGAGGGGGGCCAGGTTCAGGCCCTGCGCCTTCCAGTGGTTGACGGCGCGGGTCACGTCGAGGGCCTCGGCGTGGCCGACGGCCTCCTCGATGGTGCGGAAGCCCAGCTCGGCGAGGATCTCGCGGACCTCTTCGGCGATGAACCGGAAGAAGTTCACGATGTACTCGGCCTTGCCGGCGAACCTCTCGCGCAGCACCGGGTTCTGGGTGGCGATGCCGACCGGGCAGGTGTCCAGGTGGCAGACGCGCATCATGACGCAGCCGGAGACGACGAGCGGCGCGGTCGCGAAACCGAACTCCTCGGCGCCGAGCAGCGCGGCGATGACGACGTCCCGGCCGGTCTTGAGCTGGCCGTCGGTCTGGACGACGATCCGGTCGCGCAGGCCGTTGAGCAGCAGGGTCTGCTGGGTCTCGGCGAGACCGAGCTCCCAGGGGCCGCCCGCGTGCTTCAGCGAGGTGAGCGGGGAGGCGCCCGTGCCGCCGTCGTGGCCGGAGATGAGGACGACGTCCGCGTGCGCCTTGGAGACACCTGCGGCGACCGTGCCGACACCGACCTCGGAGACCAGCTTGACGTGGATGCGCGCCTGCGGGTTCGCGTTCTTGAGGTCGTGGATCAGCTGGGCGAGATCCTCGATGGAGTAGATGTCGTGGTGCGGCGGCGGGGAGATCAGACCGACACCGGGGGTGCTGTGCCGGGTCCTGGCGACCCACGGGTAGACCTTGTGGCCGGGCAGCTGGCCGCCCTCGCCGGGCTTGGCGCCCTGGGCCATCTTGATCTGGATGTCGTCCGCGTTGACCAGGTACTCGGAGGTCACACCGAAGCGGCCGGAGGCGACCTGCTTGATGCTGGAGCGGCGCGCCGGGTCGTACAGGCGGTCCGGGTCCTCGCCGCCCTCACCGGTGTTGGACTTGCCGCCCAGCTGGTTCATGGCGATGGCGAGGGTCTCGTGCGCCTCCTTGGAGATGGAGCCGTACGACATGGCGCCGGTGGAGAAGCGCTTGACGATCTCGCTGACCGGCTCGACCTCGTCCAGGGAGATCGGCTGACGGCCGTCGACGCCGGACTTGAAGCCGAACAGGCCGCGCAGCGTCATCAGTCGCTCGGACTGCTCGTTCACCCGGTCCGTGTACTTCTTGAAGATGTCGTAGCGGTTGGCGCGGGTCGAGTGCTGGAGGCGGAAGACCGTCTCCGGGTCGAACAGGTGCGGCTCGCCCTCGCGGCGCCACTGGTACTCGCCGCCTATGTCGAGGGCGCGGTGCGCGGGCGCGATGCCGCTGGCCGGGTACGCCTTCGCGTGGCGGGCGGCGACCTCCTTGGCGATGACGTCGATGCCGACGCCGCCGATCTTGGTGGCCGTGCCGCTGAAGTAGCGGGTGACGAACGCGTCGTCCAGGCCGACCGCCTCGAAGACCTGGGCGCCGCGGTAGGAGGCGACCGTCGAGATGCCCATCTTGGACATGACCTTCAGGACGCCCTTGCCGAGGGCGTAGATCAGGTTGCGGATGGCCTGTTCGGGCTCGATCCCGGGCAGGAAGGTGCCGGCGCGGACCAGGTCCTCCACCGACTCCATCGCCAGGTACGGGTTGACCGCGGCGGCGCCGAAGCCGATCAGCAGGGCCACGTGGTGGACCTCGCGCACGTCCCCGGCCTCGACCAGCAGGCCCACCTGGGTGCGCTGCTTGGTGCGGATGAGGTGGTGGTGGACGGCCGCGGTGAGCAGCAGGGAGGGGATCGGCGCGTGCTCGGCGTCGGAGTGGCGGTCCGACAGGACGATCAGCCGGGCGCCGTTGTCGATGGCGGCGTCGGCCTCCGCGCAGATCTCGTCGATGCGGGCGGCGAGGGCGTCGCCGCCGCCCGAGACGCGGTAGAGGCCCGAGAGGGTCGCCGCCTTGAAGCCCGGCATGTCGCCGTCGGCGTTGACGTGGATGAGCTTGGCGAGCTCGTCGTTGTCGATGACGGGGAACGGCAGGACGACGCTGCGGCAGGACGCGGCGGTCGGGTCGAGCAGGTTGCCCTGCGGGCCGAGCGAGGAGCGCAGCGAGGTGACGAGTTCCTCGCGGATGGCGTCCAGCGGCGGGTTGGTGACCTGCGCGAACAGCTGGGTGAAGTAGTCGAAGAGCAGCCGGGGGCGCTCGGACAGCGCGGCGATGGGCGAGTCCGTGCCCATCGAGCCGATCGGCTCCGCGGCGGTCTTGGCCATCGGCGCGACGAGGACGCGCAGCTCTTCCTCGGTGTAGCCGAAGGTCTGCTGGCGGCGGGTGACCGAGGCGTGGGTGTGGACGATGTGCTCACGCTCGGGCAGGTCGGAGAGCTCGATCTCGCCGGCCTCCAGCCACTCCGCGTAGGGCTTGTCGTCGGCGAGGCCGGCCTTGATCTCGTCGTCCTCGATGATGCGGTGCTCGGCGGTGTCGACGAGGAACATCCGGCCGGGCTGCAGCCGGCCCTTGCGGACGACCTTCGCGGGGTCGATGTCGAGGACGCCGACCTCGGAGCCGAGGACGACCAGGCCCTCGTCGGTGACCCAGTAGCGGCCAGGGCGCAGGCCGTTGCGGTCGAGCACGGCACCGACCTGGGTGCCGTCGGTGAAGGTGACGCAGGCCGGGCCGTCCCAGGGTTCCATCATCGTGGAGTGGAACTGGTAGAAGGCGCGGCGGGCCGACTCCATGGACGCGTGGTTCTCCCACGCCTCCGGGATCATCATCAGCACGGAGTGCGGCAGCGAACGGCCGCCCAGGTGCAGGAGTTCGAGCACCTCGTCGAAGGACGCCGAGTCGGAGGCGTCGGGCGTACAGATCGGGAAGATCCGCTCGATCTTCTCCTGGTCGCCGAACAGGTCGGACACGATCTGGGACTCGCGGGCCGCCATCCAGTTGCGGTTGCCCTTGACCGTGTTGATCTCGCCGTTGTGCGCGACGAAACGGTACGGGTGTGCGAGCGGCCAGGACGGGAAGGTGTTCGTCGAGAAACGCGAGTGGACGAGGGCGATGGCGGAGGCGAAGCGGCGGTCGGACAGGTCCGGGAAGAAGGGTTCGAGCTGGCCGGTGGTCAGCATGCCCTTGTAGACGATGGTCCGCGCGGACAGCGACGGGAAGTAGACCCCGGCCTCGCGCTCGGCGCGCTTGCGCAGCACGAACGCCTTGCGGTCGAGGGCGATGCCCGTGGCGGGCGTCGCGGCCGCGTCGGCGACGAAGATCTGGCGGAAGGCGGGCATCGTCGAGCGGGCGGTGGCGCCGAGCAGTCCGGGCGCGGTCGGGACCTCGCGCCAGCCGAGCACGGTGAGGCCCTCGTCAGCGGCGATCGTCTCGATGCGTGAGACGGGCGCGTCGGCGCCGTCCTGGGGAAGGAAGGCGATGCCGACGGCGTAGGCGCCGGCCGCGGGCAGCTCGAATTCGGCCACCTCGCGGAAGAAGGCGTCGGGCACCTGGGAGAGGATCCCGGCGCCGTCACCCGAGTCGGGCTCGGAACCGGTGGCACCGCGGTGCTCCAGGTTGCGCAGCACCGTGAGCGCCTGCTCGACCAGCGCGTGGCTCGCCTCGCCGGTGAGGGTGGCCACGAAGCCGACGCCGCAGGCGTCGTGCTCGTTGCGGGGGTCGTACATACCCTGCGCAGCAGGGCGAGCATCCATGAAGGACCACTTCTGGCCATTCCCGGAGTGCTGGGACGGCTGGCGCGGCGTACGCATCGGCTCTCCCGTCGTCGTCTCTGGCATATGCATGTGCCGAGGGACGACGTTGGCCCTCTGCGTGAGTGCAAAATTTCGTGCAGGTTACATGATGGAGCGGTTCTCGGGAACCGGATACTCCGTTCCAACATGCGGACACCGCGGGTGCGTGGCGGGGGTACCACGCCCGGCGGTGGAAGCTATGGGGACCGACAGGGACAGATCGATGTCCTTCGGACCGCGGGCAGGAAGGACGTCGTCGCCCGTCCCGCGGATGCGCGGCAGGCCTCATTGCCCACAGTGCTTACGGCTCATGCCCGGTGGTTAACCGTTCGAAACCCGCGAGTAACGGCTACTTATGCGGCCCTCCGCATAATTCCTGGCCGCGCTATCCTACGGCGGTTCCGAACAGACCGCCGAGGGCGTACGTCACACCGGCCGCCGCACCGCCGAGGGCGAGCTGCCGCAGCCCGCTGAACCACCAGCTGCGCGCGGTCACCCTGGCTACCACGGCGCCGCAGGCGAAGAGCCCGAACAGCGCCAGCAGCACCGCGGGCCACAGCGCGGTCGCGCCCAGCAGGTACGGCAGCACCGGGAGCAGCGCGCCCAGCGCGAAGGCGCCGAAGGAGGACACGGCCGCGACCAGCGGCGAGGGCAGGTCGCCCGGGTCGATGCCGAGCTCCTCGCGGGCGTGGATCTCCAGGGCCTGCTCCGGGTCCTGCGACAGCTGCCGGGCCACTTCGCGGGCGAGCGCGGGCTCCACGCCACGCGCCTGGTAGAGGGCGGCGAGTTCGGCCTCCTCGTCCTGGGGGTGCCTCTTCAGCTCCCGCCGCTCCACGTCCAGTTCGGCCTCGACCAGTTCACGCTGGGAGGCCACGGAGGTGTACTCGCCGGCGGCCATCGAGAAGGCGCCGGCGGCCAGGCCGGCGAGCCCGGTGATGACCAGGGTCTGGTGACCGACCGAACCGCCCGCGACACCGGTCATCAGGGCGAGGTTGGAGACCAGGCCGTCCATCGCGCCGAAGACGGCGGGGCGCAGCCAGCCGCCGGTCACGTCGCGGTGGGTGTGGTTGTCGCGGTGCGCCTCGTGCAGCGCGGCTTCGGTCTCGATGATGGCCATCCGGTCCCCCAGGAAAGCTTAGGCAAAGCTAAGTTTGGACGAGTTCTACTTTTTTACAACACACAACCTACGCCCCGTCATTCCTTCCCGCCAGCAAGGAAAGGCTCGGCTAACCTGCGGCTTTACCACCTGGCGCTCATCCGATGTAGAGCGCGCACAGATGTCGACCGGGTGAACCGGGGCGCGCGAGGCTGCGGCGAACACGGCACCGGGGACAGTTCCGCAAGGGGGTCCACACCCTTGAGACGCCTGCACAGGCGCCCTTGAGAGGAGACGCCGCGTATGGCATCGATCGCCTGCATTCCCTCCGGTTCCCCACTCGGGCCCCCCGGGAACGCCGCCGGCCTCCGCGAGCGGGCCCGCGGCGCGCTGCTGGGACTCGCCGTCGGAGACGCCCTCGGAGCACCGGCGGAGAACCTGAAGCCCTCCGAGATCCGCGCCCGCTGGGGCCGTATCACCGGGTACGTCGCCGAGCACCCCGCGGGCACCGACGACACCGAGTACGCGATCTTCTCCGGACTCCTGCTGGCCCGGCACGGCTCCGCGCTGACCACGGCCCACGTCGAGGCGGCCTGGCACGAGTGGATCGCCGACCGCGACGAGGGCCGCTTCCGGGGGGCGGGTTTCAGCGAGCGCGGCACGCTGGAGAACCTGCGCCGCGGCCTCGCCGCCCCCATCTCCGCCCAGCACCGGCACGCCTGGAGCGACGGCCTGGCCATGCGGGCCGCGCCCTTCGGCGTGTTCGCGGCCGGCCGCCCCGCCGAGGCGGCCCGGCTGGTGGCCATCGACGGCTCGGTGAGCCACGAGGGCGAGGGCATCTACGGCGGACAGGCGGTCGCCGCGGGTGTCGCGGCGGCCATGGCGGGCGCCCCGACCGTGGCGGTCGTGGCCTCGGCCCTCGCGGTCGTCCCCGACGACTCGTGGACGGCCCGCTCACTGCGCCGGGCCGTGGCGGTCGCCCACCTCGGCGAACGCGCGGTCCGCTCCGCCGTCGTCATCGGCGGCTACCCCTGGACCGACCTGGCCCCCGAGGCCGTCGCCCTCGCCTTCGGCGCGTACGCCGCCGCCGACGGCGACTTCCGGGAGGCCGTCCTGAGCGCGGTGAACATGGGCCGCGACGCCGACACCACGGCGGCGGTGGCGGGCGCCCTGGCCGGCGCGACGCAGGGCTTCTCGGCGATCCCCGCGGACTGGGCCGCCGCCATCGGCCCGACCCGCGGCAGCTGCCTGCCCTCCATGACCGGCCACCACATCCTGGACGTCGCCGAACTCCTCACGCCCGACGAGAGCGCCAAGTGGGGCGCGAACACGACCACCCCCGACGCCGTACGGCGTGAGCGTCCCGAACGGCACGAGGAACGCGTACGGCGGGAGGAACTCGTACGGCGGGACGCGTGGCCGCCGCCCGACCCGGCCGCCTATGTACTGACCGCGGACGACGCCGAGGCGCAGCCGTGACGCGCCGCGTCGAGGGGCTCCTGCTGGGGCTCGCGGCGGGCGACGCGGCCGGCTGGCCCGCCGCACGGCACCGGGCCGCGCGGATGCCCGAGTGGACCCGCCGCCTCACCCGGGAACTGGACACCTTCGCGGAGCAGAACGCGACGACCACGCTGCCCGTGCCCATCGCGCTGAACCAGCCGCCCGAACCACTGCGCCTCGGTCCCTCCGACGACGCCGAGTGGGCGGTGTTCTCCGCCGAGGCCCTGCTGCTGGCCGGCAACGACTGCGTCCTCGGAGACCTGAGCCGCGAGCGCAGGACCCGCGCCGCGATCGACCTGACCTGGAACGCCCTGGCCAGCGAGGTGGCCGCGGCGGCCGAACGCGCCCCCGAGATCGAGTCGGCGGTGCTGCCGATGCGCGCCCGCATCTCGGTCCGCGCCGGTCTCGGCAACCTCGCCACCGGCCTGCGCCCGCCCGCCACCGGCCACGACAACCCGCACTACTTCGACGACGCGGCCTGCGTACGGGCCTGCGTGCTCGCCGTCGCGCACCCGGGCGACCCCCGACTCGCCGCCGAACTGGCCGAGTTCGACGCCCGCTACACCCAGGACGGCGACGGGGTGCACGGCGCGCGTGCGATGGCCGCCGCACTCGCCCGCGCCCTCGCCGGGGCACAGGTGGAGGAGTGCGTGGCGGCGGCCCTCACCGAGCTGCCCGAGGGGACGGAGATCGGGCGCAACGCCCGCGAGGCCCTGAAGCTGGCGCTCGACGCGGACAGCGCCTTCGCCGCGGTCCCCCTGCTGGAACACACCATCGTCGACCACGTCTACAGCTACGGAATCGCCGCCGCCGAGACGGTCCCGGTCGCCCTGGCCCTGGCCGTCGCGGCCGGCGGCCGGATCGCGGAGGCGGTCCCCGCGGCCGCCTGTCTGTCCCGGGTCGCGGACTCCGCCCCGGCGCTGGCGGGCGCCCTGACCGGCGCGCTCGGCGGCGGCGAGTCGATCCCCGCGTCCTGGCGGGACACCTGCCGCACCCTCTCGGGCTGCGCACTCCCCCGGCTCACCGGAACGGACCTGGTGGAACTCGCCGGACTCCTGGAAGCCACACAACCGGCCACACCAGGAGGATGATTCCGGCCATGACGCTCAAAAGCGAAGAAACCCGGGCGGACAGCCTGGAGGAGCGGATCACCGGAGCGCTCGTCGGAGCCGCCGTCGGCGACGCGCTGGGCGGTCCCGTCGAGGGCTACTCCCCCGAGCAGATCCTGGAACGGCACGGCGGTCGTGTGCACGGCGTGGTCGGCCCCTGGAACGGCGACGCCTGGCGCACCGCGCGGCCCGTCGCGCCGTACCACAAGGGCGACGGCCACGTCACCGACGACACCCTGATGACGCACGCGCTGGTACGGGTGTACGCCCGGGTCCGCGACCACCTGGACGCGTACGCGATCGCCGACCACCTGGTCCCGGACCTGATGACCACACCCCGCTGGATCCCCGAGCTGGAGTCGGAGGCGCTCCCGCTGCACCGGATCTTCCTGGCGGAGAAGTGGCTGGTGGCCCGGCTCCACTACGGGCACGCCGACCCCCGCGAGGCCGGCGTCGGCAACATCGTCAACTGCGGTGCGGCGATGTACATGGCGCCGGTCGGCCTGGTCAACGCGGCCCATCCGGCGGGCGCGTACGCCGAGGCACTGGACGTCGCCGGCGCGCACCAGTCCTCGTACGGCCGTGAGGCGGCGGCCGTGTTCGCGGCGGCGGTGGCCGCGGCGAGCGCGCCCGGCGCCACCCCCGACGCGGTGGTGACCGCGTGTCTGTCACTGGCGAAGGACGGCACCCGGACGGCGGTCGAGAAGGTCTGCGAAGTGGCAGGCCGGTACACGGACTTCGAGTCGGCGCTCGCGCCGCTGCGGCAGGCGGTGGCCCCCTACGACACGGTGGGCCCCGACTACCGCGCGCCCTCCCTGGCCGCCCGCCGCCCCTCCCGCCTGCACACCATCGAGGAACTCCCGGTGGCGCTCGGCATGTTGCTGGTCGCGCGCGGCGACTACCGGCACGCGGTGCTGGGCGCGGTCAACTACGGCCGCGACTGCGACTCGATCGCCACGATGGCGGGCGCGCTCGCGGGCGCCCTGGGCTCACCGGTCCCGAAGGAGTGGGCCACGACGGTCGCGGACGCCAGCCGGCTGGACCTGTGGCAGCCGGCCAGGACACTCACCGAGGTGACCCGCGAGGTCTTCACCCGTGACACGAGCCGCCGCCGCGCCCACGAGGCGGCGTTCACCGCACTCGGCGGCCCGCGGCCGGCGGACCCCGCGACGGGAGGCACGCGATGCTCCGACTGACCTGGGTACAGCCGGAGGACCTGCTGGGCCACGAGCTGCGGCAGGCGGCACTGGACGGCCGTGAACACTCGGCGGTCGCGGCGCGCTGGCGGGCGGCCGGCGGCGGCGGCGAGGCCCCGCTGCGGGCGGGCGCGTCACCGCACCCGGTGTCCCGGTACCTGCGGCTGCTCGCGGAGGACCTGCTCGACGAACTGGGCGACCTGCCCAGCGGGTCGACGGACGGTGAGCCGACGGACCTGCCGGCGATCAGGGCCCTGTGCCCCGACTGGCCGGCACCGCCCGCCGGGCCGCCCGCCTCTCCCACCGCGCCGCGCCTGGAGGCCGCCTGGCTGGGCCGCGCGGTCGGCTGCCTGCTGGGCAAACCCGTCGAGAAGCTCCCCCTGGAGGGCATCCGCCGACTCGCCGCGGCCACCGGCAACTGGCCCCTGAACACGTACTTCACGGCCCGCGGGGTGCCACCCCGGCTGCTCGGCGAGTACCCGTGGAACCGCCGTTCCGCGTCCACCTCCCTCGCCGAGAACATCGACGGCATGCCGGAGGACGACGACCTCAACTACCCGCTGGTGAACCTGCTCCTGCTGCAACGCCACGGCCGGGACTTCCGCACCGAGGACGTGGCGGAGGTCTGGCTCGGTCAACTCCCCGCCGGCCGCACGTTCACCGCCGAACGTGTCGCCTACCGCAACCTGCTGTGCGGCCTGGAGCCGCCGCACACGGCCCGCCACCGCAACCCGTTCCGGGAATGGATCGGCGCCCTGATCCGCGCCGACATCCACGGCTGGACCAACCCCGGCGACCCGGCTGCCGCCGCGGAACAGGCCCACCGGGACGCCACTCTCACGCACACCGGCAGCGGTGTGCACGCGGCGATGTTCACGGCGGCCGTGATCGCCGCCGCCACCACCGGAACGAACGACGTCCACGCGTGCCTGCGCACCGGCCTGACCGTCGTACCGCCCGCCTCCCGGCTCGCCCGGGCCGTCCGCCACGCCGTCCGGACCGCCGCGGCCCACGAGGACTTCGACGCCGTGGTCGACGCGCTGCACGCCACCTACGCGGCCACCCACCACTGGGTCCACGCCGTCCCCAACACCGCGCTCATCGCCGCCGCCCTCACCCACGCGGACGGTGACTTCACCGGCTCCGTCTGCCGTGCCGTGTCCGGCGGCTGGGACACCGACTCCAACGGCGCCACCGCCGGAAGCGTCGCCGGTCTCCTCGCCGGCGCCCCCTCCGCCCTGCCCGACCGGTGGACGGCGCCCCTCAAGAACCGCCTGTCGACCAGCGTCGGCGACTTCGACGGCGTCGGCTTCGACACGCTGGCCCACCTCACCCACGCCCTCGTCCCGCTGGAGGCACCCCGCCCATGACGCACACCGCCGTGCCCGGCAGCACGCACCCGCACCTGGTCGCCGCGCGGTGCCCCGCGTGACCCGCCGACCCCCCGGCCGGCCGCCGCTGACCGGCCTCCGCGTCCTCGACCTCGCCACCCTCTTCGCCGGCCCGCTCTGCGCCACCCTGCTCGGCGACTTCGGCGCCGAGGTCATCAAGGTCGAGCACCCCAGGCAGCCGGACCCCTCCCGCGGCCACGGCCCCTCGAAGGACGGGGTGGGTCTGTGGTGGAAACTGCTGGGCCGCAACAAGCGCACCATCACCCTCGACCTGTCGACCCGGGGCGGCCGGGCGACCCTGCTGCGGCTGGCGGCGACGGCCGACGTGATCGTCGAGAACTTCCGGCCGGGCACGCTGGAGAAATGGGACCTGGGCTGGCCGGAGCTCTCCGCCGTCAACCCGCGCCTGGTCCTCGCCCGGGTCACCGGCTTCGGCCAGTTCGGCCCGTACGCGCACCGCCCCGGGTTCGGCACCCTGGCGGAGGCGATGAGCGGCTTCGCCGCGATCACCGGGGAACCGGACGCGCCCCCGACCCTCCCGCCGTTCGGCCTGGCCGACTCCATCGCGGGCATCACCACGGCCTACGCCGTCATGACGGCCCTCACCGCCCGTGAACACACCGGTGAGGGCCAGGTCGTCGACATGGCGATCATCGAGCCGATCCTGACCGTCCTCGGCCCGCAGCCCACCTGGTACGACCAGCTCGGCCACGTCCAGCCCCGCACCGGCAACCGCTCCCAGAACAACGCCCCGCGCAACACCTACCGGACCGCCGACGGCGGCTGGGTGGCGGTGTCCACGTCCGCCCAGTCGGTGGCGGAACGCGTGATGCACCTGGTGGGCCGCCCCGAGCTGGTCGACGCACCCTGGTTCGGGACGGGCGCCGAACGGGCCGCCCACAGCGACATCCTGGACGAGGCGGTCGGCACCTGGATCGCCCGGCGCACCCGGGAGGAGGTCCTCTCGGCCTTCGAGAAGGCGGAGGCCGCGGTGGCCCCGATCCAGGACGTGCGGGAGGTCATGACGGACCCTCAGTACCAGGCCCTCGACACCGTCACCACCGTCGAAGACCCCGAACTGGGCCCGCTGCGCATGCAGAACGTCCTCTTCCGGCTCTCCGCGACACCGGGCGCGATCCGCTGGGCGGGCCGCCCGCACGGCGCGGACACCGACGCGGTCCTGACCGAACTCGGCCTGACCGCCTCCGACCTGGCCGCCCTGCGCACCGAGGGAGCGCTGTGACCCGGCACCCGCTCACCGGCCCCCCGCGGGCCGACACCGCGCACCCGACGACACCCGCCGCCCCACAACCCACCCCGTGCACCCGGCCCCGCGCTACGACCCCCACCGACACGTCCACGACTCCGCCCGGCCCGCCCCCGCCACCGAACACCCCACGCGAGCACCCGGCCGGCGTCACCGCACACCCGACGGCACGGCCCCGGCAGCACCCGGCCACACCCGCCGGGCCGGCCCCCCTCCGCGCACCGGGAGCCACATGACCCCCGCTGCCCTGACCTGGCTGTACGCACCGGGCGACCGGCCGGCCCTGGCCGTCAAGGCGCTCGGCGCCGGCGCGGACGTCGTCGTCATCGACCTGGAGGACGCCGTCGCCCCCGACCGGAAGGAGTACGCGCGCGCGGCCACCGCCGAACTCCTCGCCCAGCCGCAGCCCGTCCCGGTCCACGTGCGGGTGAACGCGCTGGACGGTCCGCTGGGGGCCGGCGACCTGACGGCGATGGCCGGCCTCCCGGGGGTGTCCGGGCTTCGCCTGCCGAAGGTGACGACAGCCGGGCAGATCCTCCGCGTCGCGCGCGCCACCGCCGGTGCCGCCGACGGGACACCCCCGCTGTACGCCCTCGTCGAATCGGCCCTGGGCGTCGAACACGCCTACGCGATCGCCTCCGCCCACCCTGCTCTGCGGGGCATCGCGCTCGGCGAGGCCGACCTGCGGGCCGACCTGGGCGTACGGGAGGAGACGGGACTCGACTGGGCCCGTTCCCGGATCGTCGTGGCGGCCAGGGCGGCCGGTCTGGCCCCGCCGTCCCAGTCGGTCCATCCCGACATCCGTGACCTGGCGGGCCTCGCCGCGTCCTGCGCGCACGGCCGCGCCCTGGGCTTCCTCGGCCGGGCCGCCATCCACCCGTGCCAGCTCCCCGTCATCGAGCGGTCCTACCTGCCCACGGAGCGGGAGATCGAGCAGGCGGAGTCGATCGTGAAGGCCGCGACGCGCGACCAGGGCGCCCATGCGCTGCCGGACGGGCGCTTCGTCGACGCGGCGGTGGTCGCCGCGGCCCGGCGGACACTGTCCCTGGCCCGCAGACGCTGAGGCCGCGGACGTCGCCGCGGCTGCCGGAGGGTGTTCACACCGATGGGGGCGCCCGGGATTCCTCTCCCGGGCGCCCCCATCGGTGTGAACGTGCCGTCAGCTCTTCTTCGCCGACCCGGCCTCGTCCCTGGCCTCTTCGCCGGTGTGCTCCGCTTCCTCCGCGGGTGCCTCCGCGTCGGTGCCCGGCAGCGGGTCCTTCCGCCGGTCCGGGGCCTTGGACCGGGACCGGGCACCGGAGGCGGGATCGGCGCCGGACTCGGCCGTGTCCTTGGCCGTGTCCTTCGTCGCGCCCCTGACCTGGTCCCGGTCCTCGTCCTTGTCCTCGTCCTCGGCCTCCGCCTCGTCCCCGGCCTCCGCTCCGGGCTCCGTGTCGCCGTCAGGAGCACCCGGCTCCACGACGACTTCGCGGCCCGGGCGCTTCTTCGCGGACAGCACGATGTACGTCACCGCGAGGACGAACACGATCAGCGCGGTCCAGTCGTTGAGCCGCAGGCCGAGGATGTGGTGGGCGTCGTCGACGCGCAGGTACTCGATCCACGCGCGGCCCACGCAGTAGGCGGCGACGTACAGCGCGAACGCCCGCCCGTGGCCCAGCCTGAAGCGGCGGTCGGCCCAGATGACGAGCAGCGCGACACCCACGCACCACAGGGACTCGTACAGGAACGTCGGGTGGTAGGTGCCCGGCACCCGGCCGTCCGTCGAGGAGGTGATCTTCAGCGCCCACGGCAGATCGGTGGGCTTCCCGTACAGCTCCTGGTTGAACCAGTTGCCCCAGCGGCCGATGGCCTGCGCGAGGGCGATACCGGGGGCGAGGGCGTCGGCCCACGCGGGCAGCGGGATGCCCCGGCGCCGGCAGCCGATCCAGGCGCCGAGTCCACCGAGCGCGATCGCGCCCCAGATGCCGAGACCGCCCTCCCACACCTTGAAGGCGTCCACCCAGTCGCGGCCCGCGCTGAAGTACAGCTCGTAGTCCGTGATCACGTGGTAGAGCCGGCCGCCGACGAGGCCGAAGGGCACGGCCCAGACAGCGATGTCGGCCACCGTGCCGGCCCGTCCGCCGCGGGCGATCCAGCGCTTGTTGCCGAGCCAGACCGCGACGAAGACACCGATGATGATGCAGAACGCGTAGCCGCGCAGCGGAATGGGGCCGAGATACAGCACCCCGCGCGAAGGGCTGGGAATGAAGGAAAGGTCCATGGCAGGGTCGACGCTACCCTGCCGGGCGGGGCACACGGCAAGCCACCCGGCTACGGGTCCATAACGGGGGAACGGTGGAACCGCTCACCCCTTGGCGGCCTCCTGCACCTGCTGCTTCAGCTTCGCCGGGGTCATGGTCCGGTCCTGGTAGATGTTCCTGCCGTCGAGCAGGACCGTCGGGGTGCCGCTGAACCCGCCCGCCTGGAAGGCCTGGTGGGACTTGGCCACCCAGCTGTTGTGCGTGCCGCCCGCCACGCAGCGGCGGAACACCGGCGTGAGCAGGCCGTCGACCTTGCCCGCGAGGTCGAGGAGCTTGCTGTTGTGCGCGAAGGCGTCGTCGGTCTCCTTCGGCTGGTTCTCGTACAGCACGTCGTGGAAGGCGGGGAACTTCCCGGCGTCCTGTGCGCAGGCCGCGGCGTTGGCCGCGTTGCGGGAGCCGGTGCCGCCCATGTTGCCGTCGATGAGGGTCGCCAGGTGGTACTCGACCTTCAGCTGTCCGGCGTCCGTCAGTTCGTGGATCACCGGGCGGTACGCGGTCTCGAATGCCTGGCAGGCCGGGCAGCGGAAGTCCTCCCAGACGGTCAGCGTCGACCTGGCGCTCTCCTTGCCGACCGGGATCGCGAGGGCGTCCTTGCCCTTGGCCCCCGACGGTGCCACGGCGGGGCCCGCCGAGTCACTGCCGTCGTCCTTGCCGGAGTTGGCGGCGATCACGCCGATCACCGCCGCCAGTCCGAGGACTGCGACGACGCTCACGCCGATGATCAGTCCGCGCCGCCGTTTCTGCGCGGACTTCTGCTTCTCACGCTCGACCGCCAGCCGCTCACGGGCGGTGCGCTTTCCCTCACGGTTCTTCTCGCTCACACCCCGCAGAACGAACCGGGGAGGCGCAGCGCGCCTCCCCGGCCCCAGGTCCACCCGTTCGAGTGACCGCCCGCCGTCGTCCCGCGATGCCGGGCGACGGCCACCCGTGGGCGCCCTGTTCTCCTGCCTGTTTCCGCCCGCCGTCAGACCTGGCCGCGGACGCCCTTCGCGAGGTCGCCGGCGAGGGCGCGGACCGCCTCGATCCCCGCCGCGTGGTCCGGGGCGTCCAGCATCCGCTTCACGAAGGCCGAGCCGACGATCACGCCGTCGGCGAAGCCGGCGACCTCGGCGGCCTGCGCCGCGTCGGACACGCCGAGTCCGACGCAGACCGGCAGCGCGGGGTTCGTGGCCCGGGTGCGCTCCACCAGGTCCTGGGCCTGCGCGCCGACCGACGCGCGGGTGCCGGTGACGCCCATCAGCGAGGCGGCGTACACGAAGCCGCTGCCCGCCGCGGTGATCCGGGCGAGCCGCTCGTCCTTGCTGCTGGGCGCGACCACGAAGACCGTGGCGAGCCCGTGCTTGTCGGCGTGTTCCCGCCACAGCGCCGACTCCTGGACGGGCAGGTCGGGCAGGATGCAGCCGGCCCCGCCCGCCTCGGCCAGTTCGGCGGTGAACCGCTCGACGCCGTAGCGGTCGACCGGGTTCCAGTACGTCATCACGAGCACCGGCTTGCCGGTGGCGTCGAACGCCTCGCGGACCGTGCGCAGCACGTCGGCGATCCTGACCCCGCCGCGCAGGGCGATGTCGTCGGCGGTCTGGATGACCGGGCCGTCCAGGACGGGGTCGCTGTGCGGCAGCCCCACCTCGACGACGTCGGCGCCGCCGTCGAAGACGGCCTTGATCGCCTCGATGCCGCCGTCCACGGTCGGGAAGCCGGCCGGGAGGTAGGCGATGAGGGCGGAGCGTTCCTCCGCCCTGGCGGCGGCGAGGGTGTCGCTCAGCAGCCGGATGTTCCCGCTCACTTGGCGTCTCCCTCGATCTCGGCGATGTCGCCGTCCGCGTCGGCGGCGACCTCGGCGTCGGTGTCGTACAGCCCGAAGTAGCGGGCGGCGGTGTCCATGTCCTTGTCGCCGCGGCCGGACAGGTTGACCACGATCAGCCCGTCCCCGCCCAGCTCCCTGCCGACTTCGAGGGCGCCGGCCAGCGCGTGGGCGCTCTCGATGGCCGGGATGATGCCCTCGGTGCGCGACAGCAGGCGCAGGGCCTGCATGGCCGCGTCGTCGGTGACCGCGCGGTACTCGGCGCGGCCGGTGTCCTTGAGGTAGGAGTGCTCGGGTCCGATGCCGGGGTAGTCCAGGCCGGCCGAGATGGAGTACGGCTCGGTGATCTGGCCCTCGTCGTCCTGCAGGACGTAGGAACGGGAGCCGTGCAGGATGCCGGGCTCGCCCGCGGTCAGGGTGGCCGCGTGCTCGCCGGTCTCGACCCCGTGTCCGGCGGGCTCGCAGCCGATCAGGCGTACGCCGGAGTCCGGGATGAACGCGTGGAAGAGGCCGATGGCGTTGGAGCCGCCGCCGACGCAGGCGACGGCGGCGTCGGGCAGCCGGCCGGCGCGCTCCAGCAGCTGGCGGCGCGCCTCGACGCCGATGACGCGGTGGAAGTCGCGCACCATGGCCGGGAACGGGTGCGGTCCGGCCACCGTGCCGAAGAGGTAGTGGGTGCGGTCGACGTTGGCGACCCAGTCGCGGAACGCCTCGTTGATCGCGTCCTTGAGGGTGCGGCTGCCGGACTTCACGGCGACGACCTCGGCGCCGAGCATGCGCATCCGGGCCACGTTGAGCGCCTGGCGCCGCGTGTCGATCTCGCCCATGTAGATGGTGCACTCGAGGCCGAACAGGGCGCAGGCGGTGGCGGTGGCGACGCCGTGCTGGCCGGCGCCGGTCTCCGCGATGACGCGCGTCTTGCCCATCCGCCGGGTGAGGAGGGCCTGGCCGAGCACGTTGTTGATCTTGTGGGAGCCGGTGTGGTTGAGGTCCTCGCGCTTGAGGAACACCCGGGCGCCACCGGCGTGTTCGGCGAACCTCGGCACCTCGGTGAGGCTGCTGGGGCGGCCGGTGTAGTGGACGAGCAGGTCGTCGAGCTCGCGGGCGAACTCGGGGTCCGACTTGGCCTTGTCGTACTCGACGGCGACCTCGTCCACGGCGGCGACGAGCGCCTCCGGGATGAACTTGCCGCCGAACGCGCCGAAGTAGCCCTCGGCGCTGGGCACCCGGCCCTCGGGGTCGGGAAGGAAGAACTCGCTGGGCATGCGGAAACCTCACGGTGAGTGTGTGGAAGAACAGTCGCCGTGGGGGCGGGGGTGCTCAGCCGGCGACGGGCCGGCCGGGACTGTCGGTCGCGTGGTTCCCCGCGCCCCCCGGGGAACGCCATCGCATGCCGTTGACCTGGCCCGGCTCGTCACCGATGACGTACCGCACGCGTCGCCCGTGCACCCGCCGCGCGGGTGCCCGGCAGCCGCGCGGACGGCAGCCGCGGGCGAGACGGGCATAGGGGTCCCTGGTCGTCATGGTGATCGAGAACATCGCGGGCGACTCTACCGGCGTGCCGCCGCTCGTGTCGCCGTCCGAGTCCCGGCCGGCGGCCGGCCGCGGGCACCCTGCCGCGCCGCCCGGGCCGGAGCCCGGACGGTCGGCGAGGAGGGCCCGGCCGGCGAGGGGCACCGGTCAGCCCCGGCCGTGCCGCAGTGCGGGGTGTTCGCCCGCCGCCACCAGGTCGGCGACCGCGGACTTGGGGTCGCGGCCGGTGACGAGGGACTCGCCGACCAGGACGGCGTCGGCGCCGGCGTTGGCGTAGGCGATGAGGTCGTGCGGCCCGCGGACCCCGGACTCGGCGATCTTGACGAGGTGGGCGGGGATCTCGGGGGCCAGCCGCTCGAACGTCGTGCGGTCGACCTCGAGGGTCTTGAGGTTACGCGCGTTGACACCGATGATCTTGGCGCCGGCGTCCATCGCGCGGTCGACCTCGTCCTCGTCGTGGACCTCGACGATCGGCGTGAGCCCGATGGACTCGGCGCGCTCGATCAGGCTCTCCAGCGCGGGCTGGTCGAGGGCGGCGACGATGAGCAGCGCGAGGTCGGCGCCGTAGGCCCGGGCCTCCCACAGCTGGTACGAGGTGACGATGAAGTCCTTGCGCAGCACGGGAATGTCCACGCGTGCGCGGACCGCCTCCAGGTCCGCCAGCGAGCCGCCGAAGCGGCGCTGCTCGGTGAGCACGGAGATGACGGCCGCGCCGCCGGCCTCGTAGTCCGCGGCGAGCCGGGCGGGGTCGGCGATGGCGGCCAGCGCACCCTTGGACGGGCTGGAACGCTTGACCTCGCAGATGACCTTGACGCCCTCGCCGCGCAGCGCGGCGACCCCGTCCTTGGCCGCGGGAGCCTTCGCCGCGCGCTCCTTGAGCTCGTCGAGGCTGACGCGCGCCTGCCGTTCCGCGAGGTCGGCACGGACGCCGTCGATGATCTCGTCGAGCACACTCACGCGAGAGGCCCCCTTCCAGACGGTTGACTGTTAAAGCGGTTGCCTTCCGGCCACCGGCCACCTCGTCGAATCGAACCGATGACGAAACCCGATGGTCACTTGCGATGGTATCCGCAGGAAGGCGAAGCCCTCACATCCGGTTGACGCCGGTCCCACCACCTGGACGTTCGTGAGTTGATCAAGGGTGCAGCCGGCCGCCGAACGGCAGGTTCCGGACAACGGTGAAGACCAGCAGCAACGCGCCGAGGCTCCACAGGTGCACGGGGCCGAGTTCGATCCGCGGCGGCCGGCCGCGCAGCGAGCGGACCACCCAGACGGTCCACACCACCGCGAAGACGGCGTAGCCCGCGACGGCCAGGGCGTTGTCCGTGAGGGCCCCCGCGAGGTCGCCGTGCACCAGGGCGTGAGCACCGCGCAGGCCGCCGCAGCCGGGGCAGTAGATCCCGGTGAAGCGCAGCAGGGGGCAGGCCGGGTAGTGGCCGGGCTGGTTGGGGTCCACGGTCCCCACGTAGGCGAAGGCCCCGGCGACGGCCGCGAGGATGCCCGCGGGCACGGCCAGCCGTTCCGCCACGGCCCGGACGCCGGCCGTCGTCCCGCCCGGGACGGCACTCCGCGCGCCGGACGGCGGCGCGGTCCGGCCGTCGGCGCCCACGCTCTCGCTGTCGGCGTTCACGCTGGCATTGTGCCCCGCCGGACCGCCCCGCGCGCGTGAAGGGGCGGCAGCGGGGGCGGCTGGCGGCGCCGGCCTGCACCGGACCCGCCCGCGCGCGTGAAGGGCGGCCCGGCACGCCTGCCGGACCGCGCGCGTGAAGGGACGGCTGGCGGTGTCGACTCGCACCTGGTCCGCCCGCGCGCGTGAAAGGGCGGCCCGGCACGCCTGCCGGACCGCCCCTGACACCTGCCGCTACGGCTTCTCAGCCCTCGGCGCCCGCGGGCTCACGCTGGCCGGCGCCCTGGTGCACCGGGTGGGTCTCCTTCGGCATGCCCATGCCCATCGCGCGCATGATGCCGCCGACGACACCGCCGAGGACCACGATCGCCATGCCCGCCCAGAAACCCGCCGGGGACGCCATCACCATGAAGGCGCCCGCGACGCAGAAGCCGATGAAGGCGATGATGACACCGGTCCAGGCGGCCGGGGTGTGACCGTGGCTGCTGCCCGCCATGACTTGCTCCTCGTTGCTGTGTACGTGTCTGAGCCGGACGCTCGTGCTCATTGTCCCGCACCCGGGCGGGGGGCGGTGTCCGGGGGGTACGGGACTCCGCTACGGCGACTCCGCCACGGCGGCGTCCCCCGGGCCGTGTCCGAGGCGCCCCGCCGGGGGACGCCGGCGGCGGGAACCGCCCGGGACGCCTAGGCGCCGGTGGGGTCCTCGCCGCGGTCGAGCGCCTTCCACATGTCCTCGGGCCGGTCGGGATGCACGGCGGGCGCCCGGCGCCGCGGCCGGGGCGCGCCGGAGCGCTCGTAGCGGCCCGACATCGCGGGCCACAGCCGGCCGTAGCGCAGCGCGAGCAGCCCGGCGAGCAGGATCAGCACGCCGCCGACGACCGCGACGTAGGGCCAGGCGGTGTGGGTGAGCGCGTCGACGGTGGCCGAGGTGTCCCCGGACGCCTTCGCGGCCTTGTCGTCCAGGGCGCTGCTGTCGGAGACGCCGAGCAGGGCCGCGGCGACGATGCCCGCGCCGGAGAGCGCGAGCAGACCGGCGACCAGGAAACGGCCCGCCCTGCGGACGGCGAAGACGGCGACGAGCGCGGCGAGGCCCACTATGGCGAGGGCCGCGGGAACGCCCGAGACGTCGCTGCCGCTGGCGGTCAGCGGAAAGTCACCGCCGGCCACCGTGGCGGTGCCCCGCGCCCACTGCTGGCGGGTGGCCAGCAGCGCCACGGCCGCGCCGAGCGCTCCGCTCAGCAGGGCGACGGCGAGACTTCGGCGGCCGGCCTGGGCGGGCGCGGCTTCGGAACGAGGGTGCGGTACGGCAGTCACGAGTCCACTATCGCCTGAACCCCGGGCGAACCGGCACCCGGGGTTCACGTGATAAGCGCCCCACTGTTCGAACGGTGGACGCTCTACCCGCCCAGCCGGTTGGCCGTGTGGACCGCGCGGAGCACCGCGGCCGCCTTGTTGCGGCACTCGGTGTCCTCGGCGACCGGGTCGGAGTCGGCGACGATGCCGGCGCCCGCCTGGACGTAGGCGGTGCCGTCCCGGAGCAGGGCGGTGCGGATGGCGATGGCGGTGTCGGAGTCGCCCGCGAAGTCGAGATAGCCGACGCAGCCGCCGTACAACCCCCGCCGGGACGGCTCCAGTTCGTCGATGATCTGCATCGCGCGGGGCTTGGGGGCGCCGGACAGGGTGCCCGCCGGGAAGCAGGCGGTGAGCACGTCGAAGGCGGTACGGCCGTGCGCGACCCGGCCCGTCACCGTCGACACGATGTGCATGACGTGGGAGTACCGCTCGACGGACATGAAGTCGACGACCTCGACCGAGCCGGGCTCGCAGACCCGTCCGAGGTCGTTGCGGCCGAGGTCGACGAGCATCAGGTGCTCGGCGCGCTCCTTGGGGTCGGCGAGCAGTTCGTCGGCCAGGGCCTGGTCCTCCTGCGGGGTCGCCCCGCGGTGCCGGGTGCCGGCGATGGGGTGGACCATCGCCCGTCCGTCCTCGACCTTGACCAGGGCCTCCGGCGACGAGCCGACGACGTCGAAGCCCTCGAAGCGGAACAGGTACATGTACGGCGAGGGGTTGGTCGCCCTGAGGACGCGGTAGACGTCCAGCGCGCTCGCCGTGCACGGCGTCTCGAAGCGCTGCGACGGTACGACCTGGAACGCCTCCCCCGCGCGGATGCGCTCCTTGACGTCCTCGACGGCCGCCTGGAAGTCGGCACCGCCCCACAGGGCCGTGTACGGAGGCAGTTCGGAGGGCGGGAGTACGGCGGGCGGCTGGGTGACCGGGCGGGACAGGTCCGCCTCCATGGCGTCGAGCCGGGCCACCGCGTCGGCGTACGCCTCGTCCACGCCCGTGTCGAGGTCGTTGTGGTTGATCGCGTTGGCGATCAGCAGGACCGAGCCCTCCCAGTGGTCCATGACGGCGAGGTCGCTGGTCAGCAGCATGGTCAGCTCGGGGAGCCGCAGGTCGTCGCGTTCGCCGGGGCCGATCTTCTCCAGGCGGCGCACGATGTCGTAGCCGAGGTAGCCGACCATGCCGCCGGTGAACGGCGGCAGGCCCTCCTGGTGGGGGGTGTGCAGGGTCTCGATGGTGGCGCGCAGGGCGGCGAGCGGGTCACCGTCGACCGGGACGCCGACGGGCGGGGTGCCGAGCCAGTGCGCCTGGCCGTCGCGTGCGGTGAGGGTGGCCGCCGAGCGGACGCCCACGAAGGAGTAGCGGGACCAGGTACGGCCGTTCTCCGCGGACTCCAGCAGGAAGGTGCCGGGGCGCTCGGCGGCGAGCTTGCGGTACAGCCCGACCGGGGTGTCGCCGTCGGCGAGGAGCTTGCGGGTGACGGGGACGACCCGTCGGTCGCCGGCCAGCTTGCGGAACGTGTCGAGATCCATGGCGGCTGACCCTACTGATCCGCGGCCGGTGCGCCGGAACCGGCGTCCTTGAGCAGCACGTCGGCGTCGAAGCAGGTCCGGTCCCCGGTGTGGCAGGCGGCGCCCACCTGGTCGACGCGCACGAGCACGGTGTCGGCGTCGCAGTCCAGCGCGACGGACTTGACGTGCTGGACGTGGCCGGAGGTGTCGCCCTTCACCCAGTACTCCTGACGGCTGCGCGACCAGTAGGTGCAGCGGCCGGTCGTCAGGGTGCGGTGCAGCGCCTCGTCGTCCATCCAGCCGAGCATGAGCACCTCACCGGTGTCGTACTGCTGGGCGATGGCGGGGACGAGCCCGTCGGCGCTGCGCCTGAGGCGCGCGGCGATCTCGGGGTGGAGGCTGCTGGGTTTGGGCGTGCTGGTCATGGGTGCCATTGTGCCGCGCGCCACCGACACTCCCGCGGAACCGTCCACCGGTTGGAAGTGGCCCCGCGACGCCCCCGCGCGGCGCGTCGTCCGCGCGACGGGTGGGCGTGGCGCGGACGCGGTCGTACGCTGGCTGTCATGTCGACTTTCGCCAAGCGTGAACGACTTCTGCTCGCCGACCTGTTGGAGGCCGAGGGCCCGGAGGCCCCGACCCTCTGCGAGGGCTGGCTCACCCGCGACCTCGCCGCGCACGTGGTGGTGCGCGAACGCCGGCCCGACGCCGCCGGCGGCATCCTCATCAAGCCGCTCGCCGCCCGCCTCGAACGGGTGATGGCGGAGTTCGCGGAGAAGCCGTACGGGGAGCTGATCCAGCTGATCCGTACGGGCCCGCCGCGTTTCTCGCCGTTCTCCCTCAAGCAGGTCGACGAGCTGTCGAACACGGTCGAGTTCTACGTCCACACCGAGGACGTCCGGCGGGCCCGCCCCGACTGGGCGCCGCGCGAACTGGACCCGGTCTTCCAGGACGCCCTGTGGTCCCGCCTGGAGCGCACCGCGCGGCTGATGGGCCGCGGTGTCCCGACGGGTCTGGTGCTGCGGCGCCCGAACGGCGAGACGGCGGTCGCCCACCGGGGCACGCCGGTGGTGACGGTCACCGGCGAGCCCTCGGAGCTGCTGCTGTTCGTGCACGGCCGGCAGAGCGCGGCCGACGTCGAGCTGGACGGCGAGAAGGACGCCATCACGAGGCTGCACGAGGCCAAGCAGCTCGGTATCTGACCCGGCGTCCGAGAGGACCGTGACGGTCGTGATCAAGGTGGGCAACCTGATCCAGCTGACGCAGCCGAGGGCGTGAGCGGACGCGGACCCGGGCCCGGGTGGGCACCGGCCCGGGTGGGCACCGGTCCAGGCCGGGACGCACCCAGGCCGGGACCGGTCAGCACGGGCATCGGTCAGTGCGGCAGTTCTGCGCGGCGCAGGTCCTTCGCGCACAGGGTGACGACCCGCCCCCCAGCCCGCAGAAAGAGCCCCGGCCGCGTGGCCGGGGCTCAGGGACCGGAAGCGGACCTCAGCGGACGGGCCGGCCCGCCTTCCGCAGGGCGTCCTTGACCTCGCCGATCCGCAGGTCGCCGAAGTGGAACACGGAGGCGGCGAGCACCGCGTCCGCGCCCGCCGCGACGGCCGGCGCGAAGTCGGCCAGCCGGCCGGCGCCCCCGGAGGCGATCACGGGCACACTCACGTGCTTGCGCACGGCCGCGATCATCTCCAGGTCGTAGCCGTCCTTCGTGCCGTCGGCGTCCATCGAGTTGAGCAGGATCTCGCCCGCGCCCAGCTCGGCGGCCCGGTGCGCCCACTCGACGGCGTCGATGCCGGTGCCCCTGCGTCCGCCGTGCGTGGTCACCTCGAAGGAGCCGGACTCCGTGCGCCGGGCGTCCACGGACAGGACCAGCACCTGCCTGCCGAAGCGCTCCGCGATCTCGCGGATGAGCTCGGGGCGGGCGATGGCCGCCGTGTTGACGCCCACCTTGTCCGCGCCGGCCCGCAGCAGCCTGTCCACGTCCTCGGCCGTGCGGACGCCGCCGCCGACCGTCAGCGGGATGAACACCTGCTCGGCCGTGCGGCGCACCACGTCGTAGGTGGTCTCGCGGTTGCCCGACGAGGCGGTGATGTCCAGGAACGTCAGCTCGTCGGCGCCCTCGGCGTCGTAGACCTTGGCCATCTCGACCGGGTCTCCGGCGTCGCGCAGGTTCTGGAAGTTGACGCCCTTGACGACCCGGCCGTTGTCCACGTCCAGGCAGGGGATCACGCGTACGGCCAGGGTCATGCCGATCCCCCCCGGAACGCCTCCACCTCGACCTCGACGACCAGGCTGGGGTCGACGAAACCGGACACGATGAGCATCGTGGCGGCGGGCCGGACGGCGTCGAACAGCTCCTTGTGCGCGCGCCCCACGTCCTCCACGTCCCGGGCGTGGGTGATGTACATGCGCGTACGCACGATGTCCTCCCGGCCCAGGTCCAGCCGCTCCAGCGCCGCGAACGCGACCTTGAAGGCGTTGACCGTCTGCTCGTAGGGGCCGCCGCCGGCGATCTCGCCGTCCACGATCGACGTGCAGCCGGAGACCAGCACCAGTCCGTTGGGCAGCTCGACCGCCCGGGAGTAGCCGAAGGCGTCCTCCCAGGGCGCACCGGTCGCCACGCGTCGCACCTCGCTCACTCGGCCACCGCCTCCAGGGCCTCTTCCAGGGTGAACGCCTTCGCGTACAGAGCCTTTCCGACGATCGAGCCCTCGACGCCGAGCGGCACCAGTTCGGCGACGGCCCGCAGGTCGTCCAGCGAGGAGATGCCGCCGGACGCCACGACCGGACGGTCGGTGGCCGCGCACACGTTCCTCAGCAGCTCCAGGTTGGGGCCCTGGAGCGTGCCGTCCTTGGCGATGTCCGTCACCACGTAGCGGGCGCAGCCCTCGGAGTCGAGGCGTGCCAGCGTCTCGTAGAGGTCGCCGCCGTCGCGGGTCCAGCCGCGGCCGCGCAACGTCGTGCCGCGTACGTCGAGACCGACCGCGATCCTGTCGCCGTGCCGGGCGATGACCTCGGCGACCCACTCCGGGGTCTCCAGGGCGGCCGTGCCGAGATTGACCCGGGTACAGCCGGTGGCCAGGGCGGCCGCCAGCGTGTCGTCGTCACGGATGCCGCCGGACAGCTCCACCCTGATGTCCATCGCCCTGGCCACCTCGGCGATCAGCGCCCGGTTGTCGCCGGTGCCGAACGCCGCGTCCAGGTCGACCAGGTGCAGCCACTCGGCGCCGGCCCGCTGCCAGGCGAGGGCGGCCTCCAGCGGGGAACCGTACGAGGTCTCGGTGCCGGACTCGCCGTGCACGAGGCGGACGGCCTGGCCGTCGCGGACGTCGACGGCCGGAAGCAGTTCGAGCTTGCTCACAGTGTTCCGATCCAGTTGGTGAGGAGCTGGGCTCCGGCGTCGCCGGACTTCTCGGGGTGGAACTGGGTGGCCCACAGGGCGCCGTTCTCCACCGCGGCCACGAAGGGCTTGCCGTGCGTCGACCAGGTGACCCACGGGGCGCGCATCGCCGGGTTCGTGGTCTCCAGGCTCCAGTCGTGCACGGCGTAGGAGTGCACGAAGTAGAAGCGGGCGTCCGCGTCCAGCCCGGCGAACAGCTCGGAGCCGGCCGGTGCCTCCACGGTGTTCCAGCCCATGTGGGGCACGATGTCGGCCTGCAGCGGCTCGACCGCGCCGGGCCACTCGTCGAGGCCCTCGGTCTCGACGCCGTGCTCGATGCCGCGCGCGAAGAGGATCTGCATGCCGACGCAGATGCCCATGACCGGGCGCCCGCCCGACAGCCGGCGGTCGATGATCCAGTCCCCGCGGGCTTCCTTGAGGCCCCGCATGCAGGCCGCGAAGGCACCGACGCCCGGCACGAGCAGGCCGTCCGCGTTCATGGCCCGGTCGTAGTCACGCGTTATCTCGACCTCGGCGCCCGTGCGGGCGAGGGCACGCTCGGCGGAGCGGACGTTGCCGAAGCCGTAGTCGAAGACGACGACCTTCTTGGCCGCGCTCAATTCCACACCTCCAGCCTCATGACGCCGGCGACGAGGCACATCGCGGCGCCGATCGACAGCAGCACGATGAGGCTCCTGGGCATCTGCTGCTTGACGAAGGAGTAGATGCCGCCGGCCAGGAAGAGGCCGACGACGATCAGCAGGGTCGACAGGCCGGTCACAGCGCGCCCTTCGTGGAGGGGAGGATGCCGGCCGCGCGCGGGTCGCGCTCGGAGGCGTAACGCAGCGCCCGTGCGAGGGCCTTGAACTGGCACTCCACGATGTGGTGCGCGTTGCGCCCGTAGGGCACGTGCACGTGCAGCGCGATCTGCGCCTGGGCGACGAAGGACTCCAGGATGTGGCGGGTCATCGTGGTGTCGTACTCGCCGATCATCGGCGCCATCTGCTCGGGCTCGGTGTGCACGAGGTAGGGCCGGCCGGACAGGTCGACGGTGACCTGGGCGAGCGACTCGTCCAGCGGGACCGTGCAGTTGCCGAACCGGTAGATGCCGACCTTGTCGCCGAGCGCCTGCCTGAAGGCGGCGCCCAGTGCGAGGGCGGTGTCCTCGATGGTGTGGTGCGAGTCGATGTGCAGGTCGCCCTCGGTCTTCACGGTCAGGTCGAACAGGCCGTGCCGGCCGAGCTGGTCGAGCATGTGGTCGTAGAAGCCGACGCCGGTCGCCACATCGACCTGCCCGGTGCCGTCGAGGTCTATCTCGACGACGACCGAGGTCTCCTTGGTGGTGCGCTCGATCCTGCCGACGCGCCCTTCGCGAGTCATGCGCTCTGCTCCTTCTTCAGTTCACGGACCGCGTCGAGAAACGCGTCGTTCTCGGCCGGGGTCCCGGCGGTGACGCGCAGCCGGCCCGGCACGCCGTTGTCCCGGACCAGGACGCCCCGGTCGAGGATGCGCTGCCAGACCTCGTGGGCGTCGTCGAACCGCCCGAACTGCACGAAGTTGGCGTCGGAGGGGGTCACCTCGTAGCCGAGCGCCAGCAGTTCGCCGACCAGCCGGTCCCGCTCGGACTTCAGCTGTTCGACGTACCCGAGGAGCGTGTCGGTGTGCTCCAGGGCGGCCAGGGCGGTCGCCTGGGTGACCGCCGAGAGGTGGTACGGCAGCCGTACGAGCTGGACGGCGTCCACCACCGCGGGGTGCGCGGCGAGATAGCCGAGGCGCAGCCCGGCCGCACCGAACG
The DNA here is from genome assembly GCF_056435735.1 of Streptomyces sp. NPDC043878. NCBI lineage: Bacteria > Bacillati > Actinomycetota > Actinomycetes > Kitasatosporales > Streptomycetaceae > Streptomyces > Streptomyces sp. NPDC043878. Next base: position 169,322 of record NZ_JBWKDW010000013.1, read on the forward strand.
CCTTCGACATCGTGCGGGAGACGACGAGATTCGGCCGTCCTTCGAGCAGCGGCAGCAGGGAGTCGCCGCGGCTGAACTCGATGTAGGCCTCGTCCACCACGACCATCGACGGCTTGGCGGCCTGCGCGGCCTCGTACAGCGCGCGGACCGTTTCGGGTGGGACCGCGGTGCCGGTGGGGTTGTTGGGGGTCGTGACGAACACGACGTCGGGCCGGTGTTCGGCGACGGCCCGCTCGGCCGCCGCGAGGTCGATGCTGAAGTCCTCGTGGCGCGGGCCGGAGAGCCAGCCGGTTCCCGTGCCGCGCGCGATGAGAGCGTGCATCGAGTACGACGGCTCGAAGCCGATCGCCGTACGGCCGGGTCCGCCGAAGGTCTGCAGCAGCTGCTGGATGACCTCGTTGGAGCCGTTGGCGGCCCAGAGGTTGGCGAGGCCGAGCGGGTGACCGGACGTCGTGGTCAGGTACTCGGCGAGCCGGGTGCGCAGTTCCACCGCGTCCCGGTCGGGGTAGCGGTTGAGGGTGCGGGCCGCCTCGCGCACCCGCTCGGTGATCCGCTCGACCAGCGCCTCGGGCAGCGGGTACGGGTTCTCGTTGGTGTTCAGCCGTACGGGGACGTCCAACTGAGGCGCGCCGTAAGGGGTCTTGCCGCGCAGTTCGTCCCGTACGGGGAGATCGTCGATTCCGAGGTTCACTTGCTCGCCGGTACCTTCCACCCGAACCGTGCCTTGATCGCGGCCCCGTGGGCGGGCAGGTCCTCCGCCTCCGCCAGCGTCACCACGTGGTGGGCGACCTCGGCCAGCGCCTCACGCGTGTAGTCCACGATGTGGATGCCGCGCAGGAAGGACTGGACGGACAGGCCCGAGGAGTGGCAGGCGCAGCCGCCGGTGGGCAGGACGTGGTTGGAGCCCGCCGCGTAGTCGCCGAGCGAGACCGGCGCCCAGGGGCCGATGAAGATCGCGCCGGCGTTCCGGACGCGGTCGGCCACGGCGGCCGCGTCGGCCGTCTGGATCTCCAGGTGCTCCGCGCCGTACGCGTCGACCACCCGCAGCCCCTCCTCGACGCCGTCGACCAGGACGATCGCGGACTGCCGGCCGCTCAGCGCGGGCACGATCCGGTCCTCGACGTGCCGGGTGGCGGCGACCTGCGGCTCCAGTTCCTTCGCGACCGCGTCCGCCAGCGCGACGGAGTCGGTGACGAGCACCGCGGCCGCCAGCGGGTCGTGCTCGGCCTGGCTGATCAGGTCGGCCGCGACGTGCACCGGGTCCGCGCTGTCGTCGGCGAGGATCGCGATCTCGGTCGGGCCGGCCTCGGCGTCGATGCCGATCCGGCCGGTGAAGTAGCGCTTGGCGGCGGCGACCCAGATGTTGCCGGGGCCGGTGACCATGGTGGCGGGCGGGCAGGACTCGGTGCCGTGGGCGAACATCGCGACGGCGGTCGCGCCGCCCGCCGCGTACACCTCGTCGACGCCGAGCAGCGCGCACGCGGCGAGGATCGTCGGGTGCGGCAGGCCGTCGAACGCGGCCTGCGCCGGGGAGGCGAGCGCGATCGACTCGACGCCGGCCTCCTGTGCCGGTACGACGTTCATGATCACGGAGGACGGGTAGACCGACCGGCCGCCCGGCGCGTACAGCCCGACCCGGTCGACGGGCACCCACTTCTCGGTCACCGAGCCGCCGGGCACCACCTGCGTGGTGTGGCCGGTGCGGCGCTGCTCGCGGTGGACCAGGCGGGCGCGGCGGATGGACTCCTCCAGGGCCGCGCGCACGGCGGGGTCGAGTTCCTCCAGCGCGCGGGTGAGGGCCTCCGCGGGAACCCGTACCCGCTCCAGCCTGACCCCGTCGAACTTCTCCGCGAAGTCGATCAGTGCCGCGTCACCCCGATGATGCACGGCCTCGCAGATCGGACGCACCTTCTCCAGGGCGGCGGCGACGTCGAAGTCGGCTCGGGGCAGCAGGTCGCGCAGGGCGGGTCCCTCGGGAAGGGCGTCGCCGCGCAGATCGATTCGGGAGATCACGTGGTCAATTCTCTCAGACCGGGCTCGGGCGTCGTCCGCGTGTATCAATGGCTGATACAGAACCCGGCGGAACCCGGAAGATCCCCTTCGCCTCTAGTGTTCCGGGCGTCACCGCACGGGCGGGCACGGGCGGGCGGGACCGAGGGGCCGACAGGGAGCGGGGAGAGCGGTGAACGAGGGGGCCGGCGTCCGGGACGGGGACCTGCCGGACGAGCTGACCGCCGCCGAGGCCGGCATGTGGCAGGCCTTCCGCAACGGCAGCCTGTACGACCTGAGCAGCGGGGACGTCGTCGTCGACGACCCGCACGGCGGCCGCCCGTGGGGCCCGGAGCGGACCGTGCGGGCCCGTATCGTCTGCTGGCTGCTGCTCGACGGCCCGCCCGCGCTGGCCGGCCGGGTGGCCTCGCTGAAGCTGGCCGGTGTGCAGATCAGCGGCGTGCTCGACCTCGCCGGCGGCGCGGTGGTGCCGTACGTCGAGCTGCGCGGCTGCCGCTTCGAGCGGGACGTGCTGGTGCCCGAGGCCCACTTCACGACCGCCCGGCTGGTGAACTGCGCGGTCCCGCGCCTGGAGGCCGCCCGCGTCCGCACCGAGGGCGACCTGCACCTGCCGCGCTGCCGCTTCCGGCACGGCGTACGCCTCACCGACGCGCACATCGGCACGGACCTGCTGATGAACCAGGCGGTCGTCCACCGGGACCGCAGCGGCCGCTCGATCGCCGCCGACGGCATGACGGTGGGCCAGGACCTCCAGGCCGAACTTCTGGAGTCGGACGGAGAGGTGAGCCTGCGCGGCGCCAAGGTCGGCGTGTCGCTCAGTCTGCGCGGCGCCCAGCTGTCCGAGGCGTACGGCCGGCTCGCCCTGAACGCCCCGCAGCTGACCGTCGGGCGCACCCTGTACCTGACCCCGGCGGGCGTCGGCGCCTCGATGCTGAGCGGGGCGACCCCCGCGCGCGGGACGCGCATCCAGCGGTTCGAGTGCCGGGGCGGGGTGCGGCTGGACGACGGGCGGATCGGGGACGCGCTCGACCTGGAACGGGCCCGGTTCGACCTCACCGACGACCAGGAGCTGTCCCTGCTCCGGGTCCAGGTGCCCGAGCTGCGCTTCCTCGGGGAGCGGCCGCAGCGCGGCAAGGTCGTCCTGTCGGGCGCGCGGATCGTCAACCTGGTGGACCGGGCGAGCGCCTGGCCGGGCCCCGGCAACCTGCACATGGGCGGCTTCGTCTACGAGAACCTCGTGCCGCAGGGCCCGTTCCCGCTGACCCGGCGGCTGGACTGGGTGGCGGCGGCGACCGCCGAGTACAACCCCGAGCCGTACGAACGGCTGGCCTCCGTGCTGCGGGCCGGCGGCGAGGACGAGGACGCCCGCGAGGTGCTCCTCGCCAAGCAGCGGCGCCGCCGCGAGAGCCTGCCGCCGGCCGCCAAGCTCTGGGGGTACGCGCAGGACTGGACGGTCGCCTACGGCTACCGGCCGGGCCGGGCCGCCGTGTGGATGGCGGTGCTGTGGGCGGCGGGTTCGCTCGCCTTCGCCCACGCGGGTGCTCCCCCGTCCTCCGGCGGCGCCCACCCGGTGTGGAATCCGGCCCTGTTCGCCCTCGATCTGCTGCTGCCGGTCATCGACTTCGGCCAGGCGGACGCCTGGCAGCTGCGCGGCGGCTGGCAGTGGCTGGCCGCCGCGCTGATCCTGCTGGGCTGGATCCTGGCGACGACGGTGGCGGCGGGGGCGACACGGCTGCTGCGCCGGAACTGATCCCGCCCCGTTCCGGGGCCGCTGGTCGACCGGTCGACCCGTTTTAGTTGAACAATCATCATCTTTTACCTTCCCTTGACCGGCCCCCGTACAACTTTCCACACGTTGCCCTCAGCGGCTGGCGCATACCTGACCTGCGGACTTTCAATGGTCGACACCATGGCTCTGCTGCCCCCGTTCATCCGCGCCGGCCGGATGCACCGGACCCCACCGCACCTCGCCACCGGGCTCACCGGGCTCACCGGCGACGACGAGGTCCTGCTCGACGCGCCGGACGACCGCCTCGGCCCCGCCCTCGTGGCGGCCGCGCGCGGCGAGCACACCCCCGCGGCCGCCCTGCTCGCCGCCACCCGCGAGAGCGCCGAGTGGGAACACCGCGACCGCTACGTGCGGCGGCTGGCCGCCTTCGCCGCCTCCCGCGCCGAATGGCTGCGGACCTGGCGCGCCAGCGCCCCGGACGACCCGGCCGCCCTCCTCGTCGCCGCCCAGCTCGCGGTGGACCGCGCCTGGCGGTCCCCGGCCCGCGCCGAGCTGCTGCGCGAGGTGAGCCCCCTGATCACGGCCGCCGCGCACGCCGACGTCCGCGACCCGGTGCCGTGGCGGATCGCCCTGGACCACGCGCGCGGCTCGGGGGCCGGGCACACCTACTTCGAGGAACTGTGGGCGGCGGCCGTCCGGCGCGCCCCGCACCACCACGGCTGCCATGTGGCCGCCCTGCGGTACCTGGCCGCGGGCTGGCGCGACGCCCACCACGAGTGCCTCGACTTCGCCGACCTGGCCGCGCAGGACGCCTCGGCCGACTCGCTCGTCCAGGCCCTGCCCAACCGCGCGGCCCTCGCCTGCCTGACCGACGCCCCGGACCTCCGGGTGCCGCGCGAGCGGCTGGACGCGGCCGCCGACCGGGCGATCGAGTTGTCCTTCCTGCTTCCCGCGGCCGACCCCTGGCCGGCCGAGATCCGCAACGAACTGCTGTACGTCCTCACCCGGCTCGACCGCCGGCAGGACGCCCTCGACCAGCTGCGCCTGATCGGCCCGTACGCCACGTCCTTCCCGTGGCACCGGCTCTCGGACGACCCGCTCGGCCTGTTCCTGAAAACGCGCGACGACCTGCGTACGGCACCGTCCGCACGGCCGCCCCACCATCCACGGAGTGGGCGCGGCGGACGCACCCGCTCCGGCGACCACTAGGCTTTGGCGCCGTGACCACCGTCCGGCTCCCGCTCTTCCCCCTGAACTCGGTTCTGTTCCCGGGGCTCGTGCTTCCTCTGAACATCTTCGAGGAGCGCTACCGCGCCATGATGCGCGAACTGATCAAGACCCCCGAGGACGAACCGCGCCGGTTCGCCGTCGTGGCGATCCGCGACGGCCACGAGGTGGCACGCAGCGGCCCCGGCCTCCCGGACCCCACGGCGGTGCCGGAACGCGGACCCGCGGCCGGCTTCGGCACGGACCCGGTCCGGGCGTTCTCGGCGATCGGCTGCGTCGCGGACGCCGCCACCGTCCGCGAGCGGGCCGACGGCACCTTCGAGGTGCTGGCCACCGGGACGACCCGGGTGCGGCTGGTGTCGGTCGACGCGTCGGGCCCGTTCCTGACGGCCGAGCTGGAGGAACTGCCGGAGGACCCCGGGGACGAGGCCGGCGCCCTGGCGGAGGGGGTGCTGCGCTCCTTCCGCCAGTACCAGAAGCGGCTGGCCGGGGCGCGGGAGCGGTCGCTCGCCACGGGCGCGGACCTGCCCGACGATCCCTCGGTGGTGTCCTACCTGGTGGCCGCCGCGATGATGCTGGACGTCCCGACCAAGCAGCGCCTGCTCCAGGCCCCCGACACCGCGTCCCGGCTGCGCGACGAGCTGAAACTCCTTCGCGCCGAGACGGCGATCATCCGTAGTCTGCCGTCGTTGCCCGCGTCGGAGCTGACGCGGGGCCCGACGAGTCTCAACTGACACACCCGCCGGCCGCGGACGCCGCGACCGGCGGGTATCTCACCTCTGGGGAACGGACCGGGATGGCGAAGAAGGCGAAGAAGCAGCAGTCGGGCGGCACGCCCGCCACGGTGGCACTCACGGCGGCCGCCGTGCCGTACACGGTCCACGCCTACGAGCACGACCCCGCCCATCCGTCGTACGGCGAGGAGGCGGCCGAGGCGATGGGAGTGGCTCCGGAGCGGGTCTTCAAGACACTGGTCGCCGACGTCGACGGAGCGCTGACGGTGGCCGTGGTCCCGGTCGCGGGCTCACTGGACCTCAAGGCGCTGGCGGCGGCGGTCGGCGGCAAGCGCGCCGCGATGGCCGACCCGGCGCTCGCGGAACGCACCACGGGATACGTCCGCGGCGGGATCTCCCCCCTGGGGCAGCGCAAGAAGCTCCCCACCGTCCTGGACGACTCGGCGTCCGCGCACCCCACGATCTGCGTGTCGGCGGGCCGCCGCGGCCTGGAGGTCGAACTGGCCCCCGGCGACCTGGCCGACCTGACCCGGGCGGTGGTGGCACCCATCGGGCGGGCCTGACCGGGGACGGCCACCGGGTCCGGCCCGAGGTGCCGGCCGGGCCCGACCCCAGGTGCCCCAGCGGGCCCGATCCCAGGTGCCGACCTGGGCCGGCCCCAGATGTGCCGACCTGACCCGGCCCCACATCCTTGCCGGGCCCGATCCCAAGTCTTCAGCGCGCCTGGCCCTCAGTGCGCGCCGACCCGGCCCGACCCCAAGACCCCGCCTCGCCCGACGTCAACTCCCCGCCGAGCCTGGCCCTCAGTTCCAGCCGACCGGGCCCAGCGCGAAGGCGCCCGACCCGGAAGCGCCGGGGCCCGAAGCCGGGCCCGGAAGCGCCGGGCCCCGAAGCCGGGCCCGTGCCGGCCGGTGACTCCGGCCCGTCCACGCGCTCACGCCGGCGGTGCCCCGTACGGGTCCTTCAGGTCGGGACCCGGGTGGTAGGGGCCCGGCTGCTCCGGGTCACGGGGGGCGAACAGGGCCGTCAGCCCGAGATGCACCAGCAGCGCCGCCAGCGGCCACGCCAGCAGGGCACCCCTGGCCCCCAGCTTCAGCGGCGCCGAGAACGTCACGCCCTGACCCACCGCCTTCGCGTGGGCGATGACGTCGTGCTCGGGGCCCAGCCACACGCCGACCTTCCAGGCCAGCGCCGACCCCAGCAGGCCCCCGGCCGCGAGGGCCACCACCAACGGCACACCGCCGCGCCGCCGGAGGAGGAACACGGCGACCGCGCTCACCGCGCCGAACGCCAGCCCGAGCAGAATGAACGTTCCGTCGACGCCGATCGCCTGTTCGCCCTCGGTGTCCTTGATGTAGACGTTCCAGGTCTTGTCCACGATCTCGCCGACCAGCGGCACCTGGGGGGCCAGCCACCCCCACAGGACGCCGAGCAGCGCCCCGGTGACCGCCACCACGAGCGTGACCACGGCGGCCTCGATCAGTTCGGTCCTCATCCCGGGCCCGTCGTCGTGGTACCCGCCGGTCCAGGCGTCCCGGGGCGCGGATGCCGTGTGCCCGGCGCCCGGCGGCTGCCACGCCTGGTGCGGGGAGTGTTCGTGCGGTGGCGGAGGCGGAGTCAACGGTGCGGTCACCCTGACATCGTGCCAGGCCCGGCTGTGCGGCGCGTCACCGGACGGCCGCACGGCGGTAGGCCCAGGTGGCGACGGCCAGCGAGACCACGCCGACGCCCGCGCACACGGTGAGGTCACCCAGGACGAAGGCCCAGTCCGGGTGCGGCCCGAAGGTCCGCGCGAACGCCTCCACGCCGTAGGTGGAGGGCAGCAGGTCCCGGGCCAGCCGCACCGCCTCCGGCATCCGGTCGGCCGGCAGCACCCCGAGCAGCAGCGCCGCCGACATGCCCAGCTGGCCGAGCAGAGTCGCCAGTTCCGGGCGCGGGGCCAGCAGCCCGAGCGCGGCGCCGAGGCCGGACAGGGCGGCGCCCGCCAGCGGGATCACCGCCAGGAGCACCCACAGGTGCGTCAGCGGCAGGCCGAACAGCAGGCAGCCGAACACCGCCGTGACCACGGTCCCCGGCACGGTGAAGGACGCGTACGCGCCCGCCGCGCCCAGCACGACGGCGGCCGGCGGCACCGGCAGCGTCGCGTAGTGGTCGAGCCCGCCGTTGGCCCGCAGCTGGCCGAAGTACTGCGCGAGCAGGTTCAGCGCGACGAAGGCCACGACGAGGACCGACGCTCCCGCGACCACCGACTCGGCCTCGCCGCCGCCGTCCACGACCCCGCGCATCAGGACCATGATCCCGACCGACTGGAAGGTCGCCACGAACAGCAGCGGGATGCGCGCCACGCGCGCGCGGGACAGCTGCGCCCGGTACACGGCCGCCAGCGACGGCCAGAACCGGGCGCGCGGCCCGAGCTCGGCCGCGGCGCGTCCGGCGGTCCCCTCCACAGCCAGGGCACCGCCCGGCAGAACCTCAGCGGGTACGACACTCACGTCGCGCTGCTCCTCATCGCGTTGGCGCTCGCCCTGTCCCATACGGATTCGACGGCCCCCGTGCTCATGCCTTCACCAGCCCGTGCGGGTTCCCGCCGAGCGCCAGGTAGACGTCCTCCAGGCTCGGCGTGGCCAGCGTGAAGTCGTCCAGCGCGGCGAAGGCGGCCCCGCCGGTGACGGTGGCGACGGCCGCGCGGGCCTCCTCCGGGGCGAGCCGGAGCGTCCAGCGGCGGCCGGACTCCACGGCCCGCTCGTGCAGCGCGGCGACCTCGGGGACGTGCAGCGGGGCGCTCTCGCGCCACACCAGGTCGACCCGCACCTCTCCGGCGACCTGCTCCTTGAGCCCGGAGGGTGTGTCGCAGGCGATGACCCTCCCGTGGTCGAGGACGGCGACCCGGTCCAGGACGGTCTCGGCCTCGATGACGTTGTGTGTGACCAGCAGCACCGTCGTCCCGTGCTCGGCCCGGCGCCGGTCGACAGCCGACCACACCGCCCGCCGGGCCACCGGATCCATGCCGGTGGTCGGCTCGTCGAGGACGAGCAGCGGCCGCTCCCCCACGAGCGCGGCGGCCAGGCACGCGAGGCGCCGCTGCCCGCCGGACAGCTTGTTCAGCGGCCGCCCCGCGATCGGTGTGAGACCCAGTTCGTCGAGGACGGCGTCCCGCCCGGCCCGTGCCGTGCGCGCGTCCAGGCCGCGCAGCCGTCCGGTCGTCTCCGCCGCCAACGACACCGTCAGCTCGTCCAGGGCGGTGGACTCCTGCCCGAGGTAGGCGAGGATGCGGGCGGCGCGCTCCGGATGGCGCACGATGTCGTGCCCGAGGATCTCGACGCTGCCCCGGTCGGGCCGCATGAGCCCGGTCAGCTGCCGTACGAGAGTGGACTTGCCGGCGCCGTTCGGCCCGAGCAGCCCGAAGATCTCACCGCGGCGGATGTCCAGGCGTACGTCGTCGGTGGCCCGCACCTCGGGTGTCGCGGGGGTGCCGCGCCGGCCGCGCACCGCCGGATAGGTCTTGGTCAGTCCGCGTACGGCGCACACGACATCGCCGCCGTGCCGAAGTGCCTGTGCCGCGCGCGTACTCACAAGCACCGAGCCTACGGGGTCGCGCGCACCCGCCCGCTCCCGGGTCGGTCCATGAGGGTTGATCCGGCGGCAAGGATGTCACTCTCCGACGGGGGCGTGCTCCGCGGTCGTGGGCATGTCGATCTGGCGCCAGAAGCCGGCCCGGATCGCGTACCGGTCGTGCTCGTCGATCTGGTCGTCCTTGTGCGCGAGCAGGCCGAACCGGGCCGCGTAGCGCAGCAGCTCGCCGTCGATCCGGTGCGGGACCCGCGGGTACATCCCGGAGAGTTTCTGCAGCTGGCTGTGGTCGCCCAGCCGCTCCATCCAGCGCCGGGCGAAGACCTGCCCCACCTCGAAGGGGTCGCCGCCGACGGTGGTGATGTCCTCCTCGCGGTCCGCCCAGCGCTGCTCGGCGGTGGTGAGCTGGGCGAGCGTCGGCATGGAGGCGACCTCGGCGGGGTCGGCGGCGCCGGGGCGGTCGACCCAGCCCTTGTCGGAGGACCAGCGCAGGGTGGCCGAGGCGGGCTGCGGCTGCGCGGACGGGGCGCCGGGGGCGCGCAGCGCGGCCAGGTCCTTCGGGGTGGGGACGCCCTTGGCCGCGGGGAGGCGCTCCTGCGCGCCGTTCTCGGAGGCGGTGCCGCCGCTCGGGTGCTCGACCTCCTCGGCCTGCCGCTCGGACGCCGGGGCGAGCCCGGACTCGGGCAGCGGCGCGGACAGGATCGCGGCGATCTCGGGCCGCGGCACGGGCGACGGCGCGCAGACCCCGCCGAGTTCCTTGGCCCGTACGGCCCTGGTGATCCACACCCGGTCCAGGACGCGCCGCTCGTCGGCCTCGGCGACCAGGTCCTCGGACTGGTTGTAGTCCCCGTCGGCCGCCTGCACGGCCCACAGGTGTACGGCGACGCCGTGTTCCTTGGCGGCCATCATGCCCGGCAGCAGGTCCCCGTCGCCGGTCACCAGAACGATGTCGGAGCAGGCCCGGTTGCGTGCCAGCTCGGTCAGCTCGGCGTGCATCGCGGCGTCCACTCCCTTCTGCGCCCAGCGGCCGTCGCTGCGGGTCAGCGCGCCGAGCCGGACGGTGACCCGGGGCATCACCCGCAGCCTGCGGTGCTCGGGCTGGGGGACGCGGTCGGGGGCGCCGTCGAACCAGTAGATGCGCAGCAGGGGCCGTTCGGTGTCGGATTCGGCGCGTTCGCGCAGTCCCTGGATCAGGGCGGGGTGGTCGACGGTGATCCGGGAGCGGGAGGGCTCCCCGGCGAGGAGACTGGCGGCGGCCCCCAGCAGATACCCGGCGTCCACCAGGACGATGCAGCGGTCCACGCGATCCACCCTCTTTCCGGGAGGTTTGCTTCGGGCTTGTTTCGAGTCTGCCCGACAGCGCGGGGGTTAACGGTTCGAACTCGATCTTCGGCGTGGCGTTTCGGGGAATCGTTCCCCGACCTTCCGTGTCACACAGGGTAATTATCCGAAATGCGTTCCTTGTCAGCCTATGTGAATCTGGTCGCGGTCCTGGCACCCAGACCCCCGACAGGAGGCAGATCCCCATGGCCAAGAACAAGAACCGCGAACGCAAACAGCCGCAGTCCGCGCGTGGTCAGCAGGAGGTCCAGCAGCCCTCACTGAACACGCACACCGAGCACCGCGCCCCGCAGGTGACCCCCGGCGACATGGCCCGCAAGGGCCGGGAGAAGCGCTTCGGCCACAACTGACAAGCACATCACGGGCGTTGAAGCCCGGGCACACCGAGGGGCGCACCCGGTTCCGGATGCGCCCCTCACGCGTGTCGGACCTTCCGCCCGCCGGGCCGGCCGCCTCAGCCCGCCAGACAGGACGGACCGAGCAGGACCTTCAGGTCGCCGAAGAGGGCCGGGTCCGGCTTCACCCGGTGCCGGTCAAGGCGCAGCACGGTCGTTTTGGTCGGTCCCTGGAGCTTGATCCGCACCTCGCTCTCGCCCCGGTGGTGGGTGAGGATCTCGCCGAGGCGGCTGACCATCGGCGGGGTGACCCGGGTGGCCGGGATGGTGAGGATGACGGGCGCGTTGGTGCCCGCGTTCGACAGGTCGGGGACCTGGAGCTCCATCGCGACCAGCCGCGGCACGTCCTCGCGCTTGTCGAGGCGGCCCTTGACGAACACGACGGCGTCCTCGACGAGTTGCGTCGACACGAGCTGGTAGGTCGCGGGGAAGAACATGCACTCGATGGAACCCGCGAGGTCCTCGACCGTGGCGATCGCCCAGGCGTTGCCCTGCTTGGTCATCTTGCGCTGGAGGCCCGAGATGATGCCGCCGATGGTGACCACGGCGCCGTCCGCGTGCTCGCCGCCGGTGAGCTGGGCGATGCCCGCGTCGGCCTTGTCGGACAGCACGTGCTCCAGGCCGAAGAGCGGGTGGTCGGAGACGTAGAGACCGAGCATCTCCCGCTCCTGGGCGAGCAGATACGTCTTCTCCCACTCGTCGGTGGTGAACTCGACGTCGAGGCCGAACCCGGGCTCGCTGGTCTCCTCCTCGCCCATCCCGCCGAAGAGGTCGAACTGCCCCTCGGCCTCCTTGCGCTTGACCGCGACCACGTTGTCGATCATCGGCTCGTACTGCGCGGTGAGGCCCTTGCGGGTGTGCCCCATCGAGTCGAAGGCGCCCGCCTTGATCAGCGACTCCGTGGTCCGCTTGTTGCAGACCACCGCCTCGACCTTGTCGAGGTAGTCGGGGAAGGAGGCGTACTTCCCCTTGGCCTTGCGGGACCTGATGATCGACTCGACGACGTTGGTGCCGACGTTGCGGACGGCGGAGAGGCCGAAGAGGATCACGTCGTCGCCCTGCGCGGCGAAGTTCGACTCGGACTCGTTGACGTTCGGCGGGAGCACCTTGATGCCCATGCGCCGGCACTCGTTGAGGTAGATCGCGGACTTGTCCTTGTCGTCCTTGACCGAGGTGAGCAGCGCGGCCATGTACTCGGCCGGGTAGTTCGCCTTCAGATAGGCGGTCCAGTACGAGACCAGGCCGTACGCGGCGGAGTGCGCCTTGTTGAAGGCGTAGCCGGCGAACGGGACCAGGACGTCCCACAGGGCCTTGATCGCCTCGTCGCTGTAGCCGTTCTTCTGGGCGCCGGCCTGGAAGATGGTGAAGTTCTTGGCCAGTTCGTCGGGCTTCTTCTTGCCCATCACGCGGCGCAGGATGTCGGCCTCGCCGAGCGAGTAGCCGGCGATGATCTGGGCGGCCTTCTGCACCTGCTCCTGGTACACGATCAGGCCGTAGGTGACCGCCAGGACCTCTTCGAGGGGCTCTTCGAGCTCCTTGTGGATCGGCGTGATCTCCTGCAGCTTGTTCTTGCGCAGGGCGTAGTTGGTGTGCGAGTCCATGCCCATCGGGCCGGGCCGGTACAGCGCCGAGACGGCGGAGATGTCCTCGAAGTTGTCGGGCTTCATCAGCCGCAGCAGCGAACGCATCGGGCCGCCGTCGAACTGGAAGACGCCGAGGGTGTCGCCGCGCTGGAGCAGGTCGAAGGTCGTCGGATCGTCGAGCGGGAGGCTCAGCAGGTCCAGGTCGACGCCCTTGTTGGACTTCACCATCTTGACGGCGTCGTCCATGATCGTGAGGTTGCGCAGGCCGAGGAAGTCCATCTTCAGCAGGCCGAGCGACTCGCACTGCGGGTAGTCCCACTGCGTGATGGTCACGCCGTCGGTGTGCCGCACCCAGATCGGGGCGTGGTCGACGATGGGCTCGCTGGACATGATCACGCCGGCCGCGTGCACACCCATCTGCCGGACCAGGCCCTCGACGCCCTTGGCGGTGTCGATGACCTTCTTCACGTCCGGTTCGTTCTCGTACATCGCGCGGATCTCGCCCGCCTCGCTGTAGCGCGGGTGCGAGGGGTCGGTGATGCCGTTGAGGTCGATGCCCTTGCCCAGGACGTCGGCGGGCATCGCCTTGGTGAGGCGGTCGCCCATCGCGTACGGGTAGCCCAGCACGCGCGCGGAGTCCTTGATGGCGTTCTTCGCCTTGATCTTGCCGTAGGTGCCGATCATGGCGACCTTGTCGGCGCCGTACTTCTCGGTCACGTACCGGATCACCTCGACGCGCCTGCGCTCGTCGAAGTCGATGTCGACGTCGGGCATGGAGACGCGCTCGGGGTTGAGGAACCGCTCGAAGATCAGACCGTGCGGGATCGGGTCGAGGTCGGTGATGCCCATGGCGTACGCGACGATCGAGCCGGCCGCGGAGCCACGGCCCGGGCCGACCGCGATGCCCTGCTTCTTGGCCCACATGATGAAGTCGGCGACCACCAGGAAGTAGCCCGGGAACCCCATCTGGATGATGACGTCCATCTCGTACTCGGCCTGCTTCTGGCGGTCGTCGGGGACGCCGCCGGGGAAGCGGCGCTCCATGCCGCGGCGCACCTCCTCCTGGAACCAGGTGATCTCGGTGAAGCCCTCGGGGATGTCGAACTTCGGCATCAGGTTCTTGGCCTCGAACATGCCCGAGGTGTCGATCTGCTCGGCCACCAGGAGGGTGTTGGCGCAGCCCTCCTGCCAGGCGTCCGAGGAGTCGACGGCGTACATCTCGTCCGTGGACTTCAGGTAGTAGCCGGTGCCGTCGAACCGGAAGCGGTCCGGGTCGGAGAGGTTCTTGCCGGTCTGGATGCACAGCAGGGCGTCGTGGGCGGTCGCCTCGTGCGCGTACGTGTAGTGCGAGTCGTTGGTGACCAGCGGGGGGATGCCGAGCTTCTTGCCGATGTCGAGGAGGCCGTCACGGACCCGGCGCTCGATCTCGATGCCGTGGTCCATCAGCTCCAGGAAGTAGCGGTCCTTGCCGAAGATGTCCTGGTAGTCCGAGGCCGCCTGGAGTGCCTCCTTCTCCTGGCCGAGGCGCAGCCGGGTCTGGAGCTCGCCGGAGGGGCAGCCGGTGGAGGCGATGAGCCCCTCGGACCACTGGGAGATGGTCTCCTTGTCCATCCGGGGCCACTTCTGCAGCCAGCCCTCGGCGTACGCGTCGGAGGAGAGCTTGAAGAGGTTGTGCAGGCCCGTGCGGTTCGCCGCCCAGATCGTCTTGTGGGTGTAACCGCCGGAACCGGAGACGTCGTCGCGCTTCTGGTGCGGCTGGCCCCACTGGATCTTGCGCTTGTTGCGCCGGGACTCGGGCGCCACGTACGCCTCGATGCCGATGATCGGGGTGACGCCGGCCTTCTTCGCGGTGTGGAAGAAGTCGTACGCCCCGTGCAGGTTGCCGTGGTCCGACATGGCGATGTGGGTCATGCCCATCTCGTTGCACGCGTCGAACATGTCCTTCAGCCGCGCGGCACCGTCCAGCAGCGAGTACTGGGTGTGGACGTGCAGGTGCGTGAACGGCGGCTTTGACACGGCTGAGGCCTCCTAGGGGACATACGGCGACTGCTGCCCCACGGGGTGCGGACAGTCTGGTGGACAGCGTCGAAGTCTATGCCCGGACACTGACACGCGGCGGGCTTCCCCGCGTACCTTCACCGGAGGGAAACGGGCACTCCCGCGTCCCTTCGTCCGTTGGAGACGACAGAAACGCTGTCGTACATGTCATGCACCAGGAGGCACCCCGCGATGTCGGTCCCGCAGCTCAACGACGAGCACCGCGGCGAGGAGATCCTCGCCGTCTTCGACACCGCCTTCGGCGAGCTCCTGGCCGCCGACCCGGCCGCGTTCCGGGTGAAGTTCCGGAAGATGGCGGCCTCCGCGTTCGCGTTCTACCGGGGTACGGCGGCGCTGTTCTACCACGATCTCGACGCCGAGAAGCGCGGCGGCCCGTTCCTCGACGAGCGCACCTCGCGCGTGTGGATCCACGGTGACCTGCACGCGGAGAACTTCGGCACGTACATGGACGCCAACGGCCGGCTGATCTTCAACGTCAACGACTTCGACGAGGCCTACGTCGGCCCCTTCACCTGGGACCTCAAGCGGTTCTCCGCCTCGATCGCCCTCATCGGGTACGCGAAGGCGCTCGGCGACGACCAGATCACCGAGCTGGTCGAGGTGTACGCGGGCGCGTACCGCGAGCGGATCCACGCCCTGGCCACCGGCGCCAAGAGCGACGAGGTCCCGCCCTTCACCCTGGACACCGCGCAGGGCGCGCTGCTGGACGCGCTGCGTGACGCCCGCTCGCTGACCCGCTTCGGGCTGCTCGACTCGATGACCGAGATCCGCGACTTCGAGCGCCGCTTCGCGCCGGGCGGCGGCTCCGTCGAGCTGGACGCGGCCACCCGCTACAAGGTGCTGGCCGCCTTCGACGGCTATCTGGAGACCCTGCCGGAGTCCTCGCTGACCCGCCCGGACTCCTACCGCGTCAAGGACGTCGTCGGCCGCCGCGGCATCGGCATCGGCTCGGCCGGCCTGCCGTCGTACAACATCCTCCTGGAGGGCAACAGCGACGCCCTGGAGAACGACGTGGTGATCTACATCAAGCAGGCCCAGACCCCGGCCGTCTCCCGTCACATCACCGACCCGGCGATCCGCGACTACTTCCAGCACGAGGGCCACCGCACGGTGATCTCGCAGCGCGCCCTGCAGGCGCACGCCGACCCGTGGCTGGGCTGGACCGAGCTGGGCGGCACCGGCCAGCTCGTCGCCGAGGTCTCGCCGTACGCGGTGGACCTCGACTGGGGCGACATCGACGACCCGGAGGAGATCGCGGCGGTCGTCGCCGACCTCGGCCGGGCCACCGCCACCATGCACGCGGCGGCGGACGACCAGTCGGGCGAGTCGCTGGTGCCCTTCTCCACCGAGCGGGCCATCGACGCGGCGCTCGCCGCCGACGAGGAGGGTCTGGCGGCCCTCCTGGTGGACTTCGCGCACGGCTACGGCGCCCGAGCCCGCGCCGACCACCAGGTGTTCGTGGACCTCTTCCGCAACGGACGGATTCCGGGTCTGTGACGGGCAGGCCGCTCACAGGGACCCTTTAGGGGTCTCCTACAGCCGCTCGTGACACACTCTCCTCCGCTATGGACATATCCGGGACCCACCTCAGAGCCGTACGCGCGGCGGTGTTCACGGCCTGCGTCGTGACCCTCAGCACCGCGTCGCACGTGCTGCTGTCCCGGACCCCGCTCCCGCTGAACACGGTGGCGGCGATCGCCGCCACCGTGTTCGCCGTCTCGTACGCCCTCGCCGGCCGCGAGCGCGGCTTCGGGCGGATCGCCGCCCTGCTGATCCCGCTGGAGCTGGCCGCCGACACGGTCTTCACCACCGGCCAGCACGTCTGCTACGGCCGCGCGGGCGGTCCGGTCGCCGGACCGCTGCGCTCCGTCGGCTTCGACCTGCTGTGCGGCGGCGGCACCGGTGTGGGCGGCCCGCTGGCCCGGGTGACCGGCACCGACACCGACCGGCTCGCGGGCGTGCTGGCGCACGCCGACCCGGCCACCGCCTGGCTGCTGCTGGGCGCGCACCTGTGCGTGGGGCTGCTCGCCGCCGCCTGGCTGCGCCGCGGCGAGCGGGCGCTGGCCCAGGTGCTGCGCGCGATGGCCGCGACCACCGTCCGGCCGCTGCTGCTCGCGGTCGCCGCCGTGACGGTCCGGGTGGCTCCCGCGGTACGCCGGCCCGTGCTTCCCGGCCGTCGTACGACCGCCGTCCGTGACCGGATCCTCGTCCACTCCCTGGGACGCCGTGGGCCACCGTGCTCGGTCGCCTTTCTCTGAAAGCACCTGAGCACCTGTAGTCCCCCCATACGTATCCCCGCACACGAGGTGTGCGTGTCCCCCATGGAGATCACCAAGATGAGCAAGCGGAACAGCCAGGCGTCGAAGTCGGCGGCCCGTGAGCGGCTGCGGCTGGAACGCGAGCGTCAGGCCAAGCGCTCCAAGGTCAAGCGGCAGGTCCTCGTCGCCTGTTCGGTCGTCGGCGTCCTGGCGCTGGCCGGCGGCATAGGTTACGCCGTCGTCCAGGCCAACAAGCCCAGCTACTGGGAGTCCCAGAAGGACGACAAGGTCGTCGCCCCGGCCAACACCACCGGCGCCGACGGCACCACGGTGGTCATCGGCAAGAGCACCGCGAAGAAGACCCTCAAGGTGTACGAGGACCCGCGCTGCCCGGTCTGCGCCCAGTTCGAGCAGACCGTCGGCTCGACGGTGCAGAAGGACATCGACGACGGCAAGTTCAAGATCCAGTACATCGGCGGCACCTTCCTCGACGGCGACTCGCTCGGCAAGGGCCAGATCGGTTCGCGCGGCGAGGGCTCGAAGAACGCGATGAGCGCCCTGGGCGCCGCGCTGAACGTGAGCCCCGAGGCGTTCCTCCAGTACAAGACCGCCCTCTACTCGGCGAAGTACCACCCCGAGGAGACGGACGACAAGTTCAAGAGCGACGACTACCTCATCAAGGTCGCGGACACGGTCACCGCGCTGAAGAACAACAAGGCGTTCCAGAACGCCGTCACCAGCGGCAAGTACGACGCCTGGGCGCTGGCGATGTCCAAGACGTTCGACACCAACAAGGACGGCGTGACGGGCACCCCGAGCTTCGTCATGAACGGCAAGGTCATCTCGACCTCCGGCGGCAACCCGCCGATGACGGTGGCGGACTTCACCTCGCTGGTCGACGCGGCGCTCAAGGCCTGACCGACCGCACCGCCGATCCCGGGGAACCTCCGGAGGGACCGGCGGGGGAAGAGCGGGCGAACTTTTGCGAGTTCGCCCGCTCTTCTGCATACCGATCAGTAACCTGATCGGTCGTGACCAGTCGATACAGATCATCCGAGAGCGCCCCCGAGGCGCCCGAGAGCGCCAACTCGCTGTCGCCGCGCCGCCGTACGGTCGTCAAGGCCGCGGCCGCCACCGCGGTGCTGGCCGGGCCGCTCGCCGCCGCCCTTCCCGCGCGCGCGGCCACCGACGCCCCCGCCTTCCTGCACGGCGTCGCCTCCGGCGACCCGCTGCCCGACGGCGTCCTGCTGTGGACCCGGGTGACGCCCGTCCCCGAGGCGACCCCCGGCTCGGGCCTCGGCCCCGACGTGGAGGTCGGCTGGACGGTCGCCAGGGACAAGGCGTTCACCACCGTCGTCGCCCAGGGCTCCCTCACCGCGACCGCCGCCTCCGACCACACCGTCAAGGCCGACATCCGCGGCCTGGCCCCAGCCACCGACTACTGGTTCCGCTTCACCGCCGGGGACACCGTCTCCCCGGCCGCCCGCACCCGCACCGCGCCCGCCGCCGACGCGGCAGTCACCGGGCTGCGCTTCGGCGTGGTCTCCTGCGCCAACTGGGAGGCCGGCTACTTCTCCTCGTACCGCCATCTCGCGGCCCGCGGCGACCTGGACGCCTGGCTGCACCTCGGCGACTACATCTACGAGTACGGCACCGGCGAGTACGGCACGCGCGGCACCGTCGTACGGCCGCACGCGCCCGCCCACGAGATCCTCACCCTCGCCGACTACCGCACCCGGCACGGCCGTTACAAGACCGACCCCGATCTCCAGGCCCTGCACGCCGTGGCACCGGTCATCGCGATCTGGGACGACCACGAGTTCGCCAACGACACCTGGTCGGGTGGCGCCGAGAACCACACCGAGGGCACCGAGGGCGCCTGGCCGGCACGTCAGGCCGCCGCCAAGCAGGCCTACTTCGAGTGGATGCCGGTGCGCCCGGCCATCGCGGGCACCACCTACCGGCGGCTGCGCTTCGGCAGGCTCGCCGACCTGTCGCTGCTCGACCTGCGTTCCTTCCGCTCGCAGCAGGTCTCCACCGGCAAGGGCTCGGTCGACGACCCGGACCGTACGATCACCGGCCGCGCCCAGCTCGACTGGCTCAAGACCGGGCTGAAGGCGTCCGACACCACCTGGCGGCTGGTCGGCAACTCGGTGATGATCTCGCCGTTCGCGATCGGCTCGCTCTCCGCCGACCTGCTGAAGCCGCTCAGCAAGCTGCTGGGCCTGCCGCAGGAGGGCCTCGCCCTCAACACCGACCAGTGGGACGGCTACACCGACGACCGCCGGGAGCTGCTCGCCCACCTGCGCGCCAACGCGATCCGCAACACCGTCTTCCTGACCGGCGACATCCACATGGCCTGGGCCAACGACGTGCCGCTGGACGCCGGTACGTATCCGCTGTCCGACTCGGCCGCCACGGAGTTCGTCGTCACCTCGGTCACCTCCGACAACCTCGACGACCTGGTGAAGGTCCCCGAGGGCGTGGTGTCCGCGCTCGCCGCGCCCGTCATCCGGGCCGCCAACCGGCATGTGCACTGGGTCGACACCGACCGCCACGGCTACGGTGTGCTCGACGTCACCGCCACCCGCGCGCAGATGGACTACTACGTGGTGTCCGACCGCACGAAGCCGTCCGCGACCTCCTCCTGGTCGCGCTCCTACCGCACGCTCAGCGGCACCCAGAAGGTGGAGCGCACCTACGACCCCGTGTGACCCTCCAGCGTGTCGAGGAAGCCGAGGGCCACCCGCCAGGTGGCCTCGGCGGCCTCCGCGTCGTAGTCCGGCAGGTCGGGGTCGGTGTACAGGTGGCCGGCCCCGGCGTACCGGTAGACCTCGACGTCGGCGCCGGCTCTGCCCATCTGCAGGTACCAGGCGGTGAGCCAGTCGTCGGTCTCGAACGGGTCCGGCTCGGCCACGTGCAGCTGCACCGGCAGCTCGTCCACGGTGGCGTTGGCGGCGATGTCCGAGGTGCCGTGCAGGAGCAGCAGCCCGCGGGCCCGCTCGTCGCCGAGCGCGAGGGTCTGCGCGATGGACGCGCCGAGCGAGAACCCGGCGTAGACGAGCCCTCGTTCCGAGTAGGGCGCGGCGGCCAGGACGGACCGCTTCAGCAGCTCGTCCTTGCCGATCTCCTCGTTGAAGGCCATGCCCTCCTCGACCGTCTCGAACGTGCGTCCCTCGAAGAGGTCCGGCGTCCACACCTCGTGCCCGGCGGCACGCAGCCGCTCCGCCGCAGCGCGCACCGCGGGCCGCAGGCCATGGGTCGAGTGAAAGAGCATGATGTTCATGAGGCCATGGTGCCAGCCGGGTACGACAGCCGCGGCGCGCGCCCGTACCCACAATCGGGCGGAGATCACAGGTTCGTCCCCTCCCTGGCCGGTTACGTTCGAGGGCATGGAGAACGTACTTCGACCCCTGATCGTGGTCGGCGGATCGGTGCTGCTCACGCTGCTCATCGGCTGGGCCACCGACCGCCTGCTGCGCAAGGCCGACGCACGCGACCGGAGCACTCCCCTGTGGGAGCTGCTGCGGCGCGGCCGCATTCCCTACCAGCTCGTGCTGTGCGCGGCCATGCTCAGAGGGTCCTACGACGAGGCGAACCTGCTGGAGCAGCACCGGACCGGTATCGGCCGTGCGCTGACCCTGGTGCTGATCGGGGCCGCCGCCTGGCTGGTCATCCGGATCTCCGGCGCGATCGTCGAGACGTCGTACAGCCGTTACGCCCGCGCCCACCGCGACGTGGGCCGGGTCCGGCGGGTCCGCACCCAGGTCTCGCTGATCATGCGGGTGGTCTCCGCGATCGTCGGTGTCGTCGCCACGGCGGCGATGCTGCTGACGTTCCCGGCGATGCGGGCGGCCGGCGCCTCGCTGCTGGCCTCGGCCGGCATCATCGGCATCGTCGCCGGTGTCGCCGCCCAGTCCACGCTGGGCAACATGTTCGCCGGGTTCCAGATCGCCTTCGGCGACATGGTGCGCATCGGCGACACCGTCGTGGTGGACGGCGAGTGGGGCACGGTCGAGGAGATCACGCTCACGTTCCTGACCGTACGGACCTGGGACGAGCGCCGGATCACGATGCCTGTGTCGTACTTCACGTCGAAGCCGTTCGAGAACTGGTCGCGCGGCGGTTCCGAGATGACCGGCACGGTCTACTGGTACCTCGACCACGCGGCCCCGATCGACCTGATGCGGGACAAGCTCCGCGACATCCTGCGCGCGTGCCCGGCCTGGGACGGCCGCGCCTACGGCCTGGACGTCACCGACACCACCCCGAACACCCTCCAGGTGCGGGCCCTGGTCACCGCCAAGGACTCGGACGACATCTGGACGGCCCGGGTCACCGTCCGCGAGCAGATGCTCCGCTGGCTGACCGACCACCATCCCTACGCCCTGCCGCGGGTCAACACGGCGGAAGCGGCGGTGCCTCCGGGCCGCGGCGGCCACCCGGCCCACGACGGCGTACCCACGCCCCGCGCCTACGAGACCCCGAGCGCGGGCCGCGGCTGAACGACCTCGGCGAGGCGTTCCCCCGGGGGCCGGAGGACCGGAACGGTTTCGGTGCCCCGGGTCGGCCGGCGGGCGCCGGCGGCGCCCGGCCGGCGCCGCAGCGGCCTCGGCGGACCGGCCCGGCGACGGAAACGCCACGCACGGCCCACAACCCGCAAGCCCTGCGGAAAGCCTGAACGCTTCCGCTACCCCGACCCCGGGTTCAGCCGCCGCGCCCGGCGCCGCCGCCGACATCGGTGCCCGCCGCGCCGCTGACCTCGGTGGCGGGCCGACCCGACGGCGACCCCGGCAAGCCGACCCCGGCGACGCCGTACGCACCCGCAGTCCCGCGAGCCCCGCAGTCCCACAAGCCCCTCAGCCCGCGAGGCCGGGAGGGCCGCGCACCCGCGCGGTCCTCCCGGGCCCGCCGGGTCGCCACGGCCACAGTTCCGGCCGTCAGGAGCGGACCGGTGCCGCTCAGCGAAGGCTGCGGACGTCCAGGTGGCGCAGGACCCGGTCCACCACCTCGGGATCGGCGCCGGGTTCGCTGCGCGCCGCCAGCACCTCGTGCCGTGCCGCGCTCAGCATCTCCCCCTGGATGCGCCGCAGCCGCTTGAGCCGGCGCGCCCGTTGCTCGTGCGCCTCGCGCCGCTCGTCCTCCCCGATGTCCGGGCTGATCCGCAGCCCGATGTCGAAGGCCCGCCGCACCATCTGCTCGGACAGTTCCTCGGGAAGGTCCTCGTCCTTCTCGATCTCCCGCAGCCGCCGCTTCGCGGCCTGCGCCGCCCGGACGGCGAGGGTCCGCTCGAAGTCCTTCTCCCGTTCGGTGTCGGCCCGCACCCCGAGCCGCTTCACCAGCCACGGCAGGGTCAGCCCCTGGAGCACCAGCGTCGCCATGATCACCCCGAACGCGATGAACACGATCTCGTCGCGGTCGGGGAACGGTGACCCGTCGTCGGTCCTCAGCGGGACGGCGAGGGCCAGCGCCACCGAGGCGACCCCCCGCATCCCCGACCACCACATGACGACGGTCTCCCGCCAGCCCATCGGGATGTCCTCGTCGTAGTCCCGGCGCGCGTGCAGCCGCTTGGTCAGCCAGGTCGCCGGCAGCAGCCACATCAGCCGTACGAGCACCACCACGCCCACGATCGCCGCCGCCCACCCGAGCATCTCGCCCCACCGCCCGGACGCCGTCCGGATCGCGTTGTGCAGTTCCAGTCCGATGAGACCGAAGGCGACCCCGGTGACGAGGGTGTCGACGATGTCCCAGAACGTGTGCCCGGCCAGCCGGGTCAGCACGTCGTCGGGGTCGGTGGCGTACTCGGCGAGGAACAGCGCGGTGGTGAGCACCGCGAGCACCCCGGAGCCGTGGAACTCCTCCGCGAGCACGTAGGAGGCGTAGGGCACCAGCAGCGTCAGGCCGATCTGCAGGGTCGGGTCCCCCACGATGTCCATCAGCCGGTTGGTGCCCCAGCCCAGCACCAGCCCGACCGCCACCGCGACCACGCCGGAGAGCACCAGGTCGAGTCCGGCCCGCCAGGGCGAGAAGCTGCCGCTGACGGCCGCGGCGATCGCCACGTGGTACAGCACGATGGCCGTCACGTCGTTGAAGAGCCCCTCGCCCTCCAGGATGGACACCAGCCGGCGCGGCAGTCCGAGCTGTCCGGCGACGGCGGTCGCCGCGACCGGGTCGGGCGGCGCGACCAGCGCCCCGAGCGCCACGGCGGCGGCGATCGGCAGCCCGGGCACCACCGCGTGCGCCACCACGGCCACGCACAGGGTGGTCACGAACACCAGCGCCACGGCCAGCAGCAGGATCGGCCGCAGATTGGCCGTGAACTGCCGCCACGACGTGCGCCGTACGGCCGCGTAGAGCAGCGGCGGCAGCAGCGCGGGCAGGATCAGGTCCGGCGGGATGTCGACGTTCGGCACGAAGTCGAGCAGCGCGAGGACGATCCCGAGGAGGGTCATCAGCACGGGCGACGGCAGCCCGACCCGGTCTCCGACGGGGACGCTCACCACGGCCCCGAGCAACAGCACGAACAACAGGGCCAACTGATCCACGGTCAGCGCTCCGGCGGGATCTCGACGTTCACACAGGGGACTTCAAGCCTGCCACGCCGCCGCGCGGTCGGCCCCCGCGCCCCTCCGGCCCCACGACCGAGCCGGGTTCCGCGCCGTGGCGTCCCCGTCACGCTCCGGCCCCGCGACCCGCCGCCCGGCCCCTGCGGGCGCCTCGCTACAGGACGCGCCGCATCGCCCGGTGCGGGATCCCCGTGTCCGGGAACTCCGGCCCGTACGCGACGTAGTCCAGCCGCTCGTAGAAGCCCAGCGCGTGGGTCTGCGCGTGCAGATCGACCGCCGTGAGGCCCAGCGCGCGTGCCGCGTCCTCGACGGCCCGCACCAGCGCGGCCCCGACGCCCAGCCCGCGCGCCTCCCGGGTCACGGCGAGCCGTCCCAGCGACCCCACGGCCGGGTCGCCGCCGGTCTTCGCCACGGCCGCCTCCCCGTGCAGGAGGCGGCCGGTGCCGAGGGCCGTGCCGTCCTCCCGCACCGCCAGCACGTGCAGGGCGCCGGCGTCGTACGCGTCGTACTCCAGGTCCTCGGGGACGCCCTGTTCGGCGACGAAGACCTCCTTGCGCACCGCGAAACACGCTTCCCGGTCCGCGGGATCCTCGGCGACGCGCACCGAGAACGACGGAAGGCTCACGCGTACGTCTCCTCGCGGACCCGGTCGAGGGCCTTCTGCAGGTCGGCGGGGTACCCGCTCTCGAACTCGACCCACTCGCCGTCCCCCGGGTGCTCGAAGCCGAGCCGCACGGCGTGCAGCCACTGGCGGGTCAGGTGCAGCCGCTTGGCGAGCGTCGGGTCGGCGCCGTAGGTCAGGTCGCCGACGCACGGGTGCCGGTGGGCGGCCATGTGGACGCGGATCTGGTGGGTGCGGCCGGTCTCCAGCTTCACGTCGAGCAGGGACGCCGAACGGAACGCCTCGATGAGGTCGTAGTGGGTGACCGACGGCTTGCCCTCGGCCGTGACCGCCCACTTGTAGTCGTGCTGGGGGTGGCGGCCGATCGGCGCGTCGATGGTGCCGCTGGTCGGGTCCGGGTGGCCCTGGACGAGCGTGTGGTACCGCTTGTCGACCGTGCGCTCCTTGAACTGGCGCTTGAGCGAGGTGTACGCGCGCTCCGACTTGGCGACCGTCATCAGGCCCGAGGTGCCCACGTCGAGGCGGTGCACGATGCCCTGGCGCTCGGCGGCGCCCGAGGTCGAGACGCGGTACCCGGCGGCGGCGAGCCCGCCGATGACGGTGGGCCCGCTCCAGCCGGGGCTGGGGTGCGCGGCCACGCCGACCGGCTTGACGATCACGACCACGTCGTCGTCGTCGTACACGATCTCCATGCCCTCGACCGGCTCCGCGACGACCCGCACCGGCGCGGGCGCCTGCGGCATCTCCACCTCGAGCCAGGCCCCGCCGTGCACCCGCTCCGACTTGCCCACCACCGAGCCGTCGACCGAGACCTTCCCCGCCGCGGCGAGTTCGGCGGCCTTCGTACGGGAGAAGCCGAACATGCGGGAGATGGCGGCGTCGACACGCTCGCCCTCCAGGCCGTCGGGCACGGGCAGGGTGCGGATATCGGGAACGGTGCTCACCCGTCGAGTATGCCGGACGGGTCGGACACCGCCGTACGGCAGCCCGCGCGCTCAGTCCTTGTGCACGGTCCCGTCGGGGTCCAGGCCCCGGAAGGAGAGCAGCACGATCAGGATGCCGCCGCAGACGATCGCGGAGTCGGCGAGGTTGAAGACGGCGAAGTGCTTGGGCGCGATGAAGTCGACGACCGCGCCCTCGAAGACGCCGGGCGAACGGAAGATCCGGTCGGTGAGGTTGCCGAGCGCGCCGCCGAGGAGCAGGCCGAGCGCGATCGCCCAGGGCAGGCTGTACAGCTTGCGCGCCAGCCGGACGATCACCACGATCACGGCCGCCGCGATCAGCGTGAAGATCACCGTGAAGGCCTCGCCGAACCCGAAGGCCGCGCCCGCGTTGCGGATCGCCTCGAACCTCAGCCAGTCCCCGGCGATCTCGATCGGCGCGTGGTGTTCGAGCCTCGCCACCACCATCATCTTGCTGACGAGGTCGAGGACGTACGCGAAGGTGGCCACCACGAAGAGCACGGCGATACGGCGCCTGCCCCGGGGCCGTTCGACCTCGCCCTGCTCCGGTCCGGACGCCGCCGCCTCCGGAGTGTCCGGCGTACCGATGATGCGCTCCGCCTCTGCCACGTGAGTCCCTCAACCTAGGTACCTGACTGAGGACGAGAGTACGGCACGCCTCCCGGGACGCACGTGCTCAGGAGGCGTACGGCGGCCGATCGGCCCGGCTCAGTACCGGCGCTCCTGCTTCTGCTTGCACTCGACGCACAGCGTGGCCCGCGGGAAGGCCAGCATCCGGGCCTTGCCGACGGGTTTGCCGCAGTTCTCGCACAGGCCGTAGGTGCCCGCGTCCAGCAGTTCCAGCGCGTGCCCGGTCTGCAGCAGCATCTCGCGCGCGTTGGCCGCCAGGGCCATCTCGTGCTCGCGCGTGATGTTCTTCGTGCCGGTGTCCGCCTGGTCGTCGCCCGCACCGTCCCCGGAGTCCCGCATCAGGCCGGCGACGGCCCGCTCGGAGGAGGTGATCTCGTCGCGCAGCCGCTGCTCCTCGGACAGCAGCTCGGCGCGCGCCTCCGCCACCTCCTCCGGGGTCCAGGGGTCCTCACCCGGGCGTACCGCGAGGTCGCCCGGCTCGGCGGCCGCCACCCTCGTCTTCGGTACCGCCGTCTTCGCCGCCGTGGCCGTGCCAGGAGTCTTCTTCGCAACCACTGTCGTGGCTCCCGTCTGCTCCGCGGCCTCGGCCGCGCCCGCCTTCTTGGCCCTGCTCTTCTTGGCCGCACTCTTCGTGGTGCTCTTGGTGGGGCCGCCCGCTTCGGCGGCACCCTTCGCGGCAGTGCTCTTGTGGGCGGCCGCCTTCTTCGGCGCCGTCTTTCCCGGCTCCGTCTTCTCCGGCCGGGTCCTGCCCGGCTCCGTCCGCCTCGACTCCGTCCGCTTCGACTCCGTCCGCTTCGCCCCGGCCCTGCCGGCCGCCGTCGTACCTCTGCCGCTGCCCGGCTCCGACCCCGCCTCCGCCTCCGGGGACCGCGGTCTGCCGGCCGCGTCCGCCCCGACTGCGCTCTCCGGGACCGCGGCCTTCGCGCCGGCCGCCTCCCGGCCGGCCCTCCTCGTGCCGGCGGGCTCGCGCACGGCGGCCTTCCGGGCGCCGCCCTCCGGGCCGGGCGCCCCGGTGGAGGCCGCTTTCGCGGTCGCCGCCTCGGCAGTGGCCCTCTTCGCGCTCACCGCCTTCTTCGTCGCCCCCTTCGCGTCCGCGCCCACCGCCCTCGGGGCAGGGCCCGCGCGCCCGGCGGGCGCCCCCTGCGTGCTCTTCTTCCCGCCCAGGTCCTTGGCCGCACCACCGGAGGCCCTGGTCTTCGTGGACCTGCCGGACGCCGACTGCTGAACGGCGGACTTCTTCGCCACCATGGCCGCGGCCCCTTCACATATTGTGATCTTGCTCGCGAATCGTGCTGGGACGATAAATCGACTCGAGTCCCGCGGCAACGGGGCACACCGCCCGATTCGCCCGCCGCGCGGAAGCCGCGCGGCAAACCTGCATCCGTTGTGCCCAGCTCCCCGCCGGGTAATCCGCCACGCCCGCCGTACCGGAACCCGGACACCCGCACCTCGGCATTCGGGTCAGCCCGGGACGTGGCGGGGCCACCGGCCCGGCGGCCGGCAAACCGGTCGATGGCCGCGCCGGGAGCGCCGTACACTGGGCGGAGCGAAAAGCGTGGATGGGGACGAGTAGCGGCGTACGCAGCCCAGAGCGACCCGGGGACGGTGGAAGCCCGGGGGCGTGCACGACGCGAAGATCACCCCGGAGCCGCCGGAAGAAAGCCGCAGCCCCCGGGCCGCGGCCGGTAGAACCGGTATCGCGACCCCAATGAGGGGGCTCACCGGTGTGCACCGCACACCAGCGAGCCAAGGAGGGTGGTACCGCGGGAGCGCGCCGCAGACGGCGCACGCACAGCTCTCGTCCCTCCGGACGGAAGGCAGCAAGTCCGCCGGAGGAAGCCCGCTGATGACAACGCCGACGTACCGCCAGGTGCCCGCACAGGTCGACCTGCCCGCGCTCGAGCACGCGGTGCTCGACTTCTGGCGCGAGCAGAAGATCTTCGCCAAGAGCCTGGAACAGTCCGAGGGCCGCCCCGAGTGGGTCTTCTACGAGGGCCCGCCCACCGCCAACGGCATGCCCGGCGCCCACCACATCGAGGCACGCGTCTTCAAGGACGTCTTCCCCCGCTTCCGCACCATGCGCGGCTACCACGTGGCCCGCAAGGCCGGCTGGGACTGCCACGGCCTGCCGGTGGAACTGGCGGTGGAGAAGGAGCTCGGCTTCTCCGGCAAGCAGGACATCGAGGCGTACGGCATCGCCGAGTTCAACGCGAAGTGCCGCGAGTCCGTGACCCGGCACACCGACGCCTTCGAGGAGCTCACGACCCGCATGGGTTACTGGGCGGACCTGAAGAACCCCTACCGGACCATGGACCCCGAGTACATCGAGTCCGTCTGGTGGTCGCTCAAGGAGATCTTCGGCAAGGGCCTGCTGACCCAGGACCACCGCGTCGCCCCCTGGTGCCCGCGCTGCGGCACCGGCCTGTCCGACCACGAGCTGGCGCAGGGCTACGAGACGGTCGTCGACCCGTCCGTGTACGTCCGTTTCCCACTCACCTCCGGTCCGCTCGCCGGTGAAGCGGCGCTCCTGGTATGGACGACGACGCCCTGGACGCTGGTGTCCAACACGGCCGTCGCCGCGCACCCCGGGGTCACCTACGTCGTCGCGACGAACGGCGAGGAGAAGCTCGTCGTCGCCGAGCCGCTCGTCGAGAAGTCGCTCGGCGAGGGCTGGGAGACCACCGGTGAGACCTTCACCGGCGCCGAGATGGAGCGCTGGACCTATCAACGTCCGTTCGAGCTCGTGGAGTTCCCGGCCCCGGCCCATTACGTGGTCAACGCCGAGTACGTCACCACCGAGGACGGCACGGGTCTGGTCCACCAGTCCCCCGCCTTCGGTGAGGACGACCTCAAGGTGTGCCGCGCCTACGGCCTGCCGGTCGTCAACCCGGTCCGCCCGGACGGCACCTTCGAGGAGGACGTCCCGCTGGTCGGCGGTGTCTTCTTCAAGAAGGCGGACGAACAACTCACCGCGGACCTGCAGCAGCGCGGCCTCCTCTTCAAGCACGTCCCGTACGAGCACAGCTACCCGCACTGCTGGCGCTGCCACACCGCGCTGCTCTACTACGCGCAGCCGTCCTGGTACATCCGCACCACGGCCGTCAAGGACCGCCTCCTCCAGGAGAACGAGAAGACCAACTGGTTCCCTGACACCGTCAAGCACGGCCGCTTCGGGGACTGGCTGAACAACAACATCGACTGGGCGCTGTCCCGCAGCCGCTACTGGGGCACCCCGCTGCCGATCTGGCGCTGCGCGGAGGACCACCTCACCGTCGTCGGCTCCCGCGCCGAGCTCACCGGACTGACGGGCACCGACCAGTCGCAGCTCGACCCGCACCGCCCCTACATCGACGCGGTCACCTTCGCCTGCCCGCAGGACGGCTGCGGCGAGACGGCCACGCGCGTGCCGGAGGTCATCGACGCCTGGTACGACTCGGGTTCCATGCCGTTCGCGCAGTGGGGCTACCCGTACAAGAACAAGGAACTCTTCGAGTCCCGCTACCCGGCGCAGTTCATCTCCGAGGCCATCGACCAGACCCGCGGCTGGTTCTACACGCTGATGGCCGTCGGCACGCTGGTCTTCGACAGGTCGTCGTACGAGAACGTCGTGTGCCTGGGCCACATCCTCGCCGAGGACGGCCGCAAGATGTCCAAGCACCTGGGCAACATCCTGCAGCCGATCCCGCTGATGGACCAGCACGGCGCCGACGCCGTCCGCTGGTTCATGGCGGCCGGCGGTTCGCCCTGGGCGGCCCGCCGGGTGGGTCACAGCACGATCCAGGAGGTGGTGCGCAAGACCCTGCTCACCTACTGGAACACCGTCGCCTTCCAGGCCCTGTACGCGCGCACGTCCGGCTGGGCGCCCAGCGAGGCGGACCCGGCGCCCGCCGACCGGCCCGTCCTGGACCGCTGGCTGCTCTCCGAACTCCACGCGCTCACCGACCAGGTGACGCAGTCTCTGGAGTCCTACGACACCCAGCGCGCCGGCAAGCTGCTGTCGGCGTTCGTCGACGACCTGTCCAACTGGTACGTACGCCGTTCCCGCCGCCGTTTCTGGCAGGGCGACAAGGCGGCGCTGCGCACCCTGCACGAGGTCGTCGAGACGGTGACGAAGCTGATGGCGCCGCTGACCCCGTTCATCACCGAGCGGGTCTGGCAGGACCTGGTCGTCCCGGTGAGCCCCGGCGCCCCGGAGTCGGTGCACCTGGCGTCCTGGCCGGAGGCGGACCTGTCCGCGATCGACCCCGAACTGTCCCGGCAGATGGTGCTGGTGCGCCGGCTCGTGGAGCTGGGCCGCGCCACCCGCGCGGAGTCGGGCGTCAAGACCCGTCAGCCGCTCCGGCGCGCCCTCGTGGCGGCGACCGGCTTCGAGTCCCTGGCCCGTGAACTGCACGCGCAGATCACGGAGGAGCTGAACGTCGAGTCCCTCGCGTCCCTCGCGGAGGTCGGCGGCTCGCTCGTCGACACCACCGCGAAGGCCAACTTCCGCGCCCTGGGCAAGCGCTTCGGCAAGCGCGTCCAGGACGTGGCCAAGGCCGTCGCCCACGCGGACGCGGCCGCGCTGTCGCTGGCGCTGCGCGAGGGCACGGCGTCGGTCGAGGTCGACGGCGAGACGGTCACCCTCGCCCCCGACGAGGTCATCATCACGGAGACCCCGCGCGAGGGCTGGTCGGTCGCCTCCGACTCGGGGGCGACGGTGGCGCTCGACCTGGAGATCACGGAGGAACTCCGGCAGGCGGGCCTGGCCCGGGACGCGATCCGGCTGATCCAGGAGGCCCGCAAGAACAGCGGCCTCGACGTGGCCGACCGCATCGCGCTGCGCTGGACCTCGACGGACCCGGCGGTCATCGCCGCCCTGAGCGAGCACGCCGAGCTGATCGCGGACGAGGTCCTCGGCACGGACTTCGCCCAGGGTGAGGCGGACGACTCCTACGGCACCCCGTTCACCGACGAGGGCCTTTCCCTGACGTTCCGCCTGCGCAAGGCGTAGGTCACCCCGGGAGACGCCGAAGGCCCGGCACCGCGACCACGCGGGCCGGGCCTTCGGCGTCTCCCGGTCACCCGCCTCCACCTCGCGGCAGTCCCCACCACGCTGTCGAGGACCGGAGGACCGGCGCGCCGCACCCCCGGAGCTGCGAGCGACATCACGTCACGCAAAAGGGCGGGGCCCCGGAATTCTCCGGGGCCCCGCCCTGAACGCTGCCGACGCCTAAGGCGTACTAGAGGCCGTCAGTTGTCGTCCTCGTCGATCAGGAAACCGCGCATGGGCGAGGGAGCCTGACCCATCGGCGACGGACCCTGAGGCCGTACCGGCGCCATGGGCTGGGTCATCGCCGGCGACATCTGCTGCTGGCCGCCGTAGGACGGCCCGGCCGGAGCCGGGCCACCGCCCATGCCCTGGTTGCCACCGTACGACGGGGCGCTCGCACCGGCCGGAGCCATGGAAGGCGCCGGGGACGGCGGCAGCGACGCGGTCGCCGGAGTGCGCGGCGGAGCCAGCGAGTCGTCGGACTGGGTCTCCAGCTGACGCAGCTGCGACTCCAGGTAGGACTTCAGCCGCGTGCGGTACTCGCGCTCGAAGCCGCGCAGGTCCTCGACCTTGCGCTCCAGCGTGGCGCGGGCGGACTCCAGGGAGCCCATCGCGACGCGGTGCTTCTCCTGCGCGTCCCGCTCCAGGGCGTCGGCCTTGGCACGGGCGTCACGCTCGAGACCCTCGGCACGGCTGCGCGCCTCACCGACGATCTTGTTGGCCTCGGAGCGGGCCTCGGCGATCGCCTGGTCGGCGGTCTGCTGGGCCAGCGAGAGGACACGAGCGGCGCTGTCGCCACCGGGGCCCTGACCGGGGCCGCCCATAGGACCGCCCATGGGGCCGCCCATCGGGCCACCCATCTGCTGCTGCATGGGGGCCTGTCCGCCCATCTGACCCTGGCCCATGGGGCCCTGGCCCATCTGGCCCTGGCCCATCTGACCCTGACCCATGGGTCCCTGACCCATCTGACCCTGGCCCATCTGACCCTGACCCATGGGTCCCTGACCCATCTGACCCTGGCCCTGGGGGCCGCCCTGGCCGCCCGGGGGCAGCTGCGGCGCACCGCTCGGCAGCTGGGGCGGGCCGCCCATGGGGCCGCCCATCCCCTGCGGCGGGCCCGATATGCCGGCCGGCACGGGAGCGCCCGGACCGCGCATGCCCTGCGGGGGCATGCCCTGCTGCATCCCCTGCTGCGGCATACCTTGCTGGGGCATGCCCTGCTGGGGCATTCCCTGCTGCTGGTGCTGGTGCTGCTGGTCCTGCTGCTCCGGAGGCTTGCGCATGTTCTGCTGGTTCTGGGCAGCAGCACGCGTCGCCGCGGCCAGTTTGGCGCGCAGGTCCTCGTTCTCACGGAGCAGACGGGTCAGTTCGGCTTCGACCTCATCGAGGAAGGCATCGACCTCGTCCTCGTCATAGCCTTCTCGGAGGCGGACGGTCGTGAACTGCTTGTTCCGCACGTCCTCGGGGGTCAACGGCATCTCTTCACCTCAACGTAGTCGTCGGCATTCGGCAAGACCGTATCGTTCACAGCCGGCTCACGACGGAGATCAGGATGTAGACGATGATCATCAGTACGAAGAAGGACAGGTCGAGCGCCACGCCCCCGAGACGCAGCGGCGGAATGAACCGCCGCAGAAGCTTGAGCGGTGGATCAGTGACAGTGTAGGTGGCCTCCAGAACGACCACCATCGCCTTGCCGGGTTGCCACGAGCGGGCGAACTGGAAGACGTAGTCCATGACCAACCGGAAGATGAGCACGATGAGGAAGCACATCAGCGCGATGTAGACGACATCCAGGACCACGCTCATTGCTTGTGCTTCCCTCTCCCCTGTTTCCCTGCTGCCCCGTACTGCTGTACCGGTCGTGCGTCTCAGCTCTGGTTGAAGAACCCGCCCTCTGCGATACGGGCCTTGTCCTCCGCCGTGACATCGACGTTAGCAGGCGACAACAGGAACACCTTCTGCGTCACCCGCTCGATGCTGCCGTGCAGACCGAACACGAGACCGGCCGCGAAGTCGACAAGTCGCTTCGCGTCCGTGTCGTCCATCTCGGTCAGATTCATGATCACCGGGGTGCCCTCACGGAAGTGTTCCCCGATGGTACGGGCCTCGTTGTAGGTCCGCGGGTGGAGTGTGGTGATCCGGTAAGGCTCTCGTTCCGACACGACCTTGGGCATGATCACCGGTGCGTTCTTCTCCAGGCTCGCGCGTTCTTGTGTGATGGATGCCACGGGCGCGATACGCGCCGGGCGACCGGATTCCGCGCCGAGCGAAGCGGATCGGGGCACCGGGTCCCGCGGTGCCGGGGGCTGCACTACTCGTACCGATTCGTCCCTTTCGAGCTGATGGGACTGGTGCGAGCCGTGCGACTGGTGTGACGGCTCGTGCCGTCGGCGGTCCCGCTCGGGCTCCGGGTCCAGCTCGGGTTCGAAGTCGTCGTCGGGGTCGAAACCGCGGCCGTCGTACCCATCGTCCTCCACGAGGCCGAGGTAGACCGCCATCTTGCGCATCGCGCCGGCCATGCTCTGAGTCCTCCGCTCTGTGGTGGATCGGCTGACTGCTGCCAAGTGCCCGCGATCCACGAGGTCGTTACGCCCGCCCTGCGGCGGCATTGACCATATTTTCTGCTGTGGTCCGACTTCCTGGCGACGTTACCCGAGCCTGGGGCGGACACCGAGTACCGAGGTACCGACGCGCACATGTGTCGCTCCGGCCGCCACGGCCTGCTCGAGGTCCGCACTCATCCCTGCCGACACCATGTTCGCAGCCGGATGGGTTCGGCGCAGGTCAGTCGACAAATCCATCAACCGCGCGAACGCGGCCTGTTCGCGGCCCGCGTACTCCCCGGCGAGCGGGGCGACCGTCATCAGACCGTCGAGTCGCAGCCCCGGGGCCCCGGCGACCAGGTCCGCCAACTCCGCGACGCCGTCCGGCGCCACACCACCGCGCTCCCCCCTGCCACCGGCTCCGGCGTCGAGCGCGACCTGGAGGAGGCATCCGATCTCACGCCCGACCCGCACGGCCTCCTTGGACAGAGCCGTCACCAGCCGGGAACGATCGACGGACTGCACGAGATCCGCGTAACCGAGCACGGAGCGCACCTTGTTGGTCTGCAACTGCCCGACGAAGTGCCAGACAAGCGGCAGATCCGCGCATTCCGCCGCTTTCGGTGCCGCGTCCTGGTCGCGGTTCTCGGCGACATGACGGACACCGAGATCCGAGAGGATCCGCACATCGCCCGCGGGATAGGTCTTGGTGACCACGATCAGGGTCACCTCCGCACGCTCCCGCCCGGCCGCCGCGCACGCGGTGGCGATGCGCTCCTCCACTTTCGCCAGGTTCGCGGCGAGTTCTTCCTTACGGTCGGTCATGTCCCGTCAGTCCAGCCAGACATAGCCGGCGAGCCGGCCCGTGGTGCGGTCGCGGCGGTAGGAGAAGTGGTCGCCCGACTCGAGCGTGCACACCGACGACCGCTCCCGGTCGCGCACCCCGAGCCGGTCGAGCTGGGCGTGCACCGCGGCGGTCACGTCGACGGCGGGGGTGCCCCAGCTCGTCTCGGCGTGCGCCGCCGGTTCGACGGCCGCGACCTCGGCGCGCATCGCCTCCGGCACCTCGTAGCAGCGGCCGCACACGGCGGGTCCGGTGCGGGCGACGATCCGGGACGGCTCGGCACCGAGTTCCACCATGGCCCGCACTGCGGCGGGGACCACGCCGGCGAGCATGCCGGGCCGGCCGGCGTGCACCGCTCCGGCGATTCCCGCGGCGGGGTCGGCGAGCAGGACCGGTGCGCAGTCGGCGGTGAGGACGGCGAGGGCGAGGCCGCGCCGGGCGGTGACGAGCGCGTCCACCGCGGGGATGTCGGCGGTGGACCCCCAGGGTCCGTCCACCACGGCCACGTCCGCTCCGTGCACCTGGTTCATCCACACCACCGAGGCCGCTTCGAGTCCGAGGGACTTGGCGGCCAGCTCGCGGTTGTGGCGTACGGCGGCGGGGTCGTCGCCGACCGCCCCGCCGAGGTTGAGCTCCTCGTACGGAACGGCGCTCACTCCGCCCCACCGGTCGGTGAAGGCGAAGTGGGCGCCGTCCGCGGTGCTCACCTCGGAGCGCTGTGCGGTCACTTCAGGAAGTCCGGCACGTCCAGTTCCTCGGCCGCGCTGTCCGAGTAGGTCCGCGACGGCGGGACCGGCGGGGCGACCGGGATCTCGTTGGCCGGCTCGGGGGCGGGCTCCGGCTCCTCCTTCGGCGTGACGCTGCCGAGCGAGCCGAAGGCCGGGCGGGCCTCCGGCTGCCGTACCGGAGTGGGTTCCTCGCGGCGGGCGGAGGACGAGGCCGAGGAGGAGCCGAGGACGGTGTCCCGGCGGGCCGGCGGCTGACCGCCGTCGAAGCCGGCCGCGATCACGGTGACCCGGACCTCGTCGCCGAGGGCGTCGTCGATGACCGCGCCGAAGATGATGTTGGCCTCGGGGTGGGCGGCCTCGCTGACCAGCTGGGCGGCCTCGTTGATCTCGAACAGGCCGAGGTCGGAGCCGCCGGAGATGGACAGCAGCACGCCCCGGGCGCCGTCGATGGACGCCTCCAGGAGCGGCGAGGAGATCGCCATCTCGGCCGCGGCCACCGCGCGGTCGTCGCCGCGGGCCGAGCCGATGCCCATGAGCGCCGAACCGGCCTCGGACATGACCGACTTGACGTCGGCGAAGTCGAGGTTGATCAGGCCGGGCGTGGTGATGAGGTCGGTGATGCCCTGCACACCGGACAGCAGGACCTGGTCCGCCGACTTGAAGGCGTCGAGGACGGAGACCTGGCGGTCCGAGATGGACAGCAGCCGGTCGTTGGGGATGACGATGAGGGTGTCGACCTCTTCGCGGAGCTCCGCGATGCCGTCCTCGGCCTGGTTCGCGCGCCGCCGTCCCTCGAAGGTGAACGGGCGGGTGACCACGCCGATGGTGAGGGCGCCGAGGTTGCGGGCGATGTTGGCCACGACGGGCGCGCCGCCGGTGCCGGTGCCGCCGCCCTCGCCGGCCGTCACGAAGACCATGTCGGCCCCCTTGAGGACCTCCTCGATCTCCTCGCGGTGATCCTCGGCGGCCTTGCGGCCGACGGCCGGGTTGGCGCCGGCGCCGAGTCCGCGGGTGAGTTCGCGGCCGACGTCGAGCTTGACGTCGGCGTCGCTCATCAACAGCGCCTGCGCGTCGGTGTTGATGGCGATGAACTCGACGCCCTTGAGACCGACCTCGATCATCCGGTTGATGGCATTGACACCACCGCCGCCGACACCGATGACTTTGATGACTGCGAGGTAGTTCTGCGGTGCTGCCACGTCGAAGGCCTCTCGCCTCGAGTTACGTGTCGCCGCTTCGCGGCCTTGCCGCGGTCCGACGACTGATGCCGATTGGGACGGTCCGTATCGCCGACCCGAACCCTAACGTTGAAGTTTAGGGTTACCAGTATGTCTGTTCTCCGGAGTCTTCTGAACAGGACACTAAGTCGACAAGTGGCGCACGTTCAACGAACACGCCGAACCTCCCGTTTTTCTTTTCACCCTATGTGATCAGCCATAGCGGTGCCCAACCAGGGTGCTGGCCTGCGCCGATGCGCGTCAACTCCCGGCTGACGCGGGGGCGGTGGGAACGCTGACGTCGAAGTACCGTGCGCCGGGAGCCGCTTTCATGAGAGCGGTGAGTGTACGGGCCTTCGCGGCGCCCTTCTCGCCACTGCCCCACACGACGGTCCTGCCGCCGCTCAACTCCAGCGAGATGTCGTCGTAGGAACGCACCTTGACGGTCCGGGTGTCCGCGGCGACCGCGGCCGGGAGGGCGCCGGCGGCGGCCACCGCCTCCCGCACCAGCCTGTCCTCGCCGAAGCGGCGCAGGCTCGCAGCCCGGGAGCCGGTCCGGGACACCGACAATTCCAGTGCGGGCACGTTTTTCGGGGCCTGCGAAACGGTGGCGAAACGGACACCCTTCTTGTCCACCTCGATGAACTTCCCGGATTTTCCGATGAGGAGGACCGGCGTTCGTTCGGTCACTTTCAGGCCGATTCCGTGCGGCCAGGAACGGACCACCTCCACCGTGTCGATACGCGGCAGCCTCCGGCGCAGCCGTGCCTCGATCGCGTCGGGGTCGACGGAGACCAGCGGCTGCCCGACCGGGACGTCGGCCGCCGCGCTCACCTGCGCGGGCGTCAGGACGAGCGTTCCCGACACCGAGACACGTTCCACGCGCAGCCAGTTCGACCCGTACAGCACCCAGACGGTCGCGGCTCCCACGACCACCAGGGCGACCGCCAGGATGACGATCGTACGAAGGCGGAGTTGCCTCAGCCTGCGCACGGGCGGCGGGCCGGACGACCTCTGCCGGCGTTCACCGCGTTCGGCGGTCGTCGATCCGGCCACGCGTACTCCCTTTCCGGGCTCGTTCGCCTCCGGAGCGCGTGAACCGGTTACCGGGAGCCGGTCGCGCTCAGCCCTGCGGGCCTCCGCGCGCTCGACCTCCCGGCACCGGCACGCCCCTTCGGCGCACTCGCCGTCGCGTTACTGGCGGCGGTGCGAGGCGATCGCCTCGTACACCATGCCGACGAGCAGGTCGTCGGCGTCCCGGCGGCCGAACTCGGCGGCGGCGCGGGACATCTCGTACAGCCGGTGGGGGTCGGCGAGCACGGGCAGGACGTTCTCCCGCACCCACTCGGGGCTCAGTTCCGCGTCGTCGACCAGGAGACCGCCGCCGGCCTTGACCACCGGCTGGGCGTTGAGCCGCTGTTCGCCGTTGCCGATGGGCAGCGGGACGTAGGCGGCCGGGAGTCCGACGGCGGAGAGTTCGGCGACGGTCATCGCGCCCGCGCGGCAGAGCATCATGTCGGCCGCCGCGTACGCGAGATCCATCCGGTCCACGTACGGTACCGGGATGTAGGGGGGCATTCCCGGCATCTGCTGCACCTGCGGCAGTTCGTTCTTCGGACCGACCGCGTGCAGGATCTGGATGCCGGCCTGCTGGAGCCACGGCGCCACCTGCTGCACCACCTCGTTGAGGCGGCGGGCGCCCTGCGAGCCGCCGGAGACCAGCAGCGTGGGCAGGTTGGGGTCGAGCCCGAAGGCGGCGCGGGCCTGCGGACGCACGGCGGCCCGGTCGAGGGTCGCGATGGAGCGGCGCAGCGGGATGCCGATGTAACGCGCGTCACGCAGCTTGCTGTCCGGGGTGGACACGGCGACCCTGGCCGCGTACCGCGAGCCGATCTTGTTGGCGAGGCCCGGGCGCGCGTTGGCCTCGTGGATGACGATCGGCACGCCGAGGCGCTTGGCGGCCAGGTAGCCGGGCAGGGCCACGTAACCGCCGAAGCCGACGACGACGTCGGCCTTGGTGCGCTCCAGGATCTGCTCGGCCGCCTTGATCGTGCCGCGCAGCCGGCCCGGCACGGTGATCAGCTCAGGGGTGGGCCTGCGGGGCAGGGGCACCGCGGGGATCAGCGCGAGGTCGTAACCGCGCTCCGGTACGAGACGGGTCTCGAGGCCGCGTTCTGTGCCCAGGGCCGTGATTCCCACGGTCGGGTCCTGCCTGCGCAGGGCGTCCGCGAGGGCGAGCGCGGGCTCGATGTGGCCGGCGGTCCCCCCACCAGCGAGTACGACATGCACCGAAATTCACCGCTCTCCGGACGAACGCGCCGCCGAGGCACGTCGTCGCATCGTGTTCCATCTCCGAGGCCCCCGGTCGAGCACAGGGCCTCCAGCCCGCTTTCTACCAAAGCGGGGTTGCCGCATCGACAGCGCCGCCCGCGCAGCGGGATCGTCGCGCGCGAAGGCGATCAGCAACCCGATGGCGAACATGGTCGGCAGCAGGGCGGACCCTCCGTAGGAGAACAGCGGGAGCGGGACACCGGCGATCGGCAGCAGACCGAGCACCGCACCGATGTTGATCACCGCCTGCGCGGTGATCCAGGTGGTCACGCCTCCCGCGGCATACCTCACGAAGGGGTCCTCCGTACGTCCGGCCACGCGGATACCCGCATAGCCTAGAGCCGCGAAGAGGGCGAGCACCGACAGCGTCCCCGCCAGACCCAGTTCCTCACCGGTGACGGCGAAGATGAAGTCGGTGTGGGCTTCGGGTAGTTGGCCCCATTTCTCCACACTCGCGCCGAGCCCGGAGCCGAAGAGTCCGCCGGAGGCCAGGGCGTAGATGCCGTGCACGGCCTGCCAGCAGTCGGCGGCGCCCGACCGGGGCTCGGTGGCTCCGATGCAGGCGAGCCGGGCCATACGGTTGGGGCTGGTCTTGATGAGGATCACGCCGAGGGTCGCGGCGATCGCCAGCACACCGACGAACAGCCGCGTCGGGGCGCCGGCCAGCCACAGCAGGCCGAACAGGATCGCCGTGAGGATGATCGCCGTACCCATGTCGCCGCCGAGCATGATCAGGCCCAGCAGCATGAAGGCGGCCGGCACCAGCGGCACCAGCATGTGTTTCCACTGGGTCAGCAGCTTCTTCTCCTGCTTGCGGGCCAGCAGGTCGGCGCCCCACAGCACGAGGGCGAGCTTGCCGAACTCGCTGGGCTGGAGCTGGAAGGGGCCGCCGACGGAGATCCAGTTCTGGTTTCCGTTGACCGACCGCCCTATCCCCGGCACCTGCACGAGGGCCATCAGGAAGACGGCACCGGCCAGGATCGGATAGGCCAGCGCCCGGTGCAGCTTCACCGGCATCCGGGAGGCGGCGAGCAGCAGACCGCCGCCGATGACGGCGGCCAGCATCTGCTTGCGGAAGAAGTAGGACCCCGGCAGCGACATCTGCAGCGCGGTGACCTGGGAGGCCGAGTAGACCATCACCAGCCCGAGCACGGTGATCAGGACGCTGCCGCCGAGGATCAGGTAGTACGCGGTCAGCGGCCGGTCCCAGGCCCTGCGCGCCCGCGTGTGGAGGCGCAGGAACGGGTTCTCGCGCCTGGGCCGGGCGACGACGGGACGCCTGGCGGCCCGCTGTACGGGCGGACGTCCGGTACGGCTACTGGGCATCGTCAACTCCGCTGTAGGTCGGCCTCGACGGTCCCACGCGTCCTCCCCAGGGTCGCCCGGCAGGCGGCCGGCCGGGTCAGGCGCCGAGTCCGCGAACCGCCTCCGCGAACGCGTCGCCGCGCTTGTTGTAGTTGGTGAACATGTCCATGGACGCGCAGGCCGGCGCCAGCAGCACCGTGTCGCCCGCGACGGCGAGCCGCCGCGCCTCCTGGACAGCCTCGGCCATCGCCCCAGTGTCGGTCCGGTCGAGGTCGACGACGGGTACTTCCGGGGCGTGTCGCGCGAGGGCTTCACGGATGAGCGCCCGGTCCGCGCCGATCAGCACCACACCCCGGAGCCGCTGTGCCGACCTGGTGACGAGCTCGTCGAAGGTCGCCCCCTTCGCCAGCCCGCCCGCGATCCACACGATCGACTCGTACGCCGCCAACGAGGCTTCCGCGGCGTGGGTGTTGGTGGCCTTGGAGTCGTCGACGTAGGCGACCCCGTCCACGTCGGCGACGTGCGCGATGCGGTGGGCGTCGGGTGTGAAGGCCCGCAGGCCGTCCCGTACGGCGGCGGCGGGCACCCCGTAGGCGCGCGCGAGGGCCGCCGCGGCAAGGGCGTTGGCGATGTTGTGCGGGGCCGGCGGGTGCACGTCGGAGATCTCGGCGAGTTCCTGGGCGTTGCGCTGCCGGTTCTCGACGAAGGCGCGGTCGACCAGGATGCCGTCCACGACGCCGAGTTGGGAGGGGCCGGGGGCGCCGAGGGTGAACCCGACGGCCCGGCAGCCCTCCTCGACGTCGGCCTCGCGGACCAGGTCCTCGGTGGCCTTGTCGGCCGCGTTGTAGACACAGGCGACGCGATTGCCCTCGTACACGCGGCCCTTGTCGGCGGCGTACGCCTCCATGGAGCCGTGCCAGTCGAGGTGGTCGGGCGCCAGGTTCAGTACGGCGGCGGAGTGGGCGCGCAGGGAGGGCGCCCAGTGGAGCTGGTAGCTCGACAGCTCCACCGCGAGCACGTCGTAGGGCTCTTCGCCGAGCACCGCGTCGAGGAGCGAGACGCCGATGTTGCCGACGGCGGCCGTGCGCAGTCCCGCCGCCTCCAGGATGGCGGCGAGCATCCGGACGGTGGTGGTCTTGCCGTTGGTGCCGGTGACCGCCAGCCAGGGCGCCGCGTCGGGTCCGCGCAGCCGCCAGGCGAGTTCGACGTCGCCCCATACCGGGACTCCGGCCTGCCCGGCGGCGGTGAACAGCGGCTTGTCCGGCTTCCACCCCGGTGCGGTGACAACGAGTTCGGTGCCGTCGGGCAGGGTGTCGCCGTCCCCGAGGCGCACGGTGACGCCCAGGGCCTCCAGTTCGGCGGCCTGGGCGCGGGCCCGCTCGTCGTCACCGTCGTTGACGACGGTGACGCGGGCGCCGAGTCCGTGCAGGACCCTGGCGGCCGGGAGGCCGGAGACGCCGAGCCCGGCGACGGTGACGTGCTTCCCCTGCCAGTCGGTCACTTGTCTGCTGCCCATCCCGCGTAGAAGAGACCCAGTCCGACGATCACACAGATGCCCTGGATGATCCAGAAGCGGACCACGACAAGGACTTCGGACCACCCCTTGAGTTCGAAGTGGTGCTGGAGTGGCGCCATTCGGAAGACGCGCTTGCCGGTCAGCCGGAACGAACCGACCTGGATGACCACCGACATGGTGATGAGGACGAACAGACCGCCCAGCAGGGCGATCAGCAGCTCGGTGCGGGAGCAGATCGCGAGGCCGGCGAGCACACCGCCGAGCGCGAGCGACCCGGTGTCACCCATGAAGATCTTCGCGGGCGAGGTGTTCCACCACAGGAAGCCGAGGCAGGCGCCCATCAGCGCCGAGGCGATGACGGCGAGGTCCAGCGGATCGCGCACCTCGTAGCAGGCGTTGGGGTTCGTCAGCGTCTCGCCGTTGGCGCAGGACTCCTGGAACTGCCAGACGCCGATGAACGTGTAGGCGCCGAAGACGAGCACGGATGCGCCGGTGGCGAGGCCGTCCAGACCGTCGGTCAGGTTCACGCCGTTGGACATCGCGAGGATCATGAACAGCGCCCAGATGACGAACAGCACCGGGCCGATCGTCCAGCCGAAGTCCGTGATGAACGACAGCTTCGTGGAGGCCGGGGTGTTGCCGCGGGCGTCGGAGAACTGGAGCGAGAGCACCGCGAAGCTGATGCCGACGATCAGCTGGCCGGCCATCTTCGCCTTGGCCCGCAGACCCAGCGAACGCCGCTTGACGATCTTGATGTAGTCGTCGAGGAAGCCGACCAGCCCCATGCCGACCATCAGGCCGAGCACCAGCAGACCGGAGTAGGACGGGGGGTAGCCGGTGATGAGCTTCGACGCGAAGTACGCGACGACCGTCGCGAAGATGAAGGCGATACCGCCCATCGTCGGCGTACCGCGCTTGCTGCCGTGCGTGCGCGGGCCGTCGTCGCGGATGTACTGACCGTAGCCCTTGCGGGCCAGCAGCTTGATCAGCAACGGGGTGCCGACCAGGGTCAGGAAGAGGCCAATGACACCTGCGAACAGGATCTGCTTCATCATCGGGCGGAAACCTCACCCTCGGCACCGGTCTCGACGAGCGCCTGCGCCACGCTCTCGAGCCCGACCGACCGGGACGCCTTCACGAGTACGACATCCCCCGGGCGCAGCTCGCTGCGCAACAGGTCGACCGCCGCCTGTGCGTCGGACACGTGCACCGACTCCTCACCCCACGAACCCTCGTTATATGCGCCCAGTTGCAGCCAGGACGCTTCCCTGCCCCCGACCGCGACGAGCTTGCTGACGTTGAGCCGGACGGCGAGCCGTCCGACCGCGTCGTGCTCGGCGAGCGCCTCGTCCCCGAGCTCGGCCATCTTGCCGAGCACCGCCCACGTCCGGCCCCCCGCTGCCTGTGTGGCCCTGCCCATCGCCGCGAGCGCGCGCAGGGCGGCTCGCATGGACTCGGGGTTCGCGTTGTAGGCGTCGTTGACGATCGTCACGCCGTCCGGGCGCTCGGTGACCTCCATACGCCAGCGGGAGAGGGTGCCCGCCTCGGAGAGAGCGGTGGCGATCTCTTCCGCGGACATGCCCAGTTCGTGGGCGACGGCGGCCGCGGCGAGCGCGTTCGACACGTGGTGCTCACCGTACAGGCGCATGGTCACTTCGCTTGCACCGGAGGGTGTGTGAAGGCTGAAGGCAGGCTGTCCGCTGTCCGTGAGTCGCACGTTCTCGGCCCGAACGTCCGCTTCGCCGGACTCTCCGAAAAGGATCACCTTCGCCTTCGTACGGGATGCCATGGCCCGTACGAGGGGATCGTCCGCGTTGAGGATCGCGACACCGCCCTCGTCCGGCGACGGGAGGCTTTCGACGAGTTCGCCCTTCGCCTGCGCGATCTGCTCGCGTCCGCCGAACTCGCCGATGTGGGCGCTGCCGACGTTCAGGACGAGACCGATCCGCGGCGGGGTCAGGCCGGTGAGGTAGCGGATGTGACCGATGCCGCGGGCGCCCATCTCCAGGACGAGGAACCGCGTCTCCTCGGTGGCGCTGAGCGCGGTGAGGGGCAGTCCGATCTCGTTGTTCAGCGAGCCCGGGGTCCATACGGTGGGCGCCCGGCGCTGGAGCACCTGGGCGATCAGGTCCTTGGTGCTGGTCTTGCCGGCGGAGCCGGTGAGGGCGACGAGGGTGGCGCCGAGCCGTCGTACGACATGGCGGGCGAGCGCTCCGATGGCCGTCTGGACGTCGTCGACGACGATCGCCGGGACGCCCACGGGCCGGGTGGCCAGTACGGCG
The DNA here is from genome assembly GCF_056435735.1 of Streptomyces sp. NPDC043878. Taxonomy (NCBI): domain Bacteria; kingdom Bacillati; phylum Actinomycetota; class Actinomycetes; order Kitasatosporales; family Streptomycetaceae; genus Streptomyces; species Streptomyces sp. NPDC043878. The sequence continues at coordinate 212,808 of NZ_JBWKDW010000013.1, forward strand.
ACCGCGCCCGCCTCGACGACCGCTTTCGCGAAGTCGTGGCCGTCCACCCGCTCGCCGGCGAAGGCGACGAAGAGGCTGCCGGGCCCGGCCTCCCGGGAGTCCCGGACGACCGGTCCGGTGACCCGGACGGAAGGATCCGGTATGTCGTGCGTCTGCCCGCCGACGACTGCTGCGATCTCGGCGAGGGAGAGGGCGATCACAAGTTCATCCCTGGGTCTGCTCGATGGCTTCGCGAAGCACCTGGCGGTCGTCGAAGGGTCGGACCACCCCGGCGATGTCCTGGCCCTGCTCGTGGCCCTTGCCCGCGACGAGCACGGTGTCGCCGGGTCGCGCGCGGGCCACGGCGGCGGCGATCGCGGCGGCCCGGTCCTCGCAGACCTGGACCTCGCCGCGCTCGTGCACCGGCACGGAGGCCGCGCCGCCGAGCATGGTGGCGAGGATCGCGAGCGGGTCCTCGGAGCGGGGATTGTCGGAGGTCAGTACGGCGGTGTCGGCGAGCCTGGCCACGGCGGCACCCATCGGGGCGCGCTTGGTCGTGTCCCGGTCGCCGCCGCAGCCGAGCACCACGTGCAGCCTGCCCTCGGTGACCTTGCGCAGGGCGCGCAGGACCGACTCGACGGCGTCGGTCTTGTGGGCGTAGTCGACGACCGCGAGGTAGGGCTGCCCGGCGTCCACCCGCTCCAGGCGGCCCGGCACGCCCGGCACGGCGGCGACGCCGTCGGCGGCGGTCTGCGCGTCGATGCCGGCGGCGGCGAGGGCGGCGATCGCGGCGAGGGTGTTCGCCACGTTGAAGGAGCCCGGCAGCGGCGAGCGGGCGCCGATCCGCTCGCCCTTGGGCCCGACGACCGTGAACTCCGAGCCCAGCGGGCCGATCCGGACGTCCTCGGCGCGCCAGTCGGCGTCGGGGTGGCCCTCGGCGGAGTAGGTGACGACCGGGACGCTCGCCTCCCGGACCAGCCTGCGGCCGTACTCGTCGTCGAGGTTGACCACGCCGAGCCGGCTGCGTTCGGGGGTGAACAGCCGCGCCTTGGCCTGGAAGTAGTCCTCCATGCCGGAGTGGAACTCCATGTGTTCCGGGCTGAGGTTGGTGAACACGCCGACGTCGAAGACGCAGGCGTCGACCCGGCCGAGGACCAGGGCGTGGCTGGAGACCTCCATGGCGACCGCCTCGACACCGCGTTCGCGCATGACGGCGAACAGGGCCTGCAGGTCGGTGGCCTCGGGGGTGGTGCGCTCGGACTTGATCCGGTCGTCGCCGACGCGGGTCTCGACCGTGCCGATCAGTCCGGTGGACCGGACCGTCCGCAGCCCGCCCTCCACCAGGTAGGCGGTGGTGGTCTTGCCGGAGGTGCCGGTGATGCCGATCTGGAGCAGATCGCGGCCGGGGTGGCCGTAGATCGTGGCCGCCAGCTCGCCCATCCGCGCCCGGGGATCGGCGGCGACCAGCACCGGGAGCCCGGTCGCGGCGGCGCGTTCGGCGCCGGTCGGGTCGGTGAGCACGGCGACCGCGCCGAGGCCGGCGGCCTGCGTCACGAAGTCGGCGCCGTGCAGGCGGGCGCCGGGGAGGGCGGCGTAGAGGTCTCCGGGGCGGACGGCGCGCGAGTCATGGGTGATGCCCGTGACCTCCGCGGCGCCCCCGGGACCGGCCGGCTGCGCGGCACCCAGTTGATCGGCGAGCTCCGCGAGGGGTGTGGCGGAGACCTGAACCGGCCTGGGCGGTCCCGGATATGTCACGGGTGCGCCCTTCTGGGTGGTTTGGGACTGATCGGCGTGTGGCACGGCGGTGAGCGTACCGGGCGCACCCGCTCCGGAGCGAAGTGAGGGCGCGGTCGGGATCCGGTTGTCGGGATCGGGGGTGATCGTTGTCACGAGCTGGTTCCTGGTGGTCTTTCCCGTGGTGCTGACGGTGGTGCCGGTCAGGGAGGGGCGGGACGGTCAGGGAGCGGGAGCGGGAGCGGGGACGGGGACGGAGGGGGGTGGGGTCGAGGGCGGTCAGGGCGGTCAGGGCGGTCAGGGCGGTCAGGGCGGTCAGGGCGGTCAGGGCGGTCAGGGCGGTCAGGGGCCGAACGTGACGGGCAGGTTCGCGGGCTTGGCCCCGGTGGGCGGGATCTGGAGGGTCTTCAGAGCGAACTCCATCACCTGCTTGTAGATGGGACCGCAGATCTGGCCGCCGAAGTAGCTGCCCGAAGTGGCGTTCTGGATCGCGCAGTAGACGGTGATCCGGGGGTGGTCGGCGGGCGCGAACCCGGCGAACGACGAGGTGTAGCCGTGGTACTTGCCGGTGGCCGGATCCACACGGTTGGCGGTACCGGTCTTTCCCGCCACCCGGTAACCGGGGATACGGGCCTTGGTGCCGGTGCCCTCCGCGTCGTCCACGACCGACTCCAGCATCCGTGCCAGGGTCCTGGCCGTCCTCGCGCTGACCACCCGTGTCTTCCTGGGCTTCGGAGCGGGTGTGAAGCGGCCGTCGGGCCCCTTCGTGCCGCGTACGAGCGTGGGTTCCACCCGGACGCCGCCGTTGGCGATGGTCGAGTAGACGGACGCCGCCTGCATCGCGTTGAGGGACACACCCTGGCCGAAAGGAATCGTGTACTGCTGCGAGGTCGACCACTTGTCGGGCGCGGCGAGGATGCCGTCGGTCTCGCCGGGGAACCCGAGACCGCTGGGGCTGCCGATGCCGAACTTGCGCAGATACGAGTACAGGACCCGGTTCGCCTGCTGCTGGGTCTTGCCGAGCTGACCGGTCGCCAGGATGGTGCCGATGTTGCTGGACTTGGCCAGTACCCCGTTGAGGGTCAGGTTCCAGGTCGCGTGGTCGATGTCGTCCTTGAACAGCCGGTCGCCGCGGTGCAGCCGGTTGGGCACGACGACATGCGTCAGCGGGGTGGCGACGTTCTCCTGCAGTACGGCCGCCATCGACATGATCTTGGCGGTGGAACCGGGCTCGTAGGCGTCCTGGAGGGCCGCGTTGCCCAGCGCCGCCGGGGCGGCCCGCGAGAGGTCGTTCGGGTCGAAGCCGGGCGAGTTGGCCATCGCGAGGATCTCGCCGGTCCGGGTGTCCTGCACTATCACGTAGCCGCGGTCCGCCCTGGACTTCGCCACCTGCTCGGTGATGGCGTTCTGGGCGGCCCACTGGATGTCCCGGTCGATGGTGAGCTCGACGTCGCTGCCCGGCACGGCGGGCGTCTCGGTCGAGCCCGCCGTGGGCACCTGCCGGCCGCCGGACTGGGCGTAGCGGATCTTGCCGTCCTTGCCGGCCAGCACACCGTCGAGCTGCTGCTCGATGCCACCGCCGCCCTTGCCCGCGTCGTTGACCCAGCCCAGTATCCCGGCCGCGAGCTCCCCGTTGGGGTACACCCGCTTGCTGCTGGGCACCGAGAAGACGCCGGCGAGGGCGTTGACGGTGGACGGGTCGGTCTCCGCCTTCGTGGCCAGCGCGCTCTTCAGGTCCTTGATCTGCTGCCAGACCTGCGGGGTCCGGCGGACGGCGAGCCGGATGTAGCGCCCGTTCGTCTCCAGCTTCCTGACCAGCGTGTCCTGGTCCTGGCCGAGGATCGGCGCGAGCAGTGCCGCCGCCTGCTGGGGGCCGTCACCGACCTTCAGCTGCGCGCGCGTGAACATCGTCGGGTCGGCCGTGATGTCGTAGGCGTCCTCGCTGGCCGCCAGCGCCACGCCCGAGCGGTCGGTGATGCCGCCGCGCTCGGCGGTCAGCACCTGGCCGACGTACCGGTTCTGTTCCGCCTTGGCCGCGTACGTGCTCGCGTCGACGGCCTGCACCTGGAGCAGCCGTACGACGAAGGCGATCAGGACGAGGGTCAGCGCCAGGCTGACCATGCGCAGCCGGGGGCGGGGGCTGCCCAGCCGGATGACGCGGGGGGCCGTGGGGCGACGCGCCGGCGGGCGGCGGCCCGGGCGGGCTCCGGGACCCGGTTGCCGCCGGGCGGCGGGGCGGGCGGGCCGTGCGGGGCCGGGCACGCGGCGGCGCGGCGGTTCCCTGTCGGACACTTCCGTCACCTGCCGGGGATCGTGGTGGTGGGCTGGACTGACTGCTGCGGGAACGCGGTGGGCCCGGCCGGGGCTGCCGTGGGCGGCGCGGCGGCCGGGCCGGTGGGTGTCGCGGCCGCGGCGGGCGGTGCGGTGGTCAGGGCCTCGGGTGCCAGGACCAGGGGGTACTGCTCCGGGCCCTGGCGCAGGGCGGCCGGTGCCGGGCTGGGGACGCCCCGGACGGTGCCGTCGGGGTTCAGGAAGGCGGGGTCGCCGCCTGGCACCATGCCGAGTTCGGCGGCCCGGCGCTGGAGGGCGTCCGGGGCGGAGTAGGCGTCGACGTCCCGCTGGAGGGCCTGTTCCTCGTCGGTGAGGCTCTTGGTGTCGCGTTGCAGGTCGTCGAGTCTGAAGGCGCCTTCGCTGAGCGCGGAGTTCAGCACCAGGAGGCCGATGAGACCCCCGCCGAGCAGCAGCACCACCAGGAGCACGAAGGGCGCGCGCGCGGCCTGCCCCGGCCCCGCCGGGAAGAGCCGCGTGAGCCGGGCGGCCCTGCCCTTCAACTCGGGTTTCCTACTCACTCGCCCTCCCCTGGGTCCGGGACTCGGCCCCGCACACCCGCCCCTTCGGCTGCCTCACTCGACGTCCTCCCTGACGCGCTCGGCGCCGCGCAGTCGCGCCGGTGCCGCCCGCCGGTTCTCGGCGACCTCTTCCTCCGTGGGAAGTTCGGCACCGCGCGTGAGGAGCTTGAGCCGCGGCTGGTAGCGCTCGGGCACGACCGGCAGCCCGGGCGGCGCGGTGGTGGCGGCGCCGGCCGTGAGCACCTGCTTCACCAGCCGGTCCTCCAGCGACTGGTACGACAGGACGGCGATGCGCCCGCCCACGTCGAGCGCCCGCACCGCGGCCGGGACGGCCCGCTCCAGCACGGAGAGTTCGCCGTTGACCTCGATGCGCAGGGCCTGGAAGGTGCGCTTGGCCGGGTTGCCGCCGGTGCGCTTGGCGGCCTGCGGCAGGGCGTCGCGGATCAGCTCCACGAGCCGCGCGCTGTTGTCGAACGGCTCCTTCTCCCGCTCGCGCACGACCGCGCTGACGATCCGCTTGGCCTGCTTCTCCTCGCCGTACGCGCGCAGGATGCGGACGAGTTCACCGGGCGGGTAGGTGTTGAGGACCTCGGCCGCGCTGATGCCGGTCGTCTGGTCCATGCGCATGTCGAGCGGGGCGTCCTGGGCGTAGGCGAAGCCGCGGTCGGCCTCGTCGAGCTGCATGGAGGAGACGCCGAGGTCGAAGAGGACGCCCCGCACCTTCGGCAGGCCCAGCCGCGCCAGCACCTCGGGCAGTTCGTCGTACACGGCGTGCACCAGGGTGGCCCGCTCGCCGAAGGGGGCGAGCCGCTCGCCGGACAGGCGCAGGGCCTCCTTGTCCCGGTCGAGGGCGACCAGCCGTGCCTCGGGGAACCGCGTGAGCAGGGCCTCGCTGTGCCCGCCCAGGCCGAGGGTGCAGTCGACGACCACAGCTCCCGGCTGCTCCAGGGCGGGTGCCAACAGGTCCAGGCACCGCTGGAGCATCACCGGGACATGTCGACTCTGGCTCAAGGGGCCCTCTCAGATCCGGCGCGGCCGCACGCACCGCCGGGTCCCCGCCCGCTCATGGAGGGTGGCCTGCCGGCGCCGGGAGGCGTCGGCCGACCGGGGGCGGGAGGAGGCCGAGCCGTGCGTACGCGCCGCGCACATGGGGAGAACTCCGGAGAACCGCCGGGCTCTCCGGGTGACAGCAGTCCAGCGGGGAGATCAGGAGACCCGACCCCCGCTTCGCGTCACTTTAGTCCACGGTGTCCCGCGGTCAATCAACCAGCCTGCGCGGCGCGGCAGCGGGTGCGCGCGAAGCCGCGGAGCGGGGTGATTCACTCGTTGGAGCACACCTCGACCGGCCCTGTGGGTTAACTCACAACAAGGCTCATTGATGTTCTTTGTCCCCTCCCACAGCGGGCCCGGACCGGACGTGACCAGTACCGTCATAGGTATGACGACTTCTGCATCGGTTCCCGCAGGGCCCGGAGCCGCCATATCCGCCGACGGCACCGTGACCGACCGTCTCGTCGAGGCCAACGGTCAGTACGCCGCCGTCTTCACCGATCCCGGGATGGACGCCCGCCCGGTCCTCCAGGTCGCCGTGGTGGCCTGCATGGACGCCCGCCTCGACCTGCACGCCGCGCTCGGCCTGAAGCTCGGCGACTGTCACACCATCCGAAACGCGGGTGGCGTCGTCACCGACGACGTGATCCGCTCCCTCACCATCAGCCAGCGCGCCCTCGGCACGCGTAGCGTGGTCCTCATCCACCACACCGGCTGCGGCCTGGAATCCCTCACCGAGGAGTTCCGGCACGAGCTGGAGATGGAGGTCGGTCAGCGTCCCGCCTGGGCCGTGGAGGCCTTCCGGGACGTCGACCAGGACGTACGGCAGTCGATGCAGCGGGTGCGCACCTCGCCGTTCCTGCTGCACACCGACCAGGTGCGCGGCTTCGTCTTCGACGTGAAGACAGGGCTGCTGCGCGAGATCGACCCCGCCTGAGAGGACCGGCCCACCGGTGCTTCCCCACCGGGATCCCGCCGTGAGGAGCCCGAAAACGCCGTAAGCCCCGACATAACGCGGGCAGTTGTCACAGTCGAGTGACACGAAACGGTAACGGCAGCAAGAATGCGGGGTGTGGCGTCACGCGGGGCTTTTCCCCGCGTGGTGTCCGTGCTTCGGGGTGGGCCGGTCCGCATCACAGCGTCGGCCCGGAAAGAACGGGCCGAGGAGGGCCGGGTGACGACCTATGACGATCGAGCGAGCCTCACTGATCTGACCGCCGTGGTGGAACGCGTGCGCAGTTCGGTGGAGAGCGTGATCGAGGGCAAGCCGGAGGTCGTACGGCTCTCGCTGACCGTGCTCCTCGCCGAGGGACATCTTCTGCTGGAGGATGTCCCCGGCGTCGGCAAGACGATGCTGGCCAAGGCGCTGGCGCGGTCCATCGACTGTTCGGTGCGCCGTATCCAGTTCACGCCCGACCTGCTGCCCTCGGACATCACCGGGGTGTCCATCTGGGACCAGCAGCGCCGGGACTTCGAGTTCAAGCCGGGAGCGATCTTCGCGCAGATCGTGATCGGCGACGAGATCAACCGCGCCTCCCCCAAGACCCAGTCCGCGCTGCTGGAGTCCATGGAGGAGCGCCAGGTCACCATCGACGGGCAGACCTACGAGCTGCCCGGCCCCTTCATGGTGGTGGCCACGCAGAACCCGGTCGAGATGGAGGGCACGTACCCGCTGCCGGAGGCCCAGCGCGACCGCTTCATGGCGCGCATCTCCATCGGCTACCCCAGCGCGGAGGCCGAGCTGCAGATGCTCGACATCCACGGCGGGGCCAGCCCCCTGGACGACCTCCAGCCGGTGGCGCACGCGCACGAGATCCTGAAGCTGATCGACGCCGTCCGCGGTGTCCACGTCGCCGAAGCCGTCCGGCGCTACGCGGTGGACCTGGTGGCCGCCACCCGCACGCACCCCGACCTCAGGCTGGGCGCCTCCCCGCGCGCGACGCTGCACCTGCTGCGCGCGGCCAAGGCGACCGCGGCCCTCGGCGGCCGGGAGTACGCCCTGCCGGACGACGTGCAGGCCCTGGCCGTGGCCGTCCTCGCGCACCGGCTGCTGCCGACCGCCCAGGCCCAGCTGAACCGGCGTACGGCGGAACAGGTCGTGCAGGAGATCCTCCAGCGCACCCCGGTCCCCGCGGCGCCCCAGCACCAGGGCGGCCTCGGACCGGGCCGCGGCACTCCGGCGTACGGCCGGCAGCAGCCGCGGAGGCTGTGATGTCCGGCGGCGGGGCCGGGCACGCGGAGCCCGACCGGGGCGACAAGGGCGGCGTACGCACGGCCCTGGCCGGTCTCACCACCCGCGGCCGCTCGTTCCTGGCCGCCGGCATCGCCGCGGCCGTCTGCGCCTACGTCCTCGGACAGAGCGACCTGCTGCGGGTGGGCCTGCTGCTGGCGGCCCTCCCCCTGGTCTGCGCCGCCGTGCTGTACCGCACCCGCTACCGGGTGGCGGGCAGCCGCCGGCTCTCCCCCGCGCGCGTGCCCGCGGGCAGCGAGGCCCGCGTCCACCTGCGCATGGACAACGTCTCCCGGCTGGCCACCGGCCTGCTGATGCTCCAGGACCGGGTGCCCTACGTCCTCGGCCCCCGCCCCCGCTTCGTGCTCGACCGGGTGGAGCCGGGCGGCCGCCGCGAGGTGTCCTACCGGGTCCGCTCCGACCTGCGCGGCCGCTATCCGCTGGGCCCGCTCCAGCTGCGGCTGACCGACCCGTTCGGCATGTGCGAACTGACCCGGTCCTTCTCCACGTACGACACCCTGACGGTGATCCCGCACGTGGAGCCCCTGTCGCCGGTGAGGCTCAGCGGCGAGGCCAAGGGGTACGGCGACGGACGCCAGCGCTCGCTCGCCCTGGCCGGCGAGGACGACGTCATCCCGCGCGGCTACCGCTACGGCGACGACCTGCGCCGCGTCCACTGGCGTTCCACCGCCCGCTACGGCGAGCTGATGGTGCGCCGCGAGGAGCAGCCGCAGCGCGCCCGCTGCACGGTCCTCCTCGACACCCGGGGCGTCGCCTTCGCCGGCGCGGGCCCCGACTCGGCCTTCGAGTGGGCCGTGTCCGGCGCCGCCTCCACCCTGGTCCACATGCTCGAACGCGGCTTCTCGGTACGGCTGCTGACGGACACCGGGACCGCCGTGCCCGGCGAGGGCGCCGACGGGTTCGCCGGCACCAGCCAGGAGTCGGCGGACGCGGCCGGACTGATGATGGACACCCTCGCGGTGGTCGACCACTCGGACGGCACGAACCTCTCCCGCGCCTACGACGTGCTGCGCGGCGGCAACGAGGGACTGCTGCTCGCGTTCTTCGGCGACCTCGACGAGGAGGAGGCCGCGGTGGTCGCGAAGATGCGCCGGCGCAGCGGAGGGGCCGTCGCCTTCCTCCTGGACAGCGAGGACTGGGTGCGGGAACCGACCGACGTGCCCGGTCCGTTGGAGGAGAGCGGGGAACGTCTGCGGATGCTGCGCGAGGCGGGCTGGACCGCCGTGCGCGTACCGCGGGGCGCATCGCTGGGCGAGCTGTGGCGCCAGGCGGAGCAGGAGCGGACGGGCATCGGCGCGGCGGGACGGATGAACGAGGGGGGTGGGTGGTCATGAGCGGACGGGCGCGACTGGCGCTGTTCGCCTGGGCGGCGACGCTGATGTCGGCGTGCGCCCTGCTGCCCCTGGTCGACCCGGCCGTGTGGATCCTCCAGGCGGCCGTCCTGCTCGGCATCCAGACGATGGTGGGCGCGGCGACCCGTCGTGTCCCGCTGGCCCGGCCGCTGACGATCGCCGCCCAGGCCCTCGTCACCCTGATCCTGCTGACGGTGAGCTTCGCCCGCGAGCAGGCCCTCGCCGGGCTGATCCCCGGCCCCGACGCCTTCCGGCACTTCGCCGACCTGTTCCGGCAGGGCGGCGACGACATCGCCCGGTACGCGATCCCGGCCCCGCTGTCCTCCGACGGCATCCGGCTGATGCTCGTCGGCGGCGTCCTGGTGATCGGGCTGGCGGTGGACGCCCTCGCGGTGACCTTCCGCAGCGCGGCCCCGGCCGGACTGCCCCTGCTCGCGCTCTACTCGGTCGCCGCGGGGCTGTCCGAGGGCTCCGGCGACTGGGTGTGGTTCCTGATCGCGGCCGCCGGCTACCTGCTGATGCTCCTGGCCGAGGGCCGGGACCGGCTCTCGCAGTGGGGGCGTGTCTTCGGCGGGGCGCCACGCACTCCGGGCGGGGAGCCCGCCCCGGCCGTGGCGCCGGTCCGCACCGGGCGGCGCATCGGCGTCGTCGCGCTGGGCCTCGCCCTCGTGGTGCCGCTCGCCCTGCCGGCGATGAGCGGCGGCCTCCTGGACGGCACCGGGGCGGGCGTGGGCAACGGCACCGGGAGCGGCGGCACGATCTCCGCGGTGAACCCGCTGGTGTCGCTGCGCGACAGCCTCAACGTGGACGAGGACCGCCAGGTCCTGTCCCTGAAGACCTCCAGCACCGACCTCTCGGGCATGTACCTGCGGATCGTGTCCCTCGACGACTTCGACGGCACCACGTGGAAGCCGTCCAAGCGGCACATCGTCGGCGTGCCCGACGAGTTCCCCACGCCGACCGGTCTCGCCCCCGACATCAAACGCACCGAGATCGACACCACGGTCGCCGCCGCGGACTGGTACGCCCAGGACTGGCTGCCGATGCCGTACCCGCCGAGCGGTGTGGACATCAAGGGCAACTGGCGTTATGAGCCGGTGGGCATGACCCTGGTCGGCGACCACGGCCAGAACACCCGCGGCGCCACGTACGAGGTGAAGAGCCTCGACGTGCAGCCGACGGCGGAGCAGCTCGCCGCGGCCCCGAAGCCGCCCGCGAACATCGAGCGCGACTACACCAAGCTGCCGGACTCCCTGCCCTCGGTGGTGGCGAGGACCGCCCGCGAGGTCACGGCGGGCTCGACGAACCCCTACGAGCAAGCGGTCGCGCTCCAGGACTACTTCGCGGTGAACGGCGGCTTCGAGTACGACACCCAGGTGCAGGCGGGCAGCGGTTCCGAGGCGATCGCCCGCTTCCTGAAGGACAAGCAGGGCTTCTGCGTCCACTTCTCCTTCGCGATGGCGGCGATGGCCCGCACCCTCGGCATCCCGGCCCGGGTGGCGGTGGGCTTCGCACCCGGCACCCCGCAGGCCGACCGCTCGGTGTCGGTGGGACTGAAGGACGCGCACGCCTGGCCCGAGCTGTACTTCGAGGGTGTCGGCTGGACCCGCTTCGAGCCGACCCCGACCCGGGGCTCGGTCCCTGCGTACACCGTGCCGGACTCCTCGGGCAGCTCGCTCCCCGACGTGGCCCGGCCCTCGGCGGGGACGTCCGCCTCGCCGTCCACGGCGCCCTCGGCGAGCGAGAGCTGCTCCGCCCAGCTGAAGAAGCTGGAGGCGTGCCCGAGCGAGTCGGCGCAGGCGGTGGCGGCCGGCGGCGGCGACGGTCCGACGTGGCCGCAGCGGCTGGCCTGGATCCTCGGCGGGCTCGTCCTCCTGCTGCTGCCGCTGACCCCGATGCTGTGGCGGCTGCGCACCAGAGCCGTACGTCTGGGCGGGCACGGCCGCACCGAGGCGGACGTCGTGCCCCACACCCTGACGGTCTGGCAGGAGCTCACCGACACGGCCTGGGACTTCGGCATCCCGCCGGACGAGTCGCAGACCCCGCGCACGGCGGCGGCCCGGATCGTCACGCTCGGGCATCTCGACCCGGTGACCGGGGCGGCCGTGCACCGCGTGGCGGACGCGGTGGAACAGGTCCTCTACGCGCCGCGCCCCCGCCCGACGGCGGGCCTCGCGGACGACGTCCGCCGCGTGCACGGCGCCCTGCGGGCCACGACCAGCCGGCGGACGCGGGTGCGCGCGCTACTCGCCCCCCGATCAGCCGTCAGAGTGGTCTGGGCCGCGTCGGCTGGGTGGACCGCCGCCAAGGCCCGCGCCTCGGCGGCCCGCCCCACCTTCCGCAAACCGTCGGGCCAGCAGAACTGACTCCGCCGGGACTCGGGCGGGCCTGAGTCCCGGCAGGGTGGCCGGGCCGGTCGGCGGCGACACCCCGGCGCACTGCGGCACTGCGGCACTGCGGCACTGCGGCACTGCGGCACTGCGGCACTGCGGCACTGCGGCACTGCGGCAGGGTGACACCCTCCGGCTGCCTCGCCGGAAACCCGGCTGTCAGCCGTTGCGGGGCCCGCCGTCGTCGCGCCCGGGCTCCAACGCGCCTGCTGGGCTCCGGGCCGTCACGCCGGCTCTGGAACCCGGCCTTCACTCCCGCCCTGAAGCGCGGCCCGGCCCGTCACGGACGCTCCGGGGCCCCGCGCCGTTCCGGCAACATCGGCCCCCAGCCGCTACGCACGCGCGGCCGTGAACGGCGCCCAGGGGGCGCACCGTCGTCGTCTGCCAGGCGCCGCGCCGAGCGGACCGCATGCGTGAGGGGGTGCCCACCCGGTGGGTGGGCACCCCCTCACGGAGATCTGCGAGGGCTGCTCGACGAGCCGGCTGGGCTAGTGGCCCTGTTGTTCGTCGCGGCGCCGCTGCCAGCGCTGTTCGATCCGGTCCATCATCGAGCGCCGCTGCCGTTCCTGACGACGGCCCTGAGCCGGCGCGGCACCTCCGGCGGGCTGTTCGCCCGGCTTGGGGGCCTTGCGCCAGCCGGTCACCGCGAGGACCGCACAGCCCAGCATGACGAGGAAACCCACCACGCTGAGCCAGACCTGCTTGGCGACCATACCGGCCATAAGGAGCGCGATACCCACGAGGAAGCCCGCGACCGCCTGGTAGACCCGACGCCGGGTGTACGTACGCAGCCCGCTTCCCTCGAGCGCCGACGCGAACTTGGGATCTTCGGCGTACAGCGCTCGCTCCATCTGCTCGAGCATGCGCTGCTCGTGCTCCGAGAGCGGCACGGAGTCCTCCTCATCGTGCAGTCGCCGGGGCGACCCGGGGGGTCCCTTCAGGATAGGCAGGGAATCGCCCCCGTGAAACCCGCCCCTCTACGCCAATTGGCCAACCGGGATCCGACATGGACGCACCGACTCGCTGAAGATTCCATTCCCCAGCGGCCGACCCGTCATGCCGGGCGGTCTCCCTCGATCATACGGCGCACGGCGGCCGATCGGGGGGCCTGTGGCGTACTCCATGCGCAGCCGAGCCCCTGATCAGCGGTGCGTCCCTTGCCGTGCCCCGCGCGCATCAAAGGCACTCGGGGAGCACGCGAGACGTCTCACGCCTCCGCCGGCACTCGCGTCTCACCGAGCACGTGAAGCTGCGTGGCCACCGAGTGGAAGGCCGGCAGCTCCGCCGCCGCGGCCTCGAGCTTCAGCAGTGCGTCGAGCGCACCGGGCTCGGTGTCCACGAGCACGCCGGGGACGAGGTCGGCGAAGACGCGCACGCCGTGCACCGCGCCCACGGCGAGACCCGCGCCCTCGACCAGTCCCGCGAGCTGCTCGGCGGTGAAGCGGCGCGGCACGGGGTCACCGGTGCCCCAGCGGCCGTCCGGGTCGCCCAGCGCCTGCCTGGCCTCCGTGAAGTGGCCGGCCAGGGCCCGGGCGAGCACGGCGCCGCCCAGCCCGGCGGCCAGCAGGCTCAGGACGCCCCCGGACCGCAGGGCGGCCACGGCGTTGCGGACGCCCTCGGCCGGGTCGTCCACGTACTCCAGGACCCCGTGGCACAGCACGGCGTCGTAGCCGCCGCGCTCGACGACGTCGAACAGGCCGTGGACGTCGCCCTGAACCCCCTGGACCCGCTCGGCGACCCCGGCCTCGACGGCGCGGCGCTCCAGGGCGAACAGCGCGTTCGGGCTGGGGTCGACGACGGTCACGCGGTGTCCGAGGCGGGCCAGGGGCACGGCGAAGTTGCCGCTGCCGCCCCCGGTGTCGAGGACGTCCAGCGACTCCCGGCCGGCGGCCTTGACCCGGCGGTCCAGGGCCTCCTGGAGGACCTCCCAGACCACGGCCGTTCGCAGAGAGGCGCGGGGGCGAGAGGGGTCGGAGCGCAGCGACGCCGGTTGCGGGTGGTGGGGGGAGACGGGAGGGCGCATCGGGTCCGACACGGCAGTTGACTCCTCGGCGCGGCACCGCCTCTTGCACGGCGGAGCGAAGGGTGCGCCTCCCGGCCCGGGGAGCGGGAGGGAAGGCTTCAGGCGCCTCCCACCCTATTGCCTCCTCCCCCGCACCTGGTCATCGCGGTGGCGCGCCCACTCCGGCCGCACGGCACCCCGCCCGCACCACTGAACACCGTGGCGCGCAAGGACCACAGCGAGCGCCACGGCCCCTGACCACGGCCCCTGACCACGGCGAGGAGCGAACACCGCCCCGCAGACGAGCGTCCCGCCAGGCGAGTGTCACGCCGCACCACGCCAGGCGAACACCGCGCCGCCGACACAGCCCACCACCGGCACCGACGTGCCCTTCACCTCACCCCTCCACCTCCCCCGTCGCCGCCGCGGCCCGTCGCGCACGCGGGCACTCGGGGGTGGCAGGCGCGCCGCTGCCGGGACGGGGCCCGGGGGCCGTCATCCCGCGTCCGGCATGTCGCGGTCGGCGGGATCGGCGCTCTGCGGCTCGCCCGCGTCCTGGCGGGGCTGGGGCAGGACCGGCTGGAGCACCAGCATCCGTTCGACCAGGCGGAGGAACATCGCCACGTCGCGTATCAGGTCGTCGGCGTCCCGGCGGCCGACGGCGCCCTGGATGCCGGCCTCGGCGCGCGCCCGGCGCCGGGCGCCGGAGGCGAACAGCGCGCTCCACTCGGTGAGCTCGGGCGCTATCTCGGGGAGCACTTCCCAGGCGCTCCTGATGCGCGCCCGGCGCCTGGGGGTGGTTTCCGGGCGCCCGCGCGCGGCGAGCACGGCCGCGGCGGTGCGCAGGGCGGCGAGGTGGGCTGTCGCGTAGCGCTCGTTGGGTGTTTCCAGGACGGTGGCCTCGTCGAGGCCGGCGCGGGCCTGGGCGAGCAGGTCGAGGGCGGCGGGCGGTGCCGTGGTCCGACGGAGCACGGGGTGCACATCGCTTGCCGGGCCGCTCAGTGAGGGGGCAGGGCCGGTGGCGCGGCGCCGGCGGGCGGCGGCTGCGTGGTAGTTGGCCATGACGAACCTCCTGTCGTCTGGGTGACGGCACTGTGGCCGTATGTGCCCATCGTGAGGTATGGCACTGACAATCCGTTCTGACCTGGCCTTTTGCTTCGATCGAAGGTTCGCGTTAGTTTTTGCACTGACCAGTCAGTTCAAAAAGTGCAGGGGGTGGGAGCGGTGGACGGTCCGCACGGACTCGGCGTCACGGCCCGCGACTTCGGACTCAGGGGGCCTCGCGGCTGGACCTTCCGCGGGGTCCACGTCGACGCGGAGCCCGGTTCTCTCGTGGCGGTCGAGGGGCCGTCCGGCACGGGCCGCACCTGCCTGCTGCTCGCGCTCACCGGGCGGATGAGGCCCACTCAGGGGGTGGCCGTCGTGGGGGAGTTCAAACTGCCCCGGCAGATGACCGCCCTGCGCCGGGTGAGCGCGGTCGCCAACGTCGCGGGGGTCACCGACCTCGATCCGGCCCTCACCGTCGGCGAGCACCTGACGGAACGGGCCCTGCTCCAGCGCCGCTTCGGCGGCCCGCTGCGGGGACTGCTGCGACCCCGGGCCGAGCGCCGGGCCGAGGCGACACGGCGCGTCGACGCCGCGCTCGCGGCCGCCGGCCTCGCCCCGGAGTCCCTCCCCAAGGGCTCCCGTACCGCCGTACGGGATCTGGAGCGGCTGGAGGCTCTGCGTCTGTCCGTCGCCCTGGCGCTGATCGGCCGCCCGGGGCTGCTCGGCGTCGACGACACCGACCTGAAGCTCTCGGAGGCCGAACGGGCGCAGATGTGGGCCCTGTTGAGGTCCCTCACCGAGGCCGGTACGACGGTCGTGGCGGTGTGCGCCGAGGCCCCGGAGGACGCCGTCAAGGTGACCACCCGGGCCGCCGGGACCCCCGAGGCGGCCGACACCGCCCGCGAGGGGGCCGACACCGCCCCCGAGGCGGCCGAGGAAACCGCAGCAGAAGAAGTCGACGAAGAAGCCGAAGAGACCGGAACGGACAAGGAGAAGGCCGATGCGCTCACCGAAACTGGCCGCTCTTGAGCTCAGGCGCTTCGGCCGGGGGAAGCTGCCACGCGCCGCCCTGGTCGCGCTGCTGGTGCTGCCCCTGCTGTACGGCGCGCTGTACCTGTGGTCGTTCTGGGACCCGTACGGCCGTCTCGACCGCATCCCCGTGGCTCTCGTCAACGACGACAAGGGGGCGACCGCCGACGGGAAGAGGATCACGGCGGGCGACGACATCACCAAAGGTCTGCGGGACAGTGACACCTTCGAGTGGCACGAGGTGAGCGCGGACGACGCGCGCGCGGGCGTGGAGAGCGGCACGTACTACCTGTCGCTGACCATGCCGGCCGGTTTCAGCCAGCGCATCGCCTCCAGTTCCGGTGACTCCCCCGAGACCGGCGCGCTCCAGGTGCGGACGAACGACGCGAACAACTACATCGTCGGCCAGATCTCCCGGACGGTGTTCAGCGAGGTGCGGACGGCCGCCTCCACCAAGACGTCACGGTCGTTTCTGGACCGGATCTTCATCTCCTTCTCCGACATCCACGGGCAGACCGTGAAGGCGGCCGGCGGGGCCGACCGGCTCGAAGGGGGCATCGGGAAGGCGGAGAAGGGCTCCAAGGACCTCGCCGACGGGCTGTCGGACGCCAAGCAGGGCAGCGGCAGGCTGGCCACCGGGCTGACGAAGCTGCACAGCGGGGCCGGTGACCTGGAGGACGGCTCCCGGCAGGTCGCCGGCGGCACCCAGACTCTCGCCGACAAGGTCAACGGTGTGGCCGGCAAGGTCGGCCCCTTCCTCAAGGACAACGAGCGGACCATCGGCGACACGGCCCGCCTGGTCGCCGACTCGGCCGCGGCGATCCGCCACAACCTCGACACGCTGGTGAAGACCGCCCCGGCCGCCGCCAGGGGTGCCCACGCCGCCTCGGACGCCCTGGACGACGTCTACGCGGCACGCTGCGAGGACCCCGTGGTGCCGGACGCGGCCTGCGCCGACCTGAAGAAGGCGCGGCAGGCGGCCGCCGACGTGGCGAAGGTCGCCGACGACGTCAGCGCGCTGGTCGCCGACCAGGACGGCGACCTGGAGAAGCTCGACGGCAACCTCGGCACGCTGCAGAAGCAGGCGCAGGCTCTCGCCGACCGCGCGCCCCACCTCTCCGAGGACCTCGACGACGCCGTCGCCAGGATCAACAAGCTGAACGAGGGTGCCGGGAAGGTCGCCGCCGGCGCGAAGACGCTGCACTCGGGACTCGGTACGGCCGAGACCGGCGCGGCCGGTCTCGACGCGGGCGTCGGCAAGCTCAAGACGGGCGCCGAGGACCTCAACGGCGGGATGTACAAGCTCGCCGACGGCTCCGAGAAGCTGTCGGACGGGCTGCACGACGGAGCGGCGAAGATCCCCGACTACGGCAAGAGGGACCGCGACCGCCGCACCGGCGTGATGGCCGACCCGGTCCAGCTCGTCTCCCACGACCTGCACAAGGCGCCCAACTACGGCACCGGGTTCGCGCCGTACTTCATCCCGCTGTCCCTGTGGGTGGGCGCGATGGTGGCGTACATGCTGATCGCGCCGATGAACCGGCGTGCCCTCTCCGCCGGTGCCCCGGCCTGGCGGATCGCGCTGGCGGGCTGGCTGCCGGTGGTGGCGGTCGGGGTCCTCCAGACGGTGGCCCTGATGGCGGTGCTGCACTGGGCGATCGGCCTGGAGATGGCCCGCGCGGCGGGGACGATCGGGTTCCTGTTCCTGGTGACGGCGTGCTTCGCCGCGCTCGTGCAGTGGCTGAACGCGCGCTTCGGGGCGGCGGGCCGGATTCTCGTGCTGGCGCTGCTGATGCTGCAACTGACGTCCGCGGGCGGCACCTACCCGGTGCAGACCAGCCCGGGCTTCTTCAACGCGATCCATCCCTTCCTGCCGATGAGTTACGTCGTCGAGGCGCTCAGAAGGCTGATCACGGGCGGCGGTCTGGGGCCCGTGTGGCAGGCGTGCGCCGTGCTGACGGCCTTCACCGCGGGCGCCCTCGCGCTGACCGCGCTGTCGGCCCGCCGCCGGCAGGTGTGGACCCTGGACCGGCTGCACCCGGAGCTGAGCCTGTGAACACGGCAGCGGCTCCCGTGCCGTCGCCCGGACATGTTCCTGTGACAATCGGGGCCATGGAACGCAGCAGCACCGCGTCGGGCGGCAGTACGCGCCGCGAGGCCACCCGGCAGAAGCTCTACGAGGCGGCCGTCACGCTCATCGCCGAGCAGGGCTTCTCCGCCACCACCGTGGACGAGATCGCCGAGCGGGCCGGCGTCGCCAAGGGCACCGTCTACTACAACTTCGCCAGCAAGTCCGTCCTCTTCGAGGAGTTGCTGCGGCACGGCGTGGGCCTGCTCACCGCCTCGCTCCAGGAGGCGGCCGAGCAGACGGCCCGGGACGGCGGCAGCAAGGTCGACGCGCTGGACGCGATGATCCGCGCGGGGCTCGGCTTCATCGCCCGCTACCCGGCCTTCACCCAGCTGTACGTGGCCGAGCTGTGGCGCACCAACCGGGCCTGGCAGTCCACGCTGATGGTGGTACGCCGCCAGGTCGTCGCGGCCATCGAGGACGTGCTGCGCGACGGTGTGGCCAACGGGGAGTTCAGCGACGAGATCGACGTCCCGCTGACCGCGGCCGCGCTGGTCGGCATGGTCCTGGTGGCCGCGCTGGACTGGCAGTCCTTCCAGCCGGAGCGCTCCCTGGACGACGTGCACGCGGCGCTGTCCCGCCTGTTGCAGGGGCGCGTCAGCGGGAACCGCTAGAAACAGGCTCACCGCACGAGAAGGCGCCGGTCCGCCGTGGCCGCGTCCCCCGCGGGCCACCTCGAACCGGCGCCTTCTCGTGCTCCCCCGACGGGTCCCCGTGCCTCGCTCCCGCCGGCACCCGCCGGCGGAAGGAGCGGATACGGGGCCGCTCCGTTCCGGCGCCCCGTGTCGCCGGTGCCGGAGCCGCGCCCCTCTCCGTGCCTCCACTCTCCCGTCCGCGCGGGTGGTTCCCCATCCGCGCGCGTACTCATCTCCCGTACTAGGTACGGATACTCAGCTCCGGGCACTCACCCCCACGACGCCCGGCCGCCGACTGGCTACGATCGCCTCCGTGTCCGTACTCCCCCTGGTCTTCACCAGCGGCTGGGCCAGCGGCATCAACGCGTACGCGGTGGTGCTGCTCCTCGGCGTCTTCGGCACGACCGGCCTGAGCGACGAGGTCCCCGCCACCCTGCAGCGCCCCGAGGTCCTGGTCGTGGCCGGCGTCCTGTTCCTGTGCGAGGCCGTGGCCGACAAGATCCCGTACGTCGACTCGGTGTGGGACTCCGTGCACACCGTGATCCGGCCGGCCGCCGGCGCCTGGGTGGGCGCGCTGCTCGCCGGGCACAGCGGCTCGCTCTCCGACGTGGCGGCGGGTCTGCTCGGCGGTTCGACGGCGCTGGCCAGTCACACGGTCAAGGCCGGGACGCGGATGGCGGTCAACGCCTCGCCGGAGCCGTTCACCAACGTCATCGTGAGCCTGGCCGAGGATCTCGGGGTCGGCGCGATCGTGACGTTCGCGATGTTCCATCCGACGGCGGCCGCGGTCATCGCCGGTGCGCTGCTGCTCACCGGGCTGCTGGTGCTCTGCTTCCTGGTCTCCCGCATCCGGCGCTTCCTGCGCCGCCGGGCCCGACGCCGGGAGGAGAGACGGCTCGCCGTGGGGGCGGGTCCCCGCCCGGGATGAACCCATGCGGGTCCGGCCTCCGCCGGGCGGCGCCCGCCGGGTCGCGTCCGGGCCTCTCCTCGGGCTGTCCGTGGCGGCGGATAAAGTCGCGCCCATGGCACGGATTGTGGTGATCGGCGCCGGGATGGGCGCCATGGCGGCCGCCGCCCGGCTGGCCGTCGCGGGGCACCGGGTGGTGGTGTACGAACGGTCGGGGACGTACGGCGGTGCGGTGCGGCGCTTCGAGCGCGACGGCTTCCGTTTCGACACGGGACCCGGACTGCTGCCCCTGCCCGCGGTCTACCGCGACCTGTTCCTGAAGACCGGCAGGGAACCCCTGGAGGACCACGTCGACCTGGTCCAGGTCGACCCGTCGGCGCGGCACGTCTTCGCCGACGGCACCGAGGTGGCGCTTCCCAACGCCTCACGCGCGGGTGTCGTCGCCGCTCTCGACGAGGCGCTCGGCGACGGGGCCGGGCAGCGCTGGGGCGACTTCCTGGTGCGGGCCCGTGAGGCATGGGACCGGACCAGGCGGCCCCTGCTCGAAGAACCCCTGTGGCCGAACTGGCGGGTGCTGGCCGGCCAGGAGCCGTATCCCGCGGTGCCGCACCGCAGGCGCCTGCGCACCCGGCGGGCCGGGACCCTCGCCGAGGTCGGCGCCTGGGAGCTGCGCGATCCCCGGCTCGCCGCCCTCCTGGAGAGCCACGCCCTGGCCCACGGCCTCGATCCCCGCCGCACCCCGGCGAGCGCGGCCGTGCTGCCGTACATGGAGCACGCCTTCGGCACCTGGTACGTGCGGGGCGGTGTGCGGGAGCTGGCGCGGGCCGTGCACGAGCGGTGCGAGGCCAGGAAGGTCGAGTTCCACTTCGGTGCCGAGGTCACGGCCGTCGTGGAGAAGGACGGCCGGGCGGCGGGGGTCGAGCTCGCGGACGGCTCGGTGCGCGAGGCGGACCACGTCGTGGCCGGCGTGGACCCCGTACGCCTGCGCGCCCTGACCGGGCACCGGCTGGACGACGACACCGACCTGCGGTCGGACCCGGAGGCCCCGCGGGCGGGCAGGTTCACGGTGCTGCTGGCGCTGCGGGGTCCGCGCGAGGCGGGCGCGGCGCACCGCACGGTGGTGCACGCCCCCGACCGTACCGCCGAGCTGGACTTCCTGAGCTCCGCGCCGGACGCCGTCGCCCGGCCCACGGTGACGGTCCTCAGGCCGGACGACCCGGCCCTGCGGCCCGACGCCGGGCACGAGTCCGTGGTCCTGTCCGCCGCGGTGCCGGCCGGCAGCCGGTGGGCGCGGCGGGACGCCGGGGAGCGGTTCGCGGACCTGCTCGTCGAGGCGGCCGGGGCGGCCGTTCCCGGGCTGCGCGAGCGGCTGCTGTGGCGGGAGATCCGGACGCCCGCCGACACCGCGGAGGAGACCGGCGCCGCCGGGGGAGCCGTCTGCGCGCCGGCACTCGCCGCGGGCGGCGGCCGCTTCCTCCACCCGGCCAACACCACGCGACTTCCGGGTCTGTACCGGGTCGGCGGCTGGTGGCACCCAGGCGGCGGTCTGCCGCACGCCGGCATGTCGGGCGCGCTGGTGGCGGGTCTGATCGTGGAGGGGCCGGACTTCCGGGGCTCGCAGTGAGGCCGGGCCCCGGACGGCCCGGCCGGACCCCCGCCGGTCAGGAGGGGCGCGGTAGGAGCGCGGGCGGTTCAGAAGCGGTACTGCTCGTCGAATCCGTGCCCCTGGTTCTGGTTCTGCCCGTTGTCCTGGTAGCCGTAGTGCTGCTCCGGCGGGAGTTCACCCCCGGAGGGGTCGTCGGTGTTGCGCTGCTGCGGCACCCACACCCCGCCGGCCGGTGTGTCGCCGCCGTAGCCGCCGCCGGCGTACTGGTCCTGGCCGTAGCCCTGCTGGGTGTACTGCTGGCCGCCGTAGGAGGTGTCGTAGCCGGCGCCGTAGGTCTGGGTGCCGATGTACGGGTCCGAGTAGGCGGCGTACTGCTGCTGCCCGGTCGCGTCGTATCCGTACTGCTGCTGGTCGTAGCCGGAGTAACCGTCGTAGGCGTACGTCTGGTCGGCGCCCTGGGCCGCCGCCGCGTACTGGTCCTGGGACTGGCCGGTGGCCGCGTGGGACGGGTCGGCCGCGGCGGCGTACGCGGCGTCGCTGTACACGCCGTAGGAGCCGGTGTCGTCGGGCAGGGGCTGCGGTTCGTACACCGAGGTGGTCGCGGCGGCGGTGGGGTCCGCTGAGCGCGCGGGGGTGAACACGTCGTCGCGGTCGTACTCGTCGTCGGAGCCGTAGCTCCGGCCGGCGCGCCCGAAGGTGCCGTCCGGGTCGCCGAAGGCGCCGTCGCCGGCCTCCAGGCCGGAGACCTCCAGGCTCGGGTCCTGGTGCTCGGCCTTGCCGCGGCGCCGCTTGCTGCCGGCCTCGGCGCCCGGGCGGCTGACCGCCCAGCCCGAGGCGAAGCCGCGGCGGAACGACAGCGTGACGTAGGTCTGGCCGACCGCGAAGGCGGCGGCGCCCAGTCCGATGACGATCACGGACGGGATGAGCACGCCGAACACCACGCCGACGAACCCCACGAACGCCAGCAGTCGCCAGCGCAGACGCGCCTTGTACTGCAGCAGCACCTCACCCAGCAGCCACAGCGCGACGATGCCGAACGCGATGTAGAGGACCGTCCAGCCCATGTACGCCCCTCTCCCAGTGGCCGTTACGCAGTGTGTCGCACACCGGTGCGGCCGGTCTAGGCCTGCGGGGGATGGTGCAGGCCGAGGTTCTCGTGAATTTCAAGCGTCGCCGTGGAGTTGTTGAGCGTGATGAAGTGCAGTCCGGGCACTCCCTCGGCGAGCAGCCGAGCGCAGAACTCCGTGGCATATTCGATGCCAATGGAGCGTACAGCGGACGGATCGTCTTTTGCTGTGAGGATCCGCTCCTCCAGCCCGGCGGGCAGGGCGGCGTTGCTGAGCTGCGGGAGCCGCTCCAGCATCCGCACGCTGGTCACCGGCATGACCTCGGGGATGACCGGGGTCTCGCAGCCGGCCGCGGCGACCCGGTCACGCAGTCGCAGATAGGACTCGGGCTGGAAGAACATCTGGGTGATGGCGTAGTCGGCGCCGGCCCGGCACTTGTCGACGAAGTGCGCCACGTCGGTGTCCCAGTCGGCGGAGCGCGGATGCATCTCCGGGAACGCGGCGACGCCTACGCAGAAGTCCCCCGACTCCTTGATGAGCCGGACGAGTTCGGCCGCGTAGGTCAGGCCCCGCGGATGCGCCACCCAGTCGGCCATCGGGTCGCCGGGCGGGTCGCCGCGCACGGCCAGCATGTTGCGGATCCCGGCGTCGGCGTACTGGCCGATGATGTTGCGCAGCTCGGCGACGGAGTGGTTGACCGCGGTGAGGTGGGCGACCGGGGTGAGGGTGGTGTCGGCGACGATCTGCTCGGTCTCCTTGACCGTGCCCGCCCGGGTGGAGCCGCCGGCGCCGTACGTCACGGAGACGAAGTCCGGGGCGACCGCCTCGACCCGCCGCAGCGCGCTCCACAGGTTGCGCTCACCCTTGGGCGTCTTCGGCGCCGAGAACTCGAACGACAGCGTCGTCTTGCCGGCGGCGAGCATGTCACGCACGGTGCGTGCGCGGTCAGTCCGGGTGGATGCGGTTCCGAGGGCCATACCCGCAGGTTAGCCAGGGTGCGGCGATCGCCCCACCGAAAGGCGGAATTTTGCCCGCTTTGTCGACTTGTTGTCCACCCCTCGGACAGCCGGACCGATCACCCGGCGTGCCGGAGCCGCTCGGCGAACCCGGCCGCCGCCGCGCCCGGGTCGTCGGCCTCGGTGATCGCGCGCACGACCACGACCCGGCGGGCCCCCGCCTCGATCACCTCGTCGAGGTTGCCGAGGTCGACACCGCCGATGGCGAACCAGGGGCGGTCGGTGCCGAGGGCCGCGGTGCGGCGGACCAGGTCGAGGCCCGGCGCGGGGCGGCCGGGCTTGGTGGGCGTGGGCCAGCAGGGGCCGGTGCAGAAGTAGTCCACGCCCTCCTGGGCGGCGGCCGCGGCGGCCTCCGGGCCGGAGTGCGTGGAGCGGCCGATCAGGATGTCGTCGCCGAGGATCGCGCGGGCGGCGGGAACCGGGAGGTCGCCCTGGCCCAGATGGAGGACGTCGGCGCCGGCCGCGTGCGCGACGTCCGCGCGGTCGTTGACCGCGAGGAGCCTCCCGTGGCGGGTGCACGCGTCGGCGAGGACCCGGAGGTGCTCCAGCTCCTCGGCCGCCTCCATGCCCTTGTCGCGCAGCTGCACGATGTCCACTCCCCCGGCCAGGGCGGCGTCCAGGAACTCGGCGAGGTCGCCCTGGCGCCGGCGGGCGTCCGTGCAGAGGTAGAGGCGGGCGTCGGCGAGGCGGGCGCGTGCGGTGGCGGTGCCGGGCATGGGTGGGTCCCCCCGTTGGCGGTGCGTGGTCGTGGGCGCGCGGACGCCCCGCACCCCGGCCGTGGCCGGGGTGCGGGGCCCGGCCGTGGCCGGTCGCGGTCCGTGCGCCGGGCGGGTCGTGCGGCCGGCCGGTTCAGACGGCGAGCGCCTGGGCCCGGCGCTTCACCTCCGTGCCGCGGTTCTCACTCAGAGCCTGCGCGGGGGTGCCGGGCAGGCTCGGGTCGGGGGTGAAGAGCCACTCGATCATCTCCGCGTCGGAGAAGCCGTCGTCCCGCAGCAGGGTCAGGGTCCCGACCAGGCCCTTGACGACCTTGTCCCCGTCGATGAAGGCGGCGGGGACGTGCAGCGCGCGGTTCTCACCACGTCGTACGGCGATGAGGTGGCCGTCCCTGACCAGCTGGCGCGCACGCGTCACCTCGACATCGAGCATCTCTGCGATGTCGGGGAGGGTGAGCCAGGCAGGGACGAGAGCATCGATCTTTGCGTCAATCTCGGTCACGGGATCAAGCGTGCCATCCCGCACCGACAGTCGGAAGCCGGACCCCCGCCACCTGGGGCTTCACACCCCCGCCACCTGGTGCTTCGCGTCACCCCGCGAGGTCCCGACGCTCCGTCCCCGCTAGGCCGTGGCCGCCTTCAGGGGCCTGGCCGGGTCGGCCAGCAGCGCGGGGTCCATCGGCGTGCCCGACTCGATCAGGCGCCGCCCCTGGGCGAGGTCCCGGGGGCGGCCGACCGCCAGCAGGGCTTCCAGTCGGCCCTCGCGCAGCCAGCAGACCGACCAGGCGAGGCCGGCCGGGTCGCCGCGCCACAGGGTCGTGTCGGCGGACGCGTGGTGGCCGACGTACTGGACGAAGCGGCCGAACTGCTCGGACCAGAAGTACGGCACCGGGTCGTAGACCGCCGGGGTCTCGCCGATGATGTTCGCGGCCACCGTGCGCGGGCCCTGGAGGGCGTTGTCCCAGTGGTGCACCAGGAGCCGCTCGCCGTATCTGGCGGAGGGGAACGAGGCGCAGTCGCCGACCGCGTACACGTGCGGCGCGGAGGCGCGCAGGTGGTCGTCGGCCAGGACGTCGCCGCGGGCGCCCAGGGCGATGCCGGAGCCGGCCAGCCAGCCGGTGGCGGGCCGGGCTCCGATGCCGACCACGACGGCGCCGGCCGGCAGCCGGGAGCCGTCGTCGAGGACGACCGTGCCGGGCTCGACGCGCGCCACGCGCGCGTGGGTGCGCAGGGTCACCCCGTGGTCGGCGTACCAGCCGGCCATCGGGGCGGCCACCTCGGCGGGCAGCGCGCCGGCGAGCGGCCGGTCCGCGGCCTCCACGACCGTCACCGCGCAGCCCGCCTCGCGCGCCGCCGTGGCGAACTCCGCGCCGATCCAGCCGGCCCCGACGACCACGATGTCGTGCTGCCGGGCCAGGACCGGGCGCAGCCGCTCGGCGTCGTCCAGGGTGCGCAGCAGATGCACGCCGGGCACGCCCTCCGCGCCCGGCAGCCGGACGGGTTCCGCGCCGGCGGCGAGGACGAGTTCGCCGTAGGGCACCGGCCCCTCGGCGGTGTCCAGTTCGTGGTCGGCGGGGCGGACGCCCGTCACCTCGCGTCCCAGCACCAGTTCGATGCCGAGCGCCTCGAAGTCGACGTCGAAGGCCGAGCCCTCGGCCTTGCCGAGCAGCACCGCCTTGGACAACGGCGGCCGGTCGTAGGGCTGGTGGGGCTCCGCGCCGATCAGCGTGACGCTGCCGGTGAAGCCCTGCTCCCGCAGGGCGACCGCGGTCTGCACGCCTGCCATTCCCGCGCCGACGACGACCACGCGCGACGGTGACGTGCCGGATTCCTGCGTCTGCTCGCTCACCTGATCACCATAGACAACTGACGATTTGTCAGTCAGCCGTCGTGCTCAGTGACCTGTTCCACACCACTCGTCCCTCCGGCCGCCGCGGCTCACCCTCCGGTCCAGGCCCACCCGGGGGCGGGGCGGAGAGCGTCGAGCGAACGGGCCGCGGCGGGAGGCTCCCTTACTGAGACGTGTGGCGGCGGGCTAGGGTGGCCGCCGTAGAGCACTCGCGGGAGCCCGGACGCACCGGGCTGAGAGGGAGGCTGGCGGCCTCCGACCGTACGAACCTGATCCGGGTCATGCCGGCGAAGGGAGGGGCTGGACGCCCATGTCGTCTCCACGAACCTCGGACGTCCTCGTCATCGGGGGCGGGATCATCGGCCTGGTCACGGCCTGGCGGGCCGCGCAACGCGGCTTCGGGACCGCCGTGGTGGACCCCGGGCCGGGTGGCGGAGCCGCGCAGGTGGCGGCCGGGATGCTGGCCGCGGTCACCGAACTGCACTACGGCGAGCAGACCCTGCTCGGGCTGAACCTCGCCTCGGCCCGCCGCTATCCGGACTTCGTGGCCGAGCTGACCGCTCTCACCGGTCACGGCCTCGGCTACCGGCGGTGCGGCACGCTCGCGGTCGCGCTGGACGCCGACGACCGGGCCCACCTGCGTGAACTGCACGCGCTCCAGCGGCGGTCGGGGCTGGACTCGGAGTGGCTGTCGGGGCGGGAGTGCAGGCGTCTGGAGCCGCTGCTGGCGCCCGGTGTGCGCGGCGGGCTGCGGGTGGACGGCGACCACCAGGTCGACCCGCGGCGGCTGGCGGGCGCGCTGGTGGCCGCCTGCGAGCGGGCGGGCGTCGTCTTCCACCGCACGCGGGCCGAACGGCTCACCGTCGTCCGCGGCCGCGCGGCGGGCGTCACCACCGCCGACGGCACCGCGCTCGGCGCCGGCCAGGTGGTGCTGGCGGGCGGCAGCCTCAGCGGGCGGCTCGCCGGTGTCCCCGACGACGTGCTGCCGCCCGTACGGCCGGTGAAGGGTCAGGTGCTGCGGCTGACCGTGCCGAAGCCGTACGCGCCGTTCCTGAGCCGGACCGTGCGTGCCGTGGTCCGCGGCAGCCACGTCTACCTGGTGCCGCGGGAGAACGGCGAGCTGGTGGTCGGCGCGACCAGCGAGGAGCTCGGCTGGGACACCACGGTGACGGCGGGCGGGGTGTACGAACTGCTGCGCGACGCCCACGACCTGGTGCCCGGCATCACCGAGCTGCCGCTGACCGAGACACGCGCGGGCCTGCGCCCCGGCTCGCCCGACAACGCGCCGCTGCTGGGCCCGACCGCCCTGCCGGGCCTGCTGCTGGCGACCGGGCACCACCGCAACGGCGTGCTGCTGACACCGGTCACCGGCGACGTCCTGGCCCACGCCCTGACCACCGGTGAACTGCCCGACGAGGCCCGCCCCTTCACACCCCGGCGCTTCGGCGCCGCCGTCCGCGCGGAGCAGCCCGTATGAACATCTCCGTCAACGGCGAACCCCGGCGGGTCGAGCCGGGCACCGGCCTGGACGCCCTGGTGCGCTCCCTCACCGCGGCGCCCTCGGGCGTGGCCGCCGCGCTCAACGAGACGGTCGTCCCGCGCGCGCGGTGGTCCGCGACCCCCCTCCGCGAGGGTGACCGCGTGGAAGTCCTCACCGCCGTCCAAGGAGGCTGACCGATGGCCGACGATCCCTTCGTCCTGGGCGGTACGTCCTTCACGTCCCGTCTGATCATGGGTACGGGCGGCGCGCCCAGCCTGGACGTCCTGGAGCGCGCGCTGGTGGCGTCCGGGACGGAGCTGACGACCGTCGCGATGCGGCGCGTGAACCCCTCGGTGCACGGCTCCGTCCTGTCGGTGCTGGAGCGGCTGGGCATCCGGGTGCTGCCCAACACGGCGGGGTGCTTCACCGCGGGCGAGGCGGTGCTCACCGCCCGGCTGGCGCGCGAGGCGCTCGGCACCGCCCTGGTCAAGCTGGAGGTCATCGCCGACGAGCGCACCCTGCTGCCGGACCCGGTCGAGCTGCTGGAGGCGGCGGAGACCCTCGTCGACGACGGGTTCACCGTGCTGCCGTACACCAACGACGACCCGGTGCTGGCGCGGAAGCTGGAGGACGTCGGCTGCGCCGCCGTCATGCCGCTGGGCTCGCCGATCGGCTCGGGCCTCGGCATCCGCAACCCACACAACTTCCAGCTGATCGTGGAGCACGCGCGCGTGCCGGTGATCCTGGACGCGGGCGCCGGTACGGCCTCCGACGTGGCGCTGGCGATGGAGCTCGGGTGTGCCGGGGTGATGCTGGCCTCGGCGGTGACCCGCGCGCAGGAGCCGGTGCTGATGGCCGCCGCGATGCGCGCCGGCGTGGAGGCGGGCCGGCTGGCGCGGCGGGCGGGCCGCATCCCCCGGCGTCACTTCGCGCGGGCGTCGTCCCCCGGCGAGGGCCTGGCCGTCCTGGACCCGGAGCGCCCCGCGTTCTGAGCGGCGCCGCGGGCCTCTCCGGGCGGCCCGCGGCGGCCCCGGCGCGGTGTGCGAAGCGTCACAGGTCGGCTGCAGTCCCGCCCCGATATCGGGTGAAACCGCGGGGCTGTCCGTGGCGGCTCGTACACTCACCTGCGTGGATACGACCCTTCAGGACCCGCTTGTCGGGCAGGTGCTCGACGGCCGCTATCGCGTCGACGCGCGGATCGCGGTCGGCGGGATGGCCACGGTCTACCGGGCCCTGGACACCCGCCTGGACCGTGTGCTCGCGCTGAAGGTGATGCACCCGGCGCTGGCGGCCGACGGTTCCTTCGTCGAGCGGTTCATCCGCGAGGCGAAGTCCGTGGCCCGGCTCGCGCACCCCAACGTCGTGCAGGTCTTCGACCAGGGCACCGACGGGTCGTACGTCTATCTCGCCATGGAGTACGTCGCCGGCTGCACCCTGCGGGACGTCCTGCGCGAGCGCGGGGCGCTGCAGCCGCGCGCCGCCCTGGACATCCTGGAGCCGGTGCTCGCCGCGCTGGGCGCCGCGCACCGCGCCGGGTTCGTGCACCGGGACATGAAGCCCGAGAACGTGCTGATCGGGGACGACGGACGGGTCAAGGTCGCCGACTTCGGGCTCGTCCGGTCCGTCGACACCGTCACCAGCACCACCGGGACGCTGCTCGGCACCGTCTCCTACCTCGCGCCGGAACAGATCGCGGACGGCGCCGCCGACCCCCGGGTCGACGTGTACGCGTGCGGTGTCGTGTTCTACGAGATGCTGACCGGTGAGAAGCCGCACGACGGGGACTCCGCCGCCGTGGTGCTCTACAAGCACCTCCACGAGGACGTACCCCCGCCCTCGGCCGCCGTGCCGGGGCTGCCTCACCAGCTGGACGAGCTGGTGGCCTCGGCGACCGCGCGCGATGTCGGCGTCCGCCCGTACGACGCGGTGGCGCTGCTGGCGCGGGTCCACGTGGTGCGCGGCATGCTCGGCGAGGAACAGCTGGACGCGGAGCCGCCGCGCGCGATCACGTCCGGCCACACCCGCGCCGAGGACCGCACGAGCGTGATCCCGCGGACGCTGACCGTGCGCCCGCTGCCCGTCGACGAGGACTACGACGCGACGGCCGGGAAGGAGGCGCAGTTCAACCGCACCAGCCGGCTGGAGAGCCCGCCCCCGCTCCCGCCGCGCCGCCGCTCCCGGCCCCGGCGCGGACTCGTCACCCTGATCGCCGCCGTGCTGCTGGCCCTGGGCGTCGGGGCGGGCGTCTGGTACATCAACTCCGGTCAGTTCACCACCGTCCCCGCGGTGCTGGGGCAGGCCGAGGCCAGGGCGAAGAGCCGGCTGGAGGCGGCCGGGCTGGAGGCCGGCACGTCCAAGCACGACTACAGCGACACCGTGAAGCGCGGCACGGTCATCACGACCGACCCGGCCCCGCGCAGCCGTATCCGCGACCACGACACCGTGACGCTGACCATCTCCGACGGCCCGGAGACCGTGCGGGTGCCGGACCTGGAGGGCGTCCGTCTCGACGAGGCGAGGAGCCGGCTGCGCAAGGACGGGCTGGCACCGGGCATGGTGACCCGCGACTTCAGCGACGAGGTCGACAGGGGGTCCGTGATCAGCACGGAGCCGGGCACGGGCACGACACGGCACGCGGGCTCGGCGATCGCGCTCGTCGTCAGCAAGGGCAGCCCGGTGGACGTCCCCGACGTCACCGGCGAGAGCCTCGACGAGGCGCGCGCCGACCTGGACGAGGCGGGCCTGAAGGTGAAGGTGTCCGCCGGGCAGGTCACCTCCGACTTCGACAAGGGCCAGGTCGCCCGGCAGACCCCGGCGGACGGCAGCGAGGCCGCCGAGGGCGACACGGTGACGCTGACGCTGTCCAAGGGACCGGAGATGGTCGAGGTCCCGGACGTCGTCGGGGACAGCGTGGACGACGCGAAGTCGGCCCTCGAGGACGCCGGCTTCGAGGTGGACGAGAACCGGGGACTGCTCGGGCTGTTCGGCGACACCGTCAAGAGCCAGTCCGTGGAGGGCGGGGAGACGGCCCCGAAGGGGTCCACGATCAGCATCAAGATCAGGTGACCGGGCACTCCCGTGCCCATGACACCCTGAACGGGTGAAGAGCCAGCAACCCGGTCCGTCCCGGAACCCCGTCGGCGGCCACATCCCCGTGGCCGGCGGCCTGCACTCGGTGGGCCTGTCCTACGCCCGTGAACTCGGGGCCGAGACCGTGCAGGTCTTCGTCGCCAACCCGCGCGGCTGGGCCACGCCCGCCGGCAACCCGCGGCAGGACGAGGCGTTCCGCGCGGGGTGCGAGGCGGAGTCGATCCCGGCCTACGTGCACGCCCCGTACCTGATCAACTTCGGTTCGCACACCGAGGCGACGGTGGAGAACTCGGTCACCTCGCTGCGGCACTCGCTGCGCCGGGGGCGGGCGATCGGCGCCCGGGGCGTGGTCGTGCACACCGGGAGCGCGACCGGCGGCCGGGAGCGGTCCGTGGCACTCAAGCAGGTGCGGGAGCACCTGCTGCCGCTGCTGGAGGAGCTCACCCACGACGACGATCCGTACCTCCTGCTGGAGTCGACCGCCGGTCAGGGCTCCTCGCTCTGCTCCCGCACCTGGGACTTCGGGCCGTACTTCGAGGCGCTGGACGCCCATCCCAGACTGGGCGTGTGCCTGGACACGTGTCACATCTTCGCGGCCGGGCACGACCTGACCGGGCCGGACGGCATGCACCGGACGCTGGACCTGCTGGTGGACACGGTCGGCGAGGGCCGGCTGCGGCTCATCCACGCCAACGACTCCAAGGACGTGGCCGGCGCGCACAAGGACCGGCACGAGAACATCGGCGCCGGCCACATCGGCGAGGACCCGTTCCGGGCGCTGTTCACCCACCCGGCCACGGCCGGCGTACCGCTGGTCATCGAGACGCCCGGGGGCCGGGAGGGGCACGCGGCGGACGTGGAGCGGCTGAAGAAGCTGCGGGACGGCTGACCGCGCGGGCGGGTCAGAGCTCGGGACCCTCGCCGGGCTCCTCCTGGTAGGAGTACCGCTGCTCCCGCCAGGGGTCGCCGACGTTGTGATAGCCGCGCTCCTCCCAGAAGCCGCGGCGGTCGGCGGTCATGTACTCCACACCGCGGACCCACTTGGGGCCCTTCCAGGCGTACAGGTGGGGGACGACCAGGCGGAGCGGGAAGCCGTGCTCGGCGGTCAGCAGCTCGCCGTCCTTGTGGGTGGCGAAGATCGTGTGGTCGGAGGCGAAGTCCGACAGCCGCAGGTTCGAGCTGAAGCCGTACTCCGCCCACACCATCACATGGGTGACACCGGGTGCGGGCGGGGCGGTCTCCAGGATCGTGCGGGCCGGGATGCCGCCCCACTCGGCGCCGACCATGCTGAACTTCGTGACGCAGTGCAGGTCGGCCAGGACCGTGGCGTGGGGCAGCGCCGTGAACTCGTCGTGGGTCCAGCAGCGCTTCTCACCGTCGGCGGTGGCGCCGAAGACCCGGAACTCCCAGCGCTCGGGCCGGAACTTGGGGACCGGGCCGTAGTGGGTGACCGGCCAGCCGCGCTGCAGGCGTTGCCCCGGTGGAAGCTCGGAGTGTGCCGCTGCTCCCGACTCACGCTCCACCGGCTGACCCATGACCCCATCCTGACAGACCGGGGGCGGTGCGCCGGACCGGCCCCTTCCCCATCCGGGCAATTCAGACTAAGCCTGCACTTACTTACTAAGTGAACACTTACTGGACGATCTTCATGACCGATGCAATCATGCGGCGCAATCTGCCAGTTCCCCCCGGTTGGAAGGAGCCTCCGCCATGCAGGGCGACCCCGAGGTCATCGAATTCCTCAACGAGCAGCTGACCGCCGAGCTCACCGCGATCAACCAGTACTTCCTGCACGCCAAGATGCAGGAGAACTTCGGCTGGACGAAGCTCGCGAAGTACACGCGGCACGAGTCGTTCGACGAGATGAAGCACGCGGAGCTGCTGACCGACCGGATCCTCTTCCTGGAGGGACTGCCGAACTACCAGCGGCTCTTCCACGTGCGGGTGGGTCAGACCGTCCGTGAGATGTTCGAGGCGGACCGGCAGGTCGAGGTCGAGGCGATCGACCGGCTCAGGCGGGGCATCGAGGTGATGCGCGGCAAGGGCGACATCACGTCCGCGAACATCTTCGAGTCGATCCTCGCCGACGAGGAACACCACATCGACTACCTGGACACCCAGCTGGAACTGCTGGAGAAGCTCGGCGAGGCGCTGTACATCGCGCAGCTGATCGAGCAGCCGGAGAGCTGAGTCCCCGGGGGAGATCAGGCCGCCTCGTCCAGTTCGTCGAGGTCCCCGAGGGTGGCCGGGACCGGCTGCCCCTGGTCGGCGAGGTCGCGGCGCGGGCGGGCGTCGCGCCCCAGCAGCGCCTGGATGCGGCGGACGCACGAACCGCAGTCCGTGCCGGCCTTGCAGACCGAGGCTATCTGGCGGGGGGTGCAGGCACCGCCCTCCGCGTGCCGCTTCACCTGCGTCTCGGTCACACCGAAACAGCTGCAGACGTACACGCGGTTCACCTCCCCGACGGGATCGACAGGCCGTGCCGTACCGAAAGGGCCAGGCGCCCGTTGATCGGTGAGGCAAACCTAACCTTACCCGGCGCTCAGGAGCCGCAAAAGTGGGTGGGCGCGGATCGTATGTGATCCGCGCCCCACTTCACGCCGGTGTAACAGGTGCCCCGGTCACTGGTCCCTGTACATCTCCGCCACGAGGAACGCCAGGTCCAGGGACTGGCTGCGGTTCAGGCGCGGGTCGCAGGCCGTCTCGTAGCGCTGGTGCAGGTCGTCGACGAAGATCTCGTCGCCGCCACCCACGCACTCGGTGACATCGTCGCCGGTCAGCTCCACGTGGATGCCGCCCGGGTGGGTGCCGAGGCCCTTGTGGACCTCGAAGAACCCCTTGACCTCGTCCAGCACGTCGTCGAAGCGACGGGTCTTGTGACCGGAGGCCGCCTCGAAGGTGTTGCCGTGCATCGGGTCGGTGATCCAGGCCACCGTGGCGCCGGAGGCGGTGACCTTCTCCACCAGCTCGGGCAGCTTGTCACGGACCTTGTCCGCGCCCATCCGCACGATGAACGTCAGCCGGCCCGGCTCACGCTCCGGGTCGAGACGCTCGATGTACTGCAGCGCCTCCTCGGCCGTGGTCGTCGGGCCCAGCTTGATGCCGACCGGGTTGCTGATCCGCGAGGCGAACTCGATGTGCGCGCCGTCCAGCTGACGGGTGCGCTCACCGATCCACACCATGTGGCCCGACACGTCGTACAGGCGGCCGGTGCGCGAGTCGACCCTGGTCAGCGCCGACTCGTAGTCCAGGAGCAGCGCCTCGTGGGAGGCGTAGAACTCGACGGTCTTGAACTCCTCCGGGTCCGCCCCGCAGGCGTGCATGAAGTTCAGCGCCTGGTCGATCTCGCGGGCGAGCTGCTCGTAGCGCTGCCCGGACGGCGAGGACCTCACGAAGTCCTGGTTCCAGGCGTGCACCTGGCGCAGGTCGGCGTAGCCGCCGGTGGTGAAGGCGCGCACCAGGTTGAGCGTGGAGGCGGAGGCGTTGTACATCCGCTTCAGGCGCTCGGGGTCCGGGACGCGGGCCGTCTCGTTGAACTCGAAGCCGTTGACCGAGTCGCCGCGGTAGGTCGGCAGGGTCACGCCGTCGCGGGTCTCGGTGTTCTTCGAGCGCGGCTTGGAGTACTGGCCGGCGATCCGGCCGACCTTCACCACCGGCACCGAGCCGGCGTACGTCAGCACGGCCCCCATCTGCAGCAGCGTCTTGAGCTTGTTGCGGATGTGGTCGGCGGACACCGCGTCGAAGGCCTCGGCGCAGTCGCCGCCCTGGAGCAGGAACGCCTCTCCCTTGGCGACGGCCGCCAACCGGGCACGCAGCTGGTCGCAC
This sequence comes from Streptomyces sp. NPDC043878, assembly GCF_056435735.1. Taxonomy (NCBI): domain Bacteria; kingdom Bacillati; phylum Actinomycetota; class Actinomycetes; order Kitasatosporales; family Streptomycetaceae; genus Streptomyces; species Streptomyces sp. NPDC043878. Next base: position 246,807 of record NZ_JBWKDW010000013.1, read on the forward strand.
TCGCCCGCGAAGACGAGCGGCGGATACGACTCGAGGTCCGCGATCACTGCGCGCAGAGCCTCGGTGTCGGGGTACTCGGGCTGCTGCGCCGCGGGCAGGTCTCGCCAGGTGTTGCCAGCGCTGGCGCTGGTCTTAGCGTTCACGGTCACGCCCTCAACATTACGGGGTCGTGTCGGGTCGTTTTCTCCCGGCTCGACAGGTGAGACGGTGCCGTGCTCACCTGTCGACACCGCCGGTGTGGGGTACTCTCCCTGCCATGTTCGCGCACTCGACCCAGAACTGGTGGTGGACCGTCCCTCCGGCGGCCCACTGACTGCGCGTACGCACGACTTCGCGAAGGCCGCCCGAGGGGCGGCCTTCGGTGTGTCCGGGACCTCTTTTCCCGGACCGGGCCGTCCCTCCTCCGAACGATCACACCGATCATGACGATCACGAGGGAAGAGGAACGATGGACCTGACAGGTCTCCTCGACGACGACCGCCCGTTCGCCCTGCTGCGCCGCCGGACCCCCGGCCACGACCACGATCTGGTCGAGCTCCTGCTCGGGCCGGTCACCGCCTGCGACCGGCTCGCCGACCTTCCCGACGAGTGCCTGGCCCTCGTCCCCTTCCGGCAGATCCGCGAGCGCGGCTTCGACGTCCGCGACGACGGCACCCCGCTGCTGGCGCTGACCCCCGAGGAGCGGTACGCGTTCCCGCTCGCCGAGGCCCTCACGCGGCTGCCGGCCCATGACGTACGGGTCGAGGACGGCGGTTTCGACGTGCCGGACGAGGAGTACGCGCGGATCGTGGACCGCGTGCTGCGGGAGGAGATCGGGCGGGGCGAGGGCGCGAACTTCGTGATCCGGCGGACCTACGAGGGCCGTATCGCCGGGTTCGGACGCGCCGACGCGCTGGCCCTGTTCCGGCGGCTGCTGGTCGGCGAGCGGGGCGCGTACTGGACCTTCGTCGTGCACACCGGCGACCGGACCCTGGTCGGCGCGAGCCCCGAGGTACACGTCCGGATGTCCGGCGGGACCGTCGTGATGAACCCGATCAGCGGGACGTACCGCTATCCGGCCGGTGGGCCGACGCCCGAGCACCTCCTGGAGTTCCTCGGCGACGGCAAGGAGATCGAGGAGCTCTCCATGGTCGTCGACGAGGAACTGAAGATGATGTGCACGGTCGGCGACCGGGGCGGGGTCGTGGTGGGGCCGCGGCTGAAGGAGATGGCCCACCTCGCGCACACCGAGTACGAGCTGCGGGGCCGGTCCTCGCTGGACGTGCGCGAGGTGCTGAAGGAGACCATGTTCGCCGCCACCGTCACCGGCTCCCCCGTGCAGAACGCCTGCCGGGTCATCGAGCGGCACGAGCCCGTCGGGCGGGACGGTGCCGGGCGCGGGTACTACGCGGGCGCGCTCGCGCTGATCGGGCGGCACGCCGGCGGCGGGGACGCGGAAGCCGGGGCCGCGCAGACGCTCGACTCGCCGATCCTCATCCGTACCGCCGACATCGACGCGGAAGGGCGGCTGCGGGTGCCGGTCGGCGCCACCCTCGTGCGGGGTTCCGACCCGGACGCGGAGGTGGCCGAGACGCACGCCAAGGCGGCGGGGGTGCTGGCGGCGCTCGGCGTCCGGCCGCGGCGACCGCGCGAGGAGGGCGTACGGCCGCGACTGGCCGACGATCCACGGGTGCGGGCCGCACTGGACGGGCGCCGGGCCTCCCTCGCGCCGTTCTGGATGCGGATGCAGGAGCGGTCGGACGCCCTGACGGGCCACGCGCTGGTCGTCGACGGGGAGGACACCTTCACGGCGATGCTCGCCCACGTCCTGCGGTCGAACGGGCTGGAGGTGACCGTCCGGCGCTACGACGAGCCGGGGCTGCGTGAGGCGGTGCTCGCGCACGCGGGACCGGTGGTGCTGGGGCCCGGCCCCGGGGACCCGTCCGACACGGCCGACCCGAAGATGCGGTTCCTGCGCGCGCTGACCGGCGAGGTGATCCGCGGCCACGTGCACGGGGTCCTCGGCGTGTGCCTCGGGCACGAGCTGATCGCGGCGGAGCTGGGCCTGGAGATCGTACGCAAGGAGGTTCCCTACCAGGGGGCGCAGACGGAGATCGATCTGTTCGGGCGCGGGGAGACCGTCGGCTTCTACAACAGCTTCGTCGCGCACTGCGACGAGGGGGCGGCCGCGGAGCTGGCCGCGCACGGCGTGGAGGTCGCCCGTGACGCGAGCGGTGAGGTGCACGCGCTGCGCGGGCCCGGGTTCGCGGGGGTGCAGTTCCATCCGGAGTCGGTCCTCACGCTGAACGGCACCGCGGTCGTGCGGGAGCTGGTCGGCCGGCTGTGCGCCCCGCAGGCGCTCACCCGGCGGCGGTCCGCCGGGTAGCGGGGCCGGGTCCCGGGGGGGGGGGGGGGGGGGGGGGGGGGGGGGGGGGGGGGGGGGGGGGGGGGGGGGGGGGGGGGGGGGGGGGGGGGGGGGGGGGGGGGGGGGG
>NZ_JBWKDW010000014.1:0-70739 GCF_056435735.1 Streptomyces sp. NPDC043878
CCGTGTGGGGGGGGGGGGGAGGGGGGGGGTGTGGGGGGGGGGGAGGGGGGTGGGGGGGGGGGGGGGGGGAGGGGGGTGGGGGGGGGGGGGAGCCCCCCCCCCCCCCCCCCCCCCCCCCGCGGCACCCGCTACGCGCCGGCCGCCCGCGCGTCCGCCGCCTGCGCCTTCAGCGCCCGCTCGACGCCCGAGCGGGCCTCCGAGACCAGGCGCCGCAGCGCCGCGCCCGGCTCCGCGCCGGCCAGCCACTCGTCCGTCCGGCGCAGCGTGTCCTCGGACACCTGGACGGCGGGGTAGAGACCGACCGCGATCTGCTGCGCCATCTCGTGCGAACGGGACTCCCAGATGTCCTTGACCACCTCGAAGAACCGCTCCGTGTACGGCGCCAGCAGCTCACGCTGGTCGGTCTGCACGAACCCGCCGATCACCGCCTCCTGCACCGCGTTCGGCAGCTTGTCGGAGTCGACGACCGAGGACCAGGCCTCCGCCTTCGCCTCCGCCGTCGGACGGGCGGAGCGGGCGCTCGCCGCGTGCCGTTCGCCCGCCGCCGTCCGGTCCCGCTCGTACTCGGCGGCGATCTCCGCCTCGTCGAAGCGTCCGACGGCCGCGAGCCGCTGCACGAGCGCCCAGCGCAGCTCCGTGTCGACGACCAGGCCCTCGATCGTCTGCGAGCCGTCCAGCAGTGCCTCCAGCAGGTCCAGCTGCTCCGGCGTACGGGCCGTCGCGGCGAAGGCGCGCGCCCACGCCAGCTGGTGGTCGCCGCCCGGCGCGGCCGCGCGCAGGTGCGCCAGCGTGGCGTCCGTCCAGCGGGTGAGGAGCGTCTCGCGGGCGGCCGGGTCGGCGTACAGGTCGACGGCCAGCTTCACCTGGCGCTGGAGCGACTGCACGACCCCGATGTCGGACTCCTTGCCGATGCCCGACAGGACCAGCGAGAGGTAGTCGCGGGTGGCGAGCTCCCCGTCCCGGGTCATGTCCCACGCCGAGGCCCAGCACAGGGCACGCGGCAGCGACGCCTCGAAGTCGCCGAGGTGCTCGGTGACGAAGGCGAGGGACTGCTCGTCGAGACGGACCTTGGCGTACGACAGGTCGTCGTCGTTGAGCAGCACGACGTCCGGCCGGCGCCGGCCCACCAGCTGCGGTACGGCGGTCAGTTCGCCGTCGACGTCCAGCTCCACGCGCTCCTCGCGCACCAGCTTGCCGCTGTCCTCGTCGAGCACGTAGAAGCCGACGGCGATGCGGTGCGGACGCAGGGTCGGCTCACCCTTGGCGCCGGCGGGCAGGGCCGGGGCCTCCTGGCGGATCGCGAAGGACGTGACGACGCCGTCGGCGTCCGTCTCGATCTCCGGGCGCAGGATGTTGATGCCGGCGGTCCGCAGCCACTTCTGCGACCAGGTCGTCAGGTCGCGGCCGGAGGTCTCCTCCAGGGCGCCCAGCAGGTCGGACAGGCGGGTGTTGCCGTACGCGTGGCGCTTGAAGTACGCCTGCACGCCCGCGAAGAACTCGTCCATGCCGACGTAGGCGACGAGCTGCTTGAGGACGGAGGCGCCCTTGGCGTAGGTGATCCCGTCGAAGTTGACCAGGACGTCGTCCAGGTCGCCGATCTCGGCCATGATCGGGTGGGTCGACGGCAGCTGGTCCTGCCGGTAGGCCCACGTCTTCATGGAGTTGGCGAACGTCGTCCAGGAGTGCGGCCACCGGGAGTCGGGGGAGTACGCCTGGCAGGCGATGGACGTGTAGGTGGCGAACGACTCGTTCAGCCACAGGTCGTTCCACCACTCCATGGTCACGAGGTCGCCGAACCACATGTGGGCGAGCTCGTGCAGGATCGTCTCCGCGCGTACCTCGTACGCGGCGTCGGTCACCTTGGAGCGGAAGACGTACTGGTCGCGGATGGTCACCGCGCCGGCGTTCTCCATCGCGCCCGCGTTGAACTCCGGCACGAACAGCTGGTCGTACTTCTTGAACGGGTACGCGTAGTCGAACTTCTCCTGGAACCACTCGAAGCCCTGCCGCGTCACCTCGAAGATCGCGTCCGAGTCGAGGAACTCCGCGAGGGAGGGCCGGCAGTAGATGCCGAGCGGGACGCTCTGCCCGTCCTTCTCGTACACGCTGTGCACCGAGTGGTACGGGCCCACGATCAGCGCCGTGACGTACGACGAGATGCGCGGGGTCGGCTCGAAGGCCCAGGTGTCGTCCTTGGGCTCGGGCGTCGGCGAGTTGGAGATGACGGTCCAGCCGTTCGGCGCCTTCACGGTGAACCGGAAGGTGGCCTTCAGGTCCGGCTGCTCGAAGGACGCGAAGACGCGGCGGGCGTCCGGCACCTCGAACTGGGTGTACAGATAAGCCTGTTGGTCGACCGGGTCGACGAAGCGGTGCAGGCCCTCACCGGTGTTGGTGTACGCGCAGTCGGCGACGACCCGCAGGACGTTGGGCCCCTCCAGCAGTCCGGCCAGCGCGATCCGCGAGTCCGCGAAGACCTCGGCGGGGTCGAGCGCGTCGCCGTTCAGCGTCACCTCGTGCACGGCGGGGGCGACCAGGTCGATGAACGACTCCCCGCCTCCCTCCGCGACGTCGAAGCGCACCGTGGTCACGGACCTGTAGGTACCGCCCTCCTGCGCCCCGGAGAGGTCGAGATCGATCTCGTACGAGTCAACGGTCAGCAGCTTCGCCCGCTGCCGCGCCTCTTCGCGAGTCAGGTTTGTGCCAGGCACGCGGTCATCTCCTCGTGATGTGTGGGTTGCGCCATCCTTCCACGGGACCTGCACGGAAAGCGATGTCCGGATCCCGCCGGTGAGCGGGGCGGACACGCGGGAATCTGGAGCCATGACGACGTACTGCGCACGACCTGTCCCCCCGTCGGTCCTGAAGGAGCTCCGCACAGCTGACGACGCGGGCCGCGAGATGGTTCCCGTGACGGACGAGGAGGGTGACGCCCCGCTCCGCTGCTGTCTGCGCCGCAGCGCGCCCGGCGAGCGCATCGCCCTGGTCTCCTACGCCCCGCTGCGCCGCTGGGCCGCCGGGACGGGCGCGGATCCGGGGGCGTACGACGAGCAGGGGCCGGTGTTCATCCACGCGGAGGAGTGCGCGGGGCGGCCGGACGCCGGCGGGCACCCCTTCACCAACGCGCACCGCACGGTGCGGCGGTACTCGGCCGGCGGCCGCATCCTCGGGGGCCGGCTGGTCACGGACCCCGAGGGCTTCGACCCCGCGTTCGACGAGGCGTTCGCCGACCCGGAGGTGGCCCTCGTCCACGTACGGGCGGTGGAGTACGGCTGCTTCCTGTACGAGGTCGGGCGCCCGTAGTCCCGCCACGGCTCCCGCTCCTCAGACGCCGGAGGGGAGGGAACGCGGCCCCTCCGGCGTCTGGGGACGAGGCCCCTTCAGGGCCGAAGCGGGCGTCAGGCGGTCAGCTCCGCCGCCACGAGCTCCGCGATCTGCACGGCGTTCAGCGCGGCACCCTTGCGCAGGTTGTCGTTGGAGACGAACAGGGCGAGGCCGTGCTCCACCGTCTCGTCCGCGCGGACACGGCCGACGAACGACGCGTCCTTGCCGGCCGCCTGGAGCGGCGTCGGGATCTCGGAGAGGGCCACGCCGGGCGCGCCGGCCAGCAGCTCCGTGGCCCGCTCCACGGACAGCGGCCGGGCGAAACGGGCGTTGATCTGGAGGGAGTGGCCGGAGAACACCGGCACGCGCACGCAGGTGCCGGAGACCTTGAGGCCGGGGATCTCCAGGATCTTCCGGGACTCGTTGCGGAGCTTCTGCTCCTCGTCCGTCTCGTGCAGGCCGTCGTCGACGATCGAGCCGGCGAGCGGGATCACGTTGAAGGCGATGGGCCGCCGGTAGACGTGCGGCTCGGGGAAGTCGAGCGCCTCGCCGTCGTGGGTCAGCCGGTCGGCGTCGGCGACGACCTTCTGCGCCTGGCCGTGCAGCTCCGCCACGCCCGCGAGGCCCGAGCCGGACACCGCCTGGTAGGTGGCGACGACGAGGGCCTCCAGGCCCGCCTCCTCGTGCAGCGGCCGCAGCACGGGCATCGCGGCCATCGTCGTGCAGTTCGGGTTGGCGATGATCCCCTTGGGCCGGTCGGTGATCGCGTGCGGGTTCACCTCGGACACCACCAGCGGCACCTCGGGGTCCCTGCGCCAGGCGGAGGAGTTGTCGATGACGACCGGGCCCTGCGCGGCGACCTTCTCGGCCAGCGCCCTGGAGGTGGTGCCGCCCGCCGAGAAGAGGACGATGTCCAGCCCGGAGTAGTCGGCGGCGGACGCGTCCTCCACGGTGACGCCGTCCAGGACCGTCCCCGCCGAGCGGGCCGAGGCGAACAGGCGCAGCTCGGTGACCGGGAAGTCCCGCTCCGCGAGGATCCTGCGCATGACCGTGCCGACCTGACCGGTGGCTCCGACGATTCCGACCCTCACGGCGACTCCTTCAACGTGGCTTTCCTGTGCCTGCTGCACGACCGAGGCGTTTCCATCATGCGTCCCACCCCGGCCGGGCTGTCCAATTCTTTGCCCCGAGCGCCCGAGGAGTGGGACGACACGGACACCGGCGCGGTCGCGCACCTTCCGTCCGCACCGCCCTGAACTGCAGAAAATCGTCCCGCGGGCACTCTGTACCGCAAGCTGTACTGCCCCGTGCCTGCCCGCCGCCGCCCGGTCCACGCGACCGTGTGACGTACGCCTCCGCCGGGGGTGCGGGCATCCGCGAGAATCCGCGCGGAACGCCGCCGAACGTTCCGGACCCCACCGGCGTCATAGGGGAAACGCGGCGAGGAGAGGGGTGGCTGTGCTGCGCGGAATGGCCCGCCGCGGCCAGGGGGACGACGGACACGGCGTACACCGTGTGCCCGACGACCCGCTGGACGCGGCCCAGGAACGCCGGGTGCGGGCGGTGCTCGCGCTCGGCGGCGTGCCGCAGGCGGACCTGCCGGACGGGGTGCAGCAGGTCCGCCTGCGGCTGCTGGAGCGCTCGGCGCGGGGGGACGAGGCGCCGCGTGACGTGTCGGCGTGGGCCGCGGTCGTGGCCTCCAACCTCGCCATGGACTGGCACCGCACCAAGCGCCGCCAGGAGCGGATCGGGGAGCGCCTGGCCTCCCTGCGCCAGCACGAACATCCCTCGGGGGAGGACACCAGCATGCTCTCCCTCGCCGTCGCCCAGGGCCTGGACGAGCTGCCCGACGCCCAGCGTCAGGTGGTCGTCCTGCGCTTCTACGCCGACCTGCCGGTGCGCGGGATCGCCGAGGAGCTCGGCATACCGGAGGGCACGGTCAAGAGCAGGCTGCACACGGCGGTACGGGCTCTGCGCGCCCGCCTGCACGAGGACGAGGTGGTGTGAGGTGACCGCCGAGAACCACGAGGGCACCGGCGCGGACGCGCTGATGGCCGCGATCACCGGTGAGCGGCCGCCCCCGGAGGCCGGCGAGGACGCCGCCCTGCTCGCCGAGTACCGCTCCGCCGCGGCCGATGTCGCGCTGCTGCGGGAGCAGCTCGGGATCATCGCCGGCGCGCTGGCGGAACCGGTACCCGCGGCGCGGCCGGCCCCCGCGCGGGCACCGCGGCGCCGGCGGCGGAGCTTCTCCCTGGCCCTCGGCGCCGTCGCGGTGGCGTGCGCCGCCACGGTGGTGTCCGGCCTGGTCTGGATCACCGTGCAGGCCGGGGACGGAATGGGCGGCGCCGACGAGAGCAGCGCCGACAAGAGCGCCTCGCAGACCGGGGCGTCGCGGAACGCCCCACGGGACCTGGCCTGCGCCCGGCTCGTCGTCGAGGGCACGGTCACCGCCCTGCGGCCCCTGCCGGGAGACCCCGGCCGGGAGCGCGTCACCCTGCGCGTGATCCGTTCCTACGAGCCGGCCGGGGGCAGGGCCGAGATCACCGTGCTGCGGGACGAGGCCACGGCGCCCGCCGTCCGCGGCGGGGACCACGTGCTGGTCGTCGGCCGGCACTCCGCGACCGTCGTGGACACGTGGTCCGTGGGGGACAGGGAGGTGACCGCGGAACGGGCGCGGGTCACCCGGGCGCTGGCCGAGTCGTCCGGCATCACCTGTCAGTGAGGGCGGACCGGCCGACGAGGAAGGGGCGGGCGCCCGACAGGCGCCCGCCCCCTCGGCCGAACCGGTTCGGTTACGGCGTGACCTTCTCGATCGCCACGCTGCCGACGCCCGCGACCGTGCCGCGCGCGTTCACCAGCCGGACCTGGCCGAAGAACTCACGGCCCTCCGGGGCGGCCGCCGCGGCGGTGACGCTCGCCGAGACGTTCGCCGAGGCGCCCGTGGCGAGCTTGACCGCAGTCGACTCGTCCACGGTGACCGTGCCGAGGGACGCGGAGAAGAACACGTCCTGGTAGTCGTACGCGGTGGAGCCGGACGGAACCGCGTAGCCGGCGACCTCGATGGTGTACGTGCCGGCGGCCGGGGCGGCCAGGGAGACGGCCTCCTCGGAGTCGCCGTCGGCGGACTGGCCGACCTGCTTGCCGCTCGCGTCGTAGACCGTCAGGTCCAGGTCGGCGGAGGCGTCGGAGACGTTGCCGATGGCGACGTCCAGCGACTTCGCGCCCGCCGGAACCTCGACCGTGGTGGTCTGCGTCTCGCCCTGCTTGATGGTCGGACGGGTCGTCTTGGACGAGCCGAGCGCGCCGCCCACCAGCTTGCCGTCGATGGCGGCGAAGTGGTTCGTCACCTTCCAGGAGACGGCGGCCGGGGTGCCGACCTTGGCCTCGGGGACGGTCACGACCTCGGGGTCGAAGGCAGCGCCGTAGACGGTGGCGGTCAGCTTGTACGGGTTGTCGAGCAGCGGCGACGTACGGCGCGACTCGACCTCGATCTCCCAGACACCGGCCTGCGGGTCGGCGTAGGAACGGGCGTCGGCCTTGCAGCCGTTGCCGTCGAGGTAGTTGTTGTAGCAGTACGGGGTGCCGGTGTCCTCGACCGGAACGCCGTAGGGGTGGATGGCGATGAACCGGGTCTGGCTCTTGCCCTTCAGTCCGCCGATCGCGACCTCGAAGGACTTGGCGCCCTCGGGGACGGTCACGAAGTACGACCGGGTGCTGTTGCGCTGCACCGAACCCGACGCGCCGTAGGTGAACTTGACGGGCGCCGAGACCACGACGGTCGTCAGGATCTGCTTGTCGGTGCCCTCGGTCCCCGGGTCGTCGACCTTCAGGATCGCGCTCTTGAGGCCCGCGGACTTCGGCGCGGCCTCGACCCTGACGGTCACCGGCTTGTTCAGCCCGAGCCTGACCTCGTCGGAACCGACGATCCGGAAGGTGTGCCCGGCGTTCCTCGCGAAGCGCAGCGTGTGGCGGATCGCCTTGTCGGCGCCGGAGGTACGCGTGATGGTCACGTCGTACGTCTTCTTCTTGCCGGCCTTGAGGCCGCCCTCACGGTCGTAGAGGCCGGTGCCGAAGCCCGGCGTCTTCAGCGCCTGGTCGATCGCGGTGTCGACCGGTGCCTTCACCGTGAACTCGTTCGCCGTGGCGTGGTGCCGGATCGAGTCCCACGCGTCGGGGATGTCGATGAGGCCCGCGCCCTCCTCGTACGCCTGCACACCCTTGATGTGGTCGGCGGTCGAGGTCAGGGCGGTGCGCAGGGTCGCCGGGGTCAGGGCGATGTGCTTCTGCTTCGCGGCGGACAGCAGGAGCGCGGAGGCGCCCGCGGCCTGAGGGGAGGCCATCGAGGTGCCCTGGAGCATCGAGTAGCCGGCCGGCAGGGTGTAGCCCGACTCGGCGACCGGGGAGCCCGGCAGCCAGGTCTGGGTGGTGTTGATCGAGGCGCCCGGCGCGGTGAGCGTCGGGGTGAAGCCGCCGTCCTCACGCGGGCCGCGCGAGGAGAAGGGCATCATCGCGTACTTCTTCTCGACGGCCGAGCCGTAGTTGGACGCCCAGGTCTCCCTGGAGATGGCCGCGCCGACCGAGACGACCTTGTCGGCCAGGCCGGGGTCGCCGATGGTGTTGGCGCCGGGGCCGGAGTTGCCGGCCGAGATGACCAGTTGCACGCCGTAGGTGTCGATGAGGCGCGTGTACAGCTCGGCGCGCGCGTTGTTGCCGTCGTTGAGCGCCGGCAGTCCGCCGATCGACATGTTGACGATGTCGACACCGCGGTTGACCACGAGGTCGATCATGCCCTCGGTGAGCGCGACGTTGGTGCAGCCGCCGGTCCAGGTGCAGGCACGGGAGGACACGATCTTCGCACCCGGGGCCGCGCCGTTCATCTTCCCGCCGAACAGGCCGTGGGCGGAGGTGATGCCGGCGACGTGGGTGCCGTGCTCGGACTCGATGACGCCGATGTTGACGAAGTCGGCCTTCTTGCCGACCCAGTCGCCGCCGTACGGGTCCATCGGGACGTCCTTGCGGATCTCCACGACGAACGGCTGGCGCTCGACGACGTCGGTCGACGGGTCGTCGGTTCCGAAGTAGCCGATCTGGAAGCCGTTCTTGTACGGCTTGAGCGGCGTGTCGTCGGTGAAGTCGGCGTTGTTGTTCAGGTCGACGCGGACCGTGCCGGCCGCGGCGTCGTACAGGACGCCCCAGCTGTCGGTGGTGTCACCGTCGCGGTTCGCGTCGCCCTTGGCGTCGCCGCCCGCGGTGGCGGACTCGCGGAACAGGTTGATCTGGTACGACCCGGCGGGCGCCGTCCAGCTCTTGCCGCCGTAGGTGAAGGCCGGACCGGACACCGAGGTGGTCATCGCGCGCCAGGTGGCGTCGCTGTCCAGGATCGGGTCGGTCGAGGTCACCCAGTCGACGATCTTGCGCTCGCCGGTGGTGGTCTTCTGCAGCGCCGGGTGACCGAGGTCCACACCCGAGTCGAGGATGCCGATGGTGACGCCCCGGCCGTCCGCTTTCGGGTTCTTCTTCACGAAGTCGACGGCGCCCGTCTCGAACGACGGGTTGTACGGGTTCGCGGCGGGCGTCTTGCTGCTCGGCGCCGGGTAGGTGGTGCCGCCCTTGCCCGAGGCGGCGCCCTTCGCGGTGTCGGCGCTCGGCGTCGGGTCGTCCAGCGGGATGTCCTGCCGCAGGTCGATGCCGTGCACGGCGGACAGCTTCGCGGCGGCGGCGATGGCCGCGTCCGCCTTCGCGGTCGGGACGGTGGCGCGCACGTAGCCGAGCTTGTCGTAGGAGCGGCCCACGGAGCCGCCCTTGACCGCGTCCAGTTCCTCGGCGACCTGCTCGGTCTGCCCGGGCGCGGTCGCGACCATCATCGTGACGTTCTTGGCGCCGTCGGCCTTGGCGTCGGCCAGCAGGGCCGCGTCGTCCGAACCGAGCTTGGCGCTCGCGGACTTCAGGCCCGGGTCGGCGGTGGCGCCGCCGTCGTTGCCCGCGGAGAAGGCCATGGGGATCGGCCCCGCCGCGGAGAGGGCGGCCACCAGTCCGGCGGCCACGGCGACGCGGGCCACGCGTCTCGCGCCCGATATCGGTTCACGCTGAGGGGTGAGGGTCATCGGCATCCCTTGTAGGTAAAGGAACGTGCGTCGATCGACCAGAGTCGATCGACCCTGGTCGTGCGGTGTCCGGATACGACCCCGGACGATCGCACAGCTTTACCCAAGGGGCAGCCGTTTGGGAGGTGTTGACCGAATCGAAATGGATGTATGGGGAAAACCCGCGATGGCCTTCAGGGGGACGAGTCCCCTCAAGCACGACAAGTCGCCGCCGCCGGCGGCCTGCCCCGCGCCTGACGATCCGGACCCGGCGGTCTAACGTCCCCTCATGCGACGGAACACGAGGGTGGCGGCCTACGCCGTGTGCGTGCGCGACGGTCAGGTCCTGCTGGCCCGCTGGCTCCGAGCCGACGGCGCCCCCGAGTGGACCCTGCCCGGCGGCGGCATGGAGCACGGGGAGGACCCCTACGACACCGTCCGCCGGGAGGTGCGGGAGGAGACCGGCTACGGCGTCGAGATCACCGCCCTGCTCGGCGTCGACAGCGTCCGCCTGCGCTCCCCGCGCCGGTTCGGCCGCCACGTCGACCACCACGCCGTGCGCCTGGTCTACGAGGCCCGGGTGACCGACGGCGAACTCCGCTTCGAGATCGGCGGCTCCACCGACATGGCGGCCTGGCACGACCTCGACGCGGTGCCGGCCCTGACCCGGGTGGGACTGGTCGACGCCGGCCTCGGCCTGTGGCGCGACCGGCCGGCGGCGGGCCGGCTCGCGCTCCCCCGTGACTAGCGCCGCGACAGGCGACGTTCGCGCGACGGGGCGAACGTCGCCTGCCGCGGCACCAGCTTCCCTACCCGGAAAACGACCGGGAAGGTGAACACGGAGTAACCGTCCCCCGGCCATCGGACAGCGGTCCCCGGACGCGCGGGCAGGCGAAGATCGACGTACGGTGATCGGCGCTGCGCGTTGCGGTCTCGTTCACGCGCAGGTCATTCCCGGTGCCAACGATCCAGTACGAGCGGGAAATTCACCGGCCACACCGTGCGGCGACCCCCGCGACCACTGCCGACGCAGTTCGTACCCGGGGAGATCGCGCCATGTCGCGCATACGCTCTGTCGCCAGCTCCACGCTGGGGGTCAACCGCCGTACCGTCCTCGCGGCCACCGCCGCGGTGTCCGCCTCCGCAGGCGTCGGCTACGCCCTGCGGCCCACCGACAGCGTGGCCGCCACCACGACCGAGACGCCCGTGGCCCAGTCCCGCAGAGCCCCGGCCGCGCCCCTCGCGCCGTACACCCGCGGCACCACCGTCGCCACGGTCGCCGCCCCGCGCACGAGCTCCGGCTACCGCCGCCTCGGCGACGGCCCCGGCTGGAGCCGCAAGGTCCGCGCCGAACTGGCCGCGCCCAAGTCCGGCCGGGCCGGCCGCCGTACCGCGCTCGCCGCGTTCGTGCAGCTCACCGACCTGCACCTGATGGACAGCCAGCACCCCATGCGGCTGGAGTACCTGCGCTCCACCGACGTGCACGCCTGGCGGCCGCACGAGGCGCTGTCCGTGCCGGGCGCGATCTCCCTGGTGGAGCGGATCAACGCGCTGCGCGGCGCCCCCGTCACCGGCTCACCGCTGCACTTCGCCATGACGACCGGCGACAACACCGACAACAACGCCAAGACCGAGCTCGAGTGGTTCCTGAAGGTCATGAGCGGCGGCCGCATCACCCCCAACTCCGGGGACCCGCGCCACTACGAGGGCGTCCAGAACAGCGGCCTCAAGCAGTTCTGGAACCCCGACTCGACCCTGCGCGACGCCGACAAGCTGCGCGGCTTCCCGCACCTCGCCGGCTTCCTCGCCGCCGCGATCCGCGAACTGAACAGCCCCGGCCTCAACCTGCCCTGGTACTCGACGGTCGGCAACCACGACGCCATGCCGCTCGGCTGCTACGGCCACGGCGACTCCTGGCTCGCCGAGTACGCCGTCGGCGGCAAGAAGCTGATGAGCCTGCCCGCGGCCGAGGCGAAGAAGCTCCAGACGGCCATGTCCAAGGCCACCGACCCCCGGGGCACCCACTTCCGCGACCTGCTCAGGGCGCACACCCGCGACATGCGCTCGGTCACGCCCGACGAGCGGCGCGGCCCGTACACCCCGGCCGAGTACGTCAGGGCGCACCTGGACCCGGCGTACCGGGGCGTGGGTCCGGTGGGTCACGGCTACTCCACCGCCAACCTCGACGCGGGCACCCAGTACTACAGCTTCCGGATCGCCGAGGACGTCATCGGCATCAGCCTGGACACCACCGACGCCGGCGGCCACTACGAGGGCTCGATCGGGACCGCCCAGCTGAACTGGCTGGACAAGACGCTGCGCGACAACAAGGACTCCTACGCGGTCGTCTTCAGCCACCACACCAGCAAGACCATGGACAACACCCGCCCCGACCCGGCCCGCCCCGGCGAGCGCCGGCACAGCGGCGACGAGGTGATCGCCCTGCTCGGCCGCCACGCGGGCGTCCTGGCCTGGGTGAACGGCCACATCCACCGCAACGACATCACCCCGCACGCCGGGGCCGCAGGCCGTTCCTTCTGGGAGATCTCCACCGCCTCCCACGTCGACTACCCGCAGCTCGCCCGGGTCATCGAGCTGGTCGACAACAAGGACGGCACGCTCTCGGTGTTCACCACGCTCGTCGAGTCCGCGGCCCCGCACCGCACCGACTTCGCCGACCTCTCCCAGACCGGTCTGGCCGCCCTCTACCGCGAGCTGTCCTTCAACGCGCCCGGCGCGCGCACCGACCTCGGCGGAGCGGCCGGCGACCGCAACACGGAGCTGCTGCTCAAGAAGGGCTGACCCGGCCCGCCGGCACCGCACGGGAGGAGGGGCCGCCGGTGATCCCGGCGGCCCCTCCGCTCCCCTCCTGGCGCGGCCCGGTCCGTCACTACCGGGGGAGCACCACGACATAGGCGGCGGGGTCCCGGTCGCCGGACGCCATCAGCGCCGTACGGACCACCGCCGCCTGCTGCTCCGCCGCCTCCCGCAGCTTCCTCGGGGTGACGTGCACGACGGTGATGCCGAGGCGCTCCAGGTGCTCGCGTTTGCGGGCGTACTCCGACCACAGGGCGTCGTCGTCCTGCCCGTCGCCGTGCAGGGGGGCGCGGGTGTCGAGTTCGACCGCCACCGCCTGCTCCGGCCAGTAAGCGTCCAGCCCGCCCAGGTGGGGGCCGCCCGGCAGGCGCAGGTCGACGTTCCAGACCGGGTCGGGCAGGCCGTACTCCTCGACCATCCGGTACAGGCGCGTCTCCGCGATCGCCCGGCCCTCGGCGAGCAGGGAGTCCACCGCGTCCACCACGTGCGGACGGCCCAGCAGCTTCGCCCGGTTCAGCTCCCTGACCACCGCGGCGGGTTCGCAGTGGCCGCCGCGCACCGCCTCCGTCAGCAGCAGGCGCACGGTCACCGCGTCCGTCAGTCCGGCCACCGCGTCGGCCAGGGCGCGCGGGACCGGTGCCACCGGCAGGCCGGTGATCTGCCGGGGGGCCGGCGGGTTCGCGGCGCGGACGACTCGCGCGCACCCCGCGGCGCGCAGCCGGCGCAGCCGGGGGACCAGGACGTCGATCCGGTCCAGGGAGAGCAGCGGCGGGGCGGAGGCGAAGCCGTGCAGGTTCAGCGCCGCCAGGCCGGTGATCATCACCTCGGCGTACGCCGGGCGGTGCGGTTCCTCCGCGCCGGGCTGGGCCGGCACACCGGCGGTCCGCTCCCGCGCCGCGTACATCAGCACCGCGTGCAGCCGCTCCTCGCTGGTCGGCGGGCCCGGGTGGAGCAGGAAGACACCGGGGAGGATCTGCTGCCAGGGGCCGCCGGCACGGCACTGCTCGTTCGTCTCGGCGGTCGCGATGCCGAGCGAGCGGAGCCGGGCGGCCGTCATCACCCGGCGGTGCACCTCGGAGAGGTGGTGGAGGGGGCGGGGGGACAGCGGGGTGTCGTGGTTCATGACGGGCAGATTCCCGCGTCCCGGGCGCCTTCGAACCACTGTTACACGCCCGTCGACAAATCGGGACAAGCCCACACTAAAGGACGGGTGTTCGGGTGCCGAAAACCCCTGGTCCCTTCGGGTGCGGACCAGGGGTTACGGCCCCGTTGCCTGAATTCCGTAACGGCTACGAACGGCCCAGGCATTGGCCAGAGATCAGGGGGTTCCGGCTCCGGCCGCCGCCGCGTCGCACGCCTGTCCGCGCGACGCCCGTGCCAGGTCGTCCCGCGCCTCCAGCACCAGCCGGCGCAGCGCCGGGGCCACGTCCTCGTGCGCCGCGAGCCACGCGTCCGCCGCCGCGAGCGTCTCCGGCACGTCCTGGAAGGACGGGAAGAGGCCCTGGACGACGTGCATCGCGATCTGGATGGACCGCTCGGCCCACACCCGCTCGATCACCGCGAAGTACCGGGCCGCGTACGGTGCGAGCAGCTCGCGCTGCGAGGACTGCCCGAAACCCGAGATGGTCGCCTCGACCAGGGCGTTGGAGAGGGCGTCCGACTCCACCACCTGCGCCCACGCCTGCGCCTTGACAGCCGCCGAGGGACGCGCCGCCAGACAGCGGACCTGGTGGCGCTTGCCGGACGCCGTGTCGTCGCGGGCCAGTTCGGCCGCCAGCACGGCCTCGTCCGCCACCCCGTGGGACGCCAGCGGCTCCAGGAACGCCCAGCGCAGCTCCTGGTCCACCACGAGCCCGTCGATCTGCTCGGTCCCCTCCAGCAGACCGCGCAGCAGCCGCAGGTCGGCGGGGCCCGACGCCACCGTCGCGAGGAAGCGGGCCCAGGCGAGCTGGTGCTCGCTGCCCGGCTCGGCGTTCCGCAGCTCGCGCAGGGCGCCCTCCGCGAGGAGCTGCCCGCCCGTCGTGCGCCAGTCCGGCGCCACGTAGTGGACCAGCGCCGAGTTCGCCCAGGCGTGCAGCATCTGGAGGACGCCGATCCCCGACTCGCGCCCCGCGAACCGCAGCACCAGGTCCACGAAGTCCCGTGCCGGCAGCAGCGCGTCCCGGGTGAGGTTCCACAGGGCCGACCAGCACAGCGCCCGCGCGAGCGGGTCGGTGATCTCTCCGAGGTGGGCCCGGAGCGTCTCCAGCGAGGTCGTGTCGAAGCGGATCTTGCAGTACGTCAGGTCGTCGTCGTTGACGAGCACGAGATCCGGCGCCTGCGCACCGGCCGCCTCCGGCACGACCGTGCGCGGGCCGTCCACGTCCACCTCGGCGCGGGCGTAGCGCACGAGACGGCCGTCCTCCAGCCGGTACAGGCCCACCGCGACCCGGTGCGGGCGCAGCTCCGGGTGCGACTCGGCGGCCTCCTGGAGCACGGCCAGCTCGTCGATCCGGCCCTCCGCGTCCAGCAGCACCTGCGGGGTGAGGGAGTTGACCCCGGCGGTCTGCAGCCAGGACCGCGACCACGCGGCCATGTCCCGGCCGCTGGTCTCGGCCAGCGCCGACAGCAGGTCGCCCAGGCGCGTGTTGCCGTAGGCGTGCCGTTTGAAGTAGCGGCGCGCGCCCTCCAGGAACGCGTCCTGGCCGACGTACGCCACCAGTTGCTTCAGGACGCTGGCGCCCTTCGCGTACGTGATGCCGTCGAAGTTGAGCTTGGCGTCCTGGAGGTCGCGGATGTCGGCCGTGACCGGGTGGGTGGAGGGCAGCTGGTCCGCGCGGTACGCCCACGCCTTGCGGCGGTTGGCGAAGGTGATCCAGCCGTTCTCGAACCGGGTCGCGCCGACCAGGGCGAAGGCACCCATGAAGTCGGCGAAGGACTCCTTGAGCCACAGGTCGTCCCACCACTCCATGGTGACGAGGTCGCCGAACCACATGTGGGCCATCTCGTGCAGGATCACGTTGGCCCGGCCCTCGTAGGAGGCCTGGGTGACCTTGCCGCGGAAGATGAACTCCTCCCGGAAGGTGACGAGCCCCGGGTTCTCCATCGCGCCGAGGTTGTACTCGGGCACGAACGCCTGGTCGTACTTCCCGAAGGGGTACGGGTAGTCGAAGTGGTCGTGGAAGAAGTCCAGGCCCTGCTTGGTGACCAGGAAGACGTCCTCGGCGTCGAAGTAGGGCGCGAGGCCCCTGCGGCACAGGGCGCCGAGGGGGATCTCCAGCGTCGTACCGTCGGCGAGGGTGCGGGAGTAGGAGTCCGTCACGTAGTGGTAGGGGCCCGCCACCACGCAGGTGATGTACGTCGAGATCGGCTTCGTCTCCGCGAACCGCCAGACCCCGTCGGTGAGTTCACCGGTCCCGTTGCCCCAGACGTGCCAGCCCTCCGGCGCCCGCACCTCGAAGCGGTAGGGGGCCTTGAGGTCGGGCTGCTCGAAGTTCGCGAAGACCCGGCGGGAGTCGGCCGGCTCGTACTGGGTGTAGAGGTAGACCTCGCCGTCCTCGGGGTCGACGAAGCGGTGCAGGCCCTCGCCGGTGCGGGAGTAGGCGCACTGCGCGTCGACGACCAGCTCGTTCTCGGCGGCTAGGTCCGCCAGCGCGATCCGGGAGCCGTCGAAGACCTCGCCCGGGTCGAGGTCCTTGCCGTTGAGGGAGAGGGCGGTGACCGAGGGCGCGATCAGGTCCGCGAAGCTCGCCGCGCCCGGCTCGGCGCAGCGGAAGCGGATCGTGGTCACGGACCGGAAGGTCCGCGGCCCGTCGCCCGGCCCCTCGCCCACCGCTGAGCGCAGGTCGAGGGACACCTCGTATCCGTCGACGGACAGCAGGGCGGCCCGCTCCCGGGCCTCGTCACGGGACAGATTCTCACCGGGCACGGGCGGTACTCCCTCGGGCGGCGTTCAGCATGCGGACAGCACCGATCCTGCCATGTGCCCCTGACCGGGGGCACCCGGGAATGGGGTGGTCGGAGTCGGTGTTGTGACAGGAAACGACCGTTGCCCGAGGAGAGCCATGCCCGAGACCTCGACCGCCCCCGCCAGGACCCCCGTCGACTTCTGGTTCGACCCGCTGTGCCCGTGGGCCTGGATGACGTCCCGGTGGGTGCTGGAGGTGGAGAAGGTCAGGGACATCGAGGTCCGCTGGCACATCATGAGCCTGGCGGTCCTGAACGAGCCCAAGCTGGACGAGCTGCCCGAGGAGTACCGCGAGATGCTCGCGGTCAAGGCGTGGAAGCCGGTGCGTGTGGTGACCGCGGCCTGGCAGAAGCACGGCGCCGAGGTCCTCGGCCCGCTGTACACCGCGCTCGGCACCCGCATCCACAACCAGGGCGAGGGCCCCACCCTGGAGGCCATCGCCGGCGCCCTGGCCGACGTCGGCCTGCCCGCCGACCTGATCGACTACGCCGACCAGGAGAACTTCGAGTTCGACGCCGAGCTGCGCGCCTCCCACAAGGAGGGCATCGACAAGGTCGGCCAGGACGTCGGCACCCCGGTCATCGCCGTGCCCGGTCCCGACGGCGAGCAGATCGCGTTCTTCGGCCCGGTCGTCACCCCCGCCCCGCAGGGCGAGGCCGCCGCCAGGCTGTGGGACGGCACCCTCGCGGTCGCCTCCGTCCCCGGCTTCTACGAGATCAAGCGCTCCCGCACGGTCGGCCCGGACTTCAGCAACCTCGTGTAGCCGTCCCCGCGCCCGCCGGGGCGCGGACGGCGAAGGGCCCTCGCGTGTCACCACGCGAGGGCCCTTCGCGCGCGACGGCTAGGCCGCCACGGACGTGTAGTGCGAGGCGTCCCCCTCGATCGAGTAGCTCTCCTTGCCCTCGACGCCCACCGGCACGTCACCGGCGACGGTCACCCGGTGCAGTCGGCGGGGCAGCCCGTCGTAGTTGTCGATGGCGTAGTGCTGCGTGATGCGGTTGTCGAACAGCACGAGCTGGTTCGGGGCCCAGCGGTGCCGCAGGACGTTCTCCGGCCGTGTCACGTACGCCTGGAACAGGTCGAGGAGCTTGCGGGACTCGCCCACCGACAGGCCCACGAGCCGCTGCGCGAACCCGCCGATGAACAGTCCCCGCTCGCCGGTCAGCGGGTGGACACGCACCACCGGGTGCACCGTGCGGTACTTGATGGACGTGAACTGGGCGCGCTGCGCCGCGTGTTCCTCGTCGAGCGACTCCTCGGGCACCGCGTAGTCGTAGTCGTTGGTGTGCTCCGCCCACAAGGTGTCGGCCAGCGTGCGCAGCGGCTCCGGCAGGTCCCGGTAGGCGCCCGCGGAACTGGCGATCAGGGTCTCGCCGCCGTACGGCGGGACGGTGATGCTGCGCAGGGTGCTGGCCTGCGGCGGGTTGAGGACGAAGGTGACGTCGGTGTGCCAGTGGTTGGCGGCGCGGCCGCGCTCGCTGTCCACGGGCAGCACGTTCGGGACGCCGTCGACGGAGGGCACGGTCGGGTGCGCGGTGGTGACGTCGCCGAAGTGGCGGACGAACGCCTGCTGGCCCTCGTCGTCCAGGTCGACGCCGTCGAACACCAGGGCCTTGTGGAGGTTGAGCGCCTCCCGCAGGGCGGCGGCCGTCCCCTCGTCGAGCGGGCGGGCGAGGTCGACGCCGGACACCTGGGCGCCGATCCTCGCGGTGATCTTCCTGATCTCGATGCCGGACATGTGCGGGTCCTCTCAGGCGGTGGCGAGCGCGGGGCGGTCGGTGACGTGCTGGTTCGCGGGGCGCGGGAGGCCGTAGCGGTCCCGCAGGGTGCGGCGCGGGCCGTACTCCGTGCGGAGCAGGCCACGGGCGCGCAGGAGGGGCACGACCTGGTCGACGAAGGTCTCCAGGCCCGAGGGCAGGACGGCCGGCATGATGTTGAAGCCGTCGGCCGCGCCGAGCGTGAACCACCGCTCGATCTCGTCGGCGACCTGCTCGGGCGTACCGGCGAAGGTGAGGTGCCCGCGCCCGCCGCCGAGCCGCCCGATCAGCTCGCGCACGGTGAGGCGCTCGCGCCGGGCCAGCTCCACCACGAGCGTGTAGCGGCTCTTCGCGCCCTCGATCGCGCTCTCCGGCGGCAGGTCGGCGGGCAGCGGGGCGTCCAGCTCCAGCGAGCCCGGTTCGAGGTGCAGCAGGCTCTCCAGCCGCTCCACCCCGTGCGTGTGGACGATGTGGTCCTCCAGGACCCGCTCGCCGGCCCGTGCCTCGGCCTCCGTCGACCCGATCACCGGCACGATGCCGGGCAGCACCTTGAGGTGCTCGGGGTCCCGGCCGGCCTGCCGGACCCGGGACTTGACGTCCGTGTAGAACGCCTGCGCGTCGGCGAGGGTCTGCTGGGCGGTGAACACCGCCTCCGCGTAGCGGGCCGCGAACCGCTTGCCGTCCTCGGAGGAGCCCGCCTGCACGAGCAGCGGGTAACCCTGCGGTGAGCGGGGCACGTTGAGCGCCCCCTCGACCTGGAAGTACGTCCCCCGGTGCCGGGGCGGGTGGATCTTGGCGTCGTCGCCCCAGACACCGGCCGCCTTGTCGGCGACGATCGTGTCGTCCTCCCAGCTGTCCCACAGCTTGAGCGCCACGTCGAGGAACTCCGCGGCGCGGGCGTAGCGCTCGGCGTGCGCCGGCTCGGCGTCCAGGCCGAAGTTGCGGGCGGCCTCCGCGCCGGCCGTGGTGACGATGTTCCAGCCCGCGCGGCCGCCGCTGATGATGTCGAGGGAGGCGAACTTGCGGGCCAGGTTGTAGGGCGAGTTGTAGGAGGTGGAGGCGGTCGCGATCAGGCCGATGTGCTCGGTCGCGGTCGCCAGGGCGGTGAGCAGGGTCAGCGGCTCCAGGGCGCCGGCCGGGCGCTGCCCGACACTGCTCCACAGCTGTGGGCCGTCGGCCAGGAACAGCGAGTCGAAGGTGCCGCGTTCGGCGATCCGGGCCAGACGCACATGGTGCGCCAGGTCCACATGGGCGTACGGATCGCTCTCCGGCAGCCGCCAGGACGCCTCGTGGTGGCCGGTGTTCATCAGGAACGCGTTGAGGTGGAGCTGACGGGTCACTTCTGGTCCTCCGTGACGCCGAGGGCGGTCAGCAGCCGCTCCCGGTACTCGCCGAGCAACGGGTCCCGGTACGAGCGTGGATGCGGGCGGTCGATGGTCAGGTCCAGGCCGATGCGGCCCTGGTCGAGGACGAGGACACGGTCGGCGAGCACGATCGCCTCGTCCACGTCGTGGGTGACGAGGAGAACCGAGGGCCGGTGGCGCTCCCACAGTTCCCTGAGCAGGACGTGCATACGGATCCGGGTGAGGGCGTCGAGCGCGCCGAACGGCTCGTCCGCCAGCAGCAGTTCGGGTTCGCGGACCAGCGACCGGGCCAGTGCCGCGCGCTGTGCCTCGCCGCCCGACAGCTCGCTCGGCCAGGCCCGCTCGCGGCCGGCGAGGCCCACCTCGGCGAGCGCGGCGCGGGCCTTCCGCTCGGCCTCCTTGCCGTCGAGGCCGAGCAGCACGTTGGCCAGGACGCGCCGCCAGGGCAGCAGCCGGGAGTCCTGGAAGACCACCGACACCCGTTCCGGAGCGGTCAGCTGTCCGCTTCCGGCGACCTCGTGGTCCAGGCCCGCGACCGCCCGCAGCAGGGTGCTCTTGCCGGAGCCGCTGTGTCCGAGCAGGGCGGTGAACTGCCCGGCCGGGAGGTCGAGGTCGAGCGCGTCGAGGACCGTGCGGCCGTCGAACGACCGGGTCAGGCCACGCAACCGCACGGCGGGACGGGTCAGTTGCTCAGCGTGCGGCGCCATGACAGCACCCTCCGTTCGACGAGGCGGACCGCGCTGTCGGAGACCAGACCGAAGACGCCGTAGATCAGCAGGCCGACCAGGATGACGTCGCTCTGGCCGTAGTTCTGGGCCTGGAACATCATGTAGCCGAGGCCGCTGGTGGCGTTGATCTGCTCCAGGACGACCAGGCCGAGCCAGGAACCGGTCACTCCGAGGCGGAGTCCGACGAAGAAGCCGGGCAGGGCGCCGGGGATGACGATCTGCCGCACGAAGGCGAGCCTCGACAGACCCTGCACCTCGGCGAGTTCGACGTAGCGGTGGTCGATGCCGGACAGCGCGGCATGCGTGTTGAGGTAGATCGGGATGTAGACGACGATCGCGATGATGGCGATCTTGAAGGTCTCGCCGATGCCCAGCCAGAGGATGAACAGCGGGATCAGGCCGAGGGTCGGGATCGCCCGGTTGAGCTGCACGGTCCCGTCGACCAGGGCCTCGCCGACCCGGCTGAGCCCGGCGACCAGCGCGAGGACGACGCCCGCGACCAGGCCGATCGCGAACCCGGACCCGGCCCGCCGCAGCGAGGTCAGGACGTCGGTCGGCAGCGTCCCGTCGGTCCACAGGTGACCGGCGGTCCGCAGCACCGTCCAGGGGGCGGGGATCGCGGCCGGGTCCAGCCGCCCGGCGGCGGAGGCGGCGGCCCACAGGGCGAGCAGGAGCGCGGGGCCCACCAGCCGGGAGGCGGGCAGCCGCCTGCCGGGGGAGAGCCGGCGACGCCGGCGGACCTGGGTGCCCTCCTTGGTCCCGGTGGCGGGGGCGCCGGCCGCGACGGTGGCCGAGGCGGACGGGGTGGTCGTGGTCACGGCGCTCACCTCCGGTACTCCGCCGGCACGGACTTGGCCGCGATGCCCTCGAAACGCCGGTCGAAGAGCGAGCCGACCGTGAACTCCTTCACGAAGCCGCCCTCCGCCAGCAGGTCCGCGGTCTCCTGCTCCCACTTGATCGCCTCGTCCCAACTCGGCGGGAAGAAAGGCTTGTTGGCGAGAGCGGTGATCGACTGCGCCTGGGGCAGGGTGAGGTTCTGCGTCTTGACGTAGAACTCCTTGTTCCAGACGTCGGGGTGCTCGTACTGCCACACCTGGCCCTTGGCCCAGTACGGGATGTACGCGGCGACCGCGGCCGCCTTCGCGGAGTCGGCCAGCACGGTGGCCGGTGCCCACAGCAGGTTCAGCAGGTCCACCACGTCGGTCGGGATGCTGCGGGCGCCCTTCGACCCGTACTGCTGGAGGTAGGCGGGCGCCTGCTGGTTGGCGAGCGGCGCCACGTCGACCTGCCCCGACTGGAGGGCCGTGAGGAACTGGTTGCTGGTCAGCGGGACGAGCTTCACGTCGCCGTACTTCAGCCCGGCCTCCTTCAGCGCCCGCAGCAGGACCACGCCCTGCGCCTGGCCCTGCGAGAACGCGAGCTTCTTGCCCCTGAAGTCGGCGGTGGTGCGGATGTCGCTGCCGGGCCTGGTGGCGAAGAGGTAGTTGGGCTTGCGGGTGACGTTGATCGCGACGATCTTCGCGTCGTAGCCCTGGTAGTGCGCCTGGATCGGCGGGATGCCCGCGTTGTTGGCGACGTCCAGGGACTTGGCGCGGAAGGCGTTGATCACGTCGGGCCCGGCGCCGATGTTCGCCCAGGCGCCCACCTTGAACGGCAGGTCCCCCAGCTTGGCCAGCTTGAACTGGAGCTGCTGGACGTTCTGGTACGAGGCGATCTTCAGGCTGGTGCCGGCCGGCACCCGGTCGGCGAGGGGGGCGGTGGAGGCGCCCTTCGCGGTGGTGGCGGCGCTGCTCTGCGCGCACCCGCTCAGCCCGGCCGCGGCGGCCGCGGCACCGAGCACAGAGGTCAGGAACAGCCGCCGGTCGACGCCGGGGGCAGACAGAGATGGCATGACGGGAACTCCGTAAACTGAAGTGACGGAATGCGCGCGCACGTCGGGCAAGGGGAATTGCCGAAAGTTCGCAATGGCGCGGCAGTACGTGGGAAATGAGGCGCGCTCGGAGGGCGCGTGCACAAGGACACCGACGTGACGCCGGCGGAAACTGACGAGACGTCAGCGCGTCAACGTGTCAGCAACAGAGGGTGCGACAGCTCGTGAGCAGCATGAACATGATGTTCCCGGCCTTTCCTGGGGCCTGTCAACATTCGGAGTTTCTGAATTAAGTCGGCTCAGGTGAAACGCTCAGCGGGTCCCGGTACAGCACGTCCAGCGCGACCGAACCGCCGGCCGTGGCGAGTACCGAATCGGCGAAACTGGTCGGCGAGACCGACGCGGCCCGCTCCGGCCCGACCGATTCCCGCAGCGCGGCCAGACAGTCCTCCCGGTACATCGCCCCGATCTCCGTGACGACGACCGTTTCCGGATTCAGGATGTCGAGCAGCAGCCCCGCCGCCCGCCCCACCATCCGGGCCCGGTCGACCAGCAGCCGCGCGGCCACCGGGTCGCCCGCCGTCGCCGCGTCGAGGACCCGCATCGGGTTCACCCCGTCCATGACGCCCGCCGCACGGGCCCGCCGGCACAGCGTCCGCTCGCTCAACTCGACCTGGAGACAGCCCACCCGCCCGCACTCGCACGGCTGGGTGCCCCCGCGCAGGGGCAGATGGGCGATCGTCCCCGCCTGCGAACGGGGGCCGTGGTGCACCTCGTCGTTGGTCGCGAAGGCCGCGTCGACCATGTTGCCCACGAACAGGTGCAGCACGCTTCGGCTGCCCCGGGCCCGGCCGAACAGCCGCTCCGCGTTGACCAGCGCCCGCGCGTGACCGTCCACGTGCACCGGCAGCCCGGTGCGCGCGCCGATCACCTCACCCACCGGCACGTCCCGCCAGTCGAGCAGCGGATGCTCGACCACGGTCCCGGAATCCCGGTCCACCCAGCCTCCTACGGCCACCCCGACGCCCAGCGCCCGGCGGTCCGGCGCCCGCGCCAACAGCGCCGCCAGCCCGGTGGCGGCCCGCTCCAGCACCGGGCCCGGGTCGGTCCGTTCGTGCTTCAGCTGCCGCTCGGCCACCACCCGCCCGCGCAGATCGAGAAGCGCGACGGTGGTGTAGGGGACGGCGACATGGACCCCGCCCACCACGTACCGCGAGTCGTCCAGGTCGACGGGCAGGTGCGGCCGGCCCACCCCGCCCGAGCGGCGGGGCGCCGCGGCCTCCCGGATGAGGCCGAGTCCCGCGAACCGGGCGCAGTAGTCCGTCACCGACGCGGGCGAGAGCCCGGTGAGCCGGGCGATGGTGCTGCGCGCGACCGGCCCGTGCTCCAGCACGGACCGCAGCACGACGCTGGCACTGGTACGGCGCCGGTCGCTGTCGGCCGCGCGGGGCACGGACGAGGAGAGGCCGGCGGAGAGGGCGGGGGAAACAGGGGGGAAGGGAGGTGCCGCGGTACGGGGCATGGAGGTCATCCTCAAGAACGGGTCCGACACTGCGCCGTCTCGGGGGGTCAGGCGCGCCGGAGCCGCCTCACCCGGAGCGGCGACAGGCGGCCGCGCCCACGCGTCGCAGGTCGACGTGGCGACGCGACGAGAAGTTCCGGGCCTGGGCAACCATGCGTTCGAAGCTAGCAAAGCGGGCGGGCGCTGCCCAGACGGTGACCGACGGGCGAGACGGCGGCCGGCCACGGCGGCAGCCCGTTTGGGGGGAACCTACAGACGCCGTCGCCGCACCTCCGTAGGGGAAGCCACCCGACCTCAGTGACCGGTATCACGCCGTACCCGGTGTAGGTCCCCTCCTTTGTCAGGAGCCCACCAAGGCCGGGTTCCACCCTTTGTCGAGCGCTGACCATGATCGGCCCGAGGGCGCTGGGATAGCGTCGCCGTGTCCCTACGCGCCCACACCCACCCGCGGAGTACCCATGAGCACGGCCGCCGTCGCCCCCGCCAGCACCGGACAGGTCCTCGCCGACCTGATCCCCGCCTCCCGTGTCCGGGACGTCGCGCTCGTGGCCGGCGGGGCCGCGCTCACCGGGCTCGCCGCCCAGATCGCCGTGCCCGTGCCCGGCTCGCCGGTGCCGGTGACCGGCCAGACCTTCGCCGCGCTGCTCGTCGGCGCCGGCCTGGGTGCCGGCCGCGGGTTCCTCGCGCTCGCCCTGTACGCGCTGGCCGGCGTCGTCGGCGTGCCGTGGTTCGCGAGCGGCACCTCGGGAGCCGGCGCCCTCTCCTTCGGCTACGTCCTCGGCATGGTCCTCGCGTCCGCCGCCGTCGGCGCCCTGGCCCGCCGCGGAGCCGACCGGTCCGTCCTGCGCACGGCGGCCACCATGCTGCTGGGCGAGGCGATCGTCTACGCCGTCGGCGTGCCGTACCTGGCCCTGGCCGCCGGCCTGTCGCCGAGCGCCGCGATCGCGGCCGGCCTCACCCCGTTCCTGCTCGGCGACGCCCTGAAGGCGGCCCTGGCGATGGGCCTGTTGCCCACCGCCTGGAAGCTGCTGCGGAAGTAGTCCCGGCCCGCACGACGTCGGAGGCATGACCTGGCGGGAGCCGCCGGGTCATGCCTCCGTTCTCGCGCCGGCTCAGACCTCCCGTGGCGCGGGCCGCCGCCGCGACCACCAGAGCCCGGCGGCCCCGGCCGTCAGCAGCGCCATGCCCGCCGTCCCGAGCGGCAGGACGTCACGGCCGACACCGGTCTTCGGCAACGCGTCGCCGCCGGGTCCCACGGGTGTGTTGTCGGTGCCGAGCAGCAGTGGGGTGGCCGGGGCGTTCGGCGACGGATTGGTCGTCCCGAACGGAACCGGGCCCTGCTGCCAGTACGTCTTCTCTCCGTCGCCGGTCTGCACGGGCAGGCAGATCTTCCCGGTCTTTGCGAGATCGAAGGTCGCGTCGACCGGGAACGACTTCGACGTACCGGCCGCGAGATGGTCGACAGAGCAGGAGAAACCGCTGTTCGAGCCCTTCGGCAGATCCTTTTTGTCGATCGGAGAACAGCCGTGAACGTTCTTGACCGTAAGGCCGTCGAAACCGACGACCAATAGACGGATCTTTCCGCTGTCCTTGGTTCCCCGGTTATTCACCGAAGCGGTGATCGCCGTCTTTTCCGAACTGTTGTCGACGGAGATCCTCTCCGGCAGCGACGTGGTCAGCCGCACACCCGCGGGCGCCGCGCCCACGGCCTTTCCCCCCTTGCTGCTCCCGGGCCCCTGGTCGTCCGCGCCGGCGGTGTAGGAAAAGATCATCACCGCCGAGAAAGAAGCCGCGACCAGCGACCCCACGATGGTCGTCGTACGACGAGAACTCATGTTCGTCCCCCTTGGCTGCGCCTGAATTCGCAGTACTTGAAGAGGTACCACAAGATTTCTCCGCACTATGCTGGTACGGCCTGAAGTGTGACCATTGTGTTCCCGTCGGGACGCTGCCGGGGCAATGGCGGGGCGTCGGCGGGGTGCTTGCGGTGCGGGGGAGATCGTCGAGGGGGTGAGCGGATTGCCGGGGAATACGGGAAACACGAGAAGCGGTGGCGTTCCGGGGTTACTCGTGACGGGGCGTTATCGGCTGGTCGAAAGCATCGGCCAGGGGGGAATGGGGCGCGTGTGGCGAGCCGCCGACGAAATGCTGGACCGGCCGGTCGCCGTCAAGGAGATGCGCATAGACGGCCTCGACGCCGAGGACACCCGCACCCGCCGTGAGCGCACCCTGCGCGAGGCCAGGGCCTCCGCCCGCATCGACCATCCCAACGTCGTCCGGGTCTACGACGTCGTCGACGAGGGCGAACGCCTGTGGATCGTCATGGAGCTGATCGCCGGCCGCTCACTCGAAGGACTCCTGGCGGAGGAGGGGCCGCTGGGTCCGCGCGAGGCCGCCCGGATCGGACTGGGGCTGGTGGAGGCGCTGCGCCAGGTGCACGCGCGGGGCGTCCTGCACCGAGACATCAAGCCCGGCAACGTCCTGGTCGAGCGCGGGGCGCGGCGCGTCGTGCTGACCGACTTCGGTATCGCCGCCATCCAGGACACCACGGCCCTCACCATGGTGGGCATGCTCGTCGGCTCGCCCGACTACATGGCCCCCGAGCGGGTCTCCGGACGCCCGCAGGGGCCGCCGTCCGACGTGTGGTCGCTGGGCGCGACCCTGTGCGCGGCCCTGGGCGGCCGCTCCCCGTTCTCCCGCGACACCACGCTGGCGACGCTGCACGCCGTCCTCTACGAAGAGCCCGAACTCCCCGCCGGTGCCGGACCGTTGCGCGAGATCCTGGCCGCGCTGCTGGAGAAGGAGCCGTCGGTCCGGCCTTCCCTCGACGACGTGGAGACGGCCCTGCACGCGGCCACGGCGCCGATCGCCACGCCCACGCCCACGCTCCGGGTCGGCCCGGAGCAGTTGCCGGGGCAGGCGGGTCACGTGGAGGAGGGTACGGAGGAGGGCGCCGGGGCGGGTGGGGACGCCGTGCCCAGCGCCTCCACCGAGGTGGTCTCGTCGCTCCGGTCGGACGCCGGGGCGCCGCCCCGCCGGGCCGTCGTCTCGCTGTCCCGCGCCGAGGCGGTGACCGAACGACGCCCCGGGCCCGGGGCGCCTCCGGACGGTTCACCTCCGGACGAGGCGCGCCCGGACGAGGCGCGCCCGGACGGGGCGCCGGAGGGGAAGCGCGAGGGCGGCACACCCCCGGGCATGCCGCCCGCCCCCACCGTTCCGCCCGCCCCCACCGTTCCGGCCGGCCCCCGGCGCGGACCGCGCGGCCGGCGCCGGAGCGGACTCGCCCTCGGCGCGGGCCTGCTCGCCGCGGGGGCGGTCGTGGCGATGGTCCTCACCGCCAACTCCGGTGCGCCCGACGGTGATCGGGCCGGCTCCTCCGCCTCCGGCCCGGCCTCGGCGACCTCGGCGGCCTCCGTGAGCACCCCGGCAGACAGTCCGTCCCCGACCGTCGAGGGCACGTCCAGGCCGCAGACCCTGCCCCCGGGCACGCACCGGGAGGCGGGCGGGTACGCCTGGGGGCCGCCGCGCAACTGGCGCCGGGACGTGCAGACGGGAGCGGAGGTCCACTACACCTCCCCGGACGGCAAGCAGGAACTCGCCGCCAAGTCGTCCCTGGCCCGGGGTGACCTGATGGACACCTGGCGGACCTCGGAACAGAACGCCCGCCAGGGGCGGGACTACCGCAAGGTCCGTCTGGAGGAGACCACGTTCCGCGGTCACCGGGCGGTCGTGTGGGAGTACACGTTCACACTCCAGGGCGTTCCCTGGCACGCCCGGCTGCTGGGCTTCGACGTGGACGGGAAGTCGTACCAGATCAACACCTGGTACGAGCCCGACGTCGAGCGGCAGGCGCTCGACGTCTACGACAGGGTGAAGGACGGCTTCACCGTCCTGTGAACGCGGCGGGTCGGAAAAGGGGCGGGGGGGGGGGGGGGGGGGGGGGGGGGGGGGGGGGCCGACCCCCCCCCCCCCCCCCCCCCCCCCCCCCCCCCCCCCCCCCCCCCCCCCCCCCGGACCGCTTGTTCAGCGGCGCGCCGCCACGTCGAGGGACCGGCGCCCGCCGACCTTCTCCTTCACCAGGGCGACGACGATCACGGCCGCCGCGACCAGCAGTGACAGCAGGACCGTCTCACGCCCGTCGTGCTCGGTGTCGGTGAGCATGTAGCCCAGCACGAACACGATCAGCGCGGCCGTCGCCCAGGTCAGATACGGGTACAGCCACATCTTGACGACGAGCTTCTCCGGCGCCTCCGCCTGGATGATCTTCCGCATGCGCAGCTGCGAGAAGCAGATCACCAGCCAGACGAACAGGGCCACCGCGCCACTGGAGTTGACGAGGAAGAGGAAGACGGAGTCCGGGAACCTGTAGTTGAAGAAGACGGCCACGAAGCCGAACACGACGGACGCGAGGATCGCCGCCATCGGCACACCGCGGGAGTTGGTGCGTGCGAACGCCTTCGGCGCGTCGCCCCGCCGGCCGAGCGAGAAGGCCATGCGGGAGGCCGTGTAGAGGCCGGAGTTGAGGCAGGACAGCACCGAGGTCAGCACGATGAAGTTCATGATCTGACCGGCGTGCGCGATGCCGAGGGAGTCGAGGGCGGCGACGTACGAGCCCTTCTCCTTGATCGACGGGTCGTTCCACGGCAGCAGCGTGACGACGACCAGGATCGAGCCCAGGTAGAAGACGCCGATCCGCCAGATGATGCTGTTGGTCGACTTGGTGACGGCGCGCTGCGGGTCCTCGGACTCGCCGGCGGCCAGCGTCGCGATCTCGCTGCCCATGAAGGAGAAGACGACGAGCAGCACACCGGTCAGGATGGCGCCGGGGCCGTGCGGCAGGAAGCCGCCGTGGTCGGTGAGGTTGCCGAGCCCGGCCTTGTCACTGTGGGCGCCGGGCAGCACGCCGAACACCGCGAGCGCGCCGACGACGATGAACGCGCCGATCGCCACGACCTTGATGCCGGCGAACCAGAACTCGAACTCGCCGTAGGAGCCCACGGAGACGAGGTTGGTGGCGGTCAGCACCACCATCACCAGGAGTGCCCATCCCCACTGCGGTACGGCGGGGATCCAGGACTCCAGGATCTTGGCGCCCGCGGTGGCCTCGACGGCCAGTACGACGACCCAGAAGAACCAGTAGAGCCAGCCGATGGAGAAGCCGGCCCAGCGGCCGAGGGCCCGGTCGGCGTGTGCGGAGAAGGAGCCGGAGGTGGGGTTGGCCGCGGACATCTCGCCGAGCATGCGCATCACGAGGACGACGAGCGTGCCGACGAGCGCGTACGACAGGAGGATGCCGGGTCCGGCGGTGGCGATGCCGGAACTGGACCCCACGAACAGGCCGGCTCCGATGACACCGCCGATGGCGATCATCGACAGGTGACGGTTCTTGAGTCCCGCCTGGAGGCCGCCGTCGGGTTCGCCGGGGGCTCCTGGCGCGTGACCGGCCTCGGGGAGGGTCGGCTGCGTGGTCATGGACGGAATTCCTTTGCGCCGGGTGTGCTGTCTCCCGTACGAGCGGTGTACGGGTCGGTCCAGTGAAACGGAGGCAAATGAATTCGTGAACCTTTGAATCCAGATCGTTACTTGAGGTTTTCTTGAGGTTCCTTGGTGTTTCCGGACAATCTCTGGGTCCGCCCCCGAAGCTGCCGCCCGGAAACAGTCATGTCACACTCGGACCATGCGTGTGTATCTCGGTTCCGACCATGCCGGCCTCGAACTCAAGAACCACCTCGTGGAATGGCTCGAGGCGGCCGGCCATGACCCCGTGGACTGCGGTCCGCACATCTACGACGCCCAGGACGACTACCCGCCGTTCTGCCTCCGCGCCGCCGAACGGACGGCCGCGGACCCGGACGCCCTCGGCATCGTGATCGGCGGTTCCGGCAACGGCGAGCAGATCGCGGCGAACAAGGTGAAGGGCGTGCGCGCCGCGCTGGCCTGGAGCGAGGAGACCGCCTCCCTCGGCCGGCAGCACAACAACGCCAACGTCGTCGCGGTGGGCGCGCGCATGCACACGCGGGAAGAGGCGACGAAGTTCGTCGAGACCTTCCTCGCCACCCCGTTCTCGGGCGACGAGCGCCACGTCCGCCGTATCGACATGCTGTCGGCGTACGAGACGACGGGCGACCTGCCCCCGATCCCGGCCCACCACCCGCAGCGGTAACGGCAGTCGCAGGCCCGCCCGTCGGCGACCGCGACGGGTGGGGCAGGTGGGGGGAAAGGACAGAGCCAGGTGCCAGAGGGGCACACGATCCACCGGCTCGCGCAGGACTGCTCCGCGCGCTTCGCCGGCCGGCCCACGCGGGTGACGAGCCCCCAGGGCAAGTTCACCGACGCGGCGGCCCTCCTAGACGGCCACGCGCTGAGCGCCGCCGACGCCCACGGCAAGCACCTGTTCCTGGGTTTCCGGGACGCCGACTGGGTCCACATCCACCTCGGCCTGTTCGGCAAGGTCACCTTCGGCCCGGCCCCCGCGCCGCCGCCCACCGACACCGTCCGGCTGCGCCTGGCCGACACCGCGTCCTACCTCGACCTCCGCGGCCCCACCACCTGCGCCCTGATCACGGACGCCGAGAAGGACGCGATACACGCCCGCCTCGGCCCCGACCCGCTGCGCCCGGACGCCGACCCCGGGGCGGCCTACCGCCGGATCTCCCGCAGCCGGACGACGATCGCCGCCCTGCTGATGGACCAGAAGGTCATCGCGGGCGTGGGCAACGTCTACCGCGCCGAGGTCCTCTTCCGGCACGGCATCGACCCCTACCGCGCCGGCCGGGACCTCACGCCGGCCGAGTGGGAGGCGATCTGGGCCGACCTGGTCGCCCTCATGCGTGAGGGGGTCCGCCACAACCGCATCGACACCGTCCGGCCGGAACACACCCCCGAGGCGATGGGCCGCCCGCCGCGCGTCGACGACCACGGCGGCGAGGTGTACGTCTACCGCAGGGTGAACCGGCCCTGCCACATCTGTGGCGGCGAGATCCGCACCGCCGATCTCGCCGCCCGCAACCTCTTCTGGTGCCCCGCCTGCCAGCGGACGTGACCGGACGCCGGCCCGGCCGTCGTCAGAAGCCGTGCGGCAGCCAGGGCGCCACCGCCGACCCGAACCCCAGGGCCGCCTCCGCCAGCGCGCCCTGCCGCAGCTCCCGCACCAGTCCGGCGCCGCCCAGCGCGGCCAGACTCACCCCACCGAGATAGGCCGCGCCCAACTCCCTGACGGACAGGGCGAGATCGGCCGCGTCCCCGGTGCGTTCGCAGGACGCCCCCTTCGCGTCCCCGCTCAGCCGCCAGCGCCCCGCGTTCCAGGGGCAGAAGGCGTCCTCGACCTCCAGCACGACGTCCACCGGCGCCTGATAGGTCCGCGCCCGCAACGCGGCCCCGACGTCCACCAGCCGCACGTACAGCGAGTCCCGCACCAGCAGTGAGCACCGCCGTACGTCGGACACCAGGTACTGCCAGGGCTCGTCCACCGGCCGCCGCCGGGTGTCGATCGCCGACGTCAGGTCGATGTCGAACAGGAACCGCCACAGCGCGGCGTGCGCCGCCGGGTCCAGCGCTTCCACGTCCTGCGCGACCACCGTGCCCCTGGGCCCCGCCGGCTCCCAGTCCGCCTTGATCCGGAAGCGCGCGTAGCCGACGACCTCGCCGTCCCGTTCCGCGAGCACGCACTGCAGCGGCGAGGCCCCGTCCCGGCCGCTCTCCGGGTCCAGCACCCACAGCCGCTCCCAGCCCGGGTTCCGCGCCACCATTCCCGGCCGGCGCGACACCAGCCGCGCGTACACCGCCTCGCACGCCTCCAGGGCGTCGGCGGGATCCGCGTACCGCAGCCGTACGTCATCGGTGCCGGCCGGCACGGTCAGCCGCACCCGGTCGGTGTCGATCCGCGCGTTGACGTGACGCGTCGCGGCGCCGTACCCGAAGCGGCCGTAGATCGCGGGCTCGGAGGCCGTCAGCACGGCCAGCGGCTCGCCCCAGGATCGTATGTCGTCCAACTGCCGCCGCATCAAGGACCGCAGGACCCCGCGCCGCCGGTGGGTGGCCGCCACGCTCACCATGGTGACGCCCGCGGCGGGCACCGGCGCGCCGCCGGGCACGGTCAGGCGGAAACGGAACGCCCCCGCCGTACCCACGCACGCGTCGCCGTCCCAGACGCCGAGGGACCGGTCGATCTCGGTGAGCTCGCGGAACACCGCCCGTTCCTCGGCCGGTTCCGGGACACCGCCGAAGCCGCGGAGCAGGCTGTCATACCACTCGTCCCACTCGTCCCGCCGCAGTACCCGCATATCAGTCCCCATGGACCATGCTTAGCAGGGCATTGCGGGACGAGCGAGGGAATTTCGCCTTGGGGGCGGCGCGACGGCATTCTGTGAAGTTCACTGTGAGTTGAGCCTCGGACGGGGGACAAGTGGGACCTCCCGTGCCAAGAACCTGGTCCGATGGATAGGGTCCCGAACTAATGGCAGCAGGACGAGAACGGCGCGCGGAAGCCGACACGTTCACGGCCCGGTTGAAGATGCAGTGGCACCGGGCTCGCGTCGGCCTGCGCAGAAGTGCCGTCGACTACTTCCGCGGGGACGGTTCGGACTGGGTCGCACTGGCCGGTCTGCTGTTCACCGTGCCCGTGATCACGGCCACCACACTCGCCAACTCGGTGTGGTGCTCCCCGGCCGCGCTGGTCCTGCCGATCGTGGCGGGCGGTCTGCTGCTGCGCCCCGCGAGCCTGCTCGGCCTGTACGCGGCCGCGGCCACCGCTCTGATCGTGGAGTCGGTGCGGCTGGGCCCGTACACCGAGGGGCCCTCGCGGGTCACCCCCGGCGTGGTGCTGGTGGTCGCCGCCTGCGGCTTCTTCGGCCTGCTCATCGCCCAGTTCCGCAGCCGGGTCGGCGTGCCCTGGCGGCGCGGCGGCACCATGCTGTTCGACCTGCGGGAACGCATCCGTGTCCAGAGCAAGCTGCCGCAGCTGCCGCAGGGCTGGCACCGGGAGATGGCGCTGCGGCCGGCGGGCGGCCAGTCGTTCTCCGGCGACTTCGTCGTCGCCGCCCGGACCAACGGCGGGCGCACCATGGAAGTCGTCCTGACCGACGTGTCCGGCAAGGGCATGGACGCCGGCTCCCGCGCCCTGCTGCTGTCCGGCGCCTTCGGCGGCCTGCTGGGGTCCCTGCCGCCGCACGCCTTCCTCCCGGCCGCGAACGGCTACCTGCTCCGCCAGGACTGGGACGAGGGCTTCGCGACCTCCATCCACCTCGTCCTCGACCTCGACTCCGGCGACTACGAGCTCTACTCCGCCGGACATCCGCCGGGGCTGCAGCTCAGCGCCGGCAGCGGTCGCTGGGAGGAGAAGGCCGCCGACGGCCCGCTCCTCGGTGTGTACGACGGCGCCCAGTTCCATCCGGTGAAGGGCTCGCTCCGCCCGGGCGACGTGTTGATGCTGTTCACGGACGGACTGGTGGAGACGTCCGAGCGGGACATCGTCGAGGGCATCGACCGCCTCACCGGCGAGGCCGACCGCTATGTCGCCGGCGGCTTCCACGGCGCCGCCTGGCACCTGATCGAGGCGGTGGCCAAGGACGTCAACGACGACCGGGCGCTGCTGCTGATCTGCCGGGAGGGCCCCACGGCCCAGGCGGCGCCCCGCTGAACCGTACGGCGCCCCGGCGCGACACACTGGCCGGGTGACGCACACCTCGCAGCTGACCCCGGCCGAAGTAGAGGCCACCGCCCGCGCCGCCCACCAGGGCCAGACCGACAAGGCCGGACGGCCGTACGCCGAACACCTCCAGGCGGTCGCGGACGGCGTACGGGAGCGCGGCGGCGACGACGACCAGATCGCGGCGGCCTGGCTGCACGACGCCGTCGAGGACCACGCGCTCACCGAACAGTGGCTGCGCGAGGCCGCCCTGAGCCGCCGTACGAAGGACATCGTGCTGGCCCTCACCAAGCGGGCGGGGGAACCGCCCGAGGCGTACGCGGGGCGTATCCGCGCCACACCCGGCGCCCTCCTGGTGAAGCAGGCCGACCTCGCCCACAACGCGGACCCGGCGCGCCTCGCGGTCCTCGACGAGCCCACCCGTAAACGACTGACCGAGAAGTACGCACGGATGCGCGCACTCCTCGGTCCGGTGGCGGACGACGCGTAGGACAGCCCTCAGGCGTCGACCTTCTCGCGGTCCGCCCGCCGGTTCCCGGCGCCCGCGCCGCCGGAGCGGTGCTCCCGCTTCTCGCGTTCGCGGGCCAGTTCGGCGGGATCCGGCCGGAAGGCCCACGCCATCCTGGGCTCCATCGCGAACCGGAAGACCCGCTGGACGGGCCGGGTGCACAGCAGGGTGACGGCGGTGGCCGCGAGCGCGGTCACGACGATCTCACCGAGCGGTCGGTGCAGCCAGGGGTGGTCGAACCAGCCCGCGTAGTCGGCGCCCTTGATGAGGAAGCCGTGCAGCAGGTAGCCGTAGAGCGTGCCCGCGCCGAGCGCGGTGAACCAGAGCGTGCGGCCCGGCACCCAGGCGAAGAAGCAGGCGGTCAGCAGCAGCGAGCAGCCGAACATGGCCAGCACCATGACCGGCCCGACCCACCAGGGCGCGCCCAACTCCTGCGCGGCGTCGCGGTGGTAGAACCACGCCGTGTTCATGCGCGGCACCGCCCACCAGCCGACGGCCAGCGCGAGCGCGAACACCGGTACCGCCGCGATCCGCATAGAGCGCCGGCGTACCAGCCGGAAGTGCTCGGGCTTCAGGCACAGACCGAGCACGAAGTACGGCAGGAACTGCAGCACCCGCTGCAGGTCGAGGTCGTCGCCGATGTCCGGCGTGACGGTCGCCAGCATCGCCACACCGAGCGCGAGCGGAAGCGGATGACGCACCAGCTTCCAGACGGGCGTGGTCAGCCGCCAGACGAACAGCGCCACCAGGAACCAGGTCAGGTACCAGGGGTCGAGGAGGCTGATCTCCTGGTGCGGATCGTGGTCGGCGAAGCGCTTGAAGAGCGGGTACGCGGTCTCGAAGACGACGTACGGCACGACGACGCCGGTGATCAGCCGCTTCAGCCGGTCGGGACGCATGTCGAAGCCGCGCGAGAAGAAGCCGGAGATGATGATGAACGCCGGCATGTGGAAGCTGTAGACGACCGTGTACAGCCCTTCGAGGATCCGGCTGTCCCCCTTGAGGGGCTCCCAGGAGTGCCCCATGGCGACGAGCACGATCGCCAGGTACTTCGCGTTGTCGAAGAACGCGTCGCGCCGCCTGCCCGGTGCGCCCGCGCTGTCCGGTCTCTCCGGCCGGTCCTCCGGCCTGTGCCGGCCGTGCGGCGAGCGCGGACTCGGCACTCCGTCCGCCGGCGGCTGCGCCGGGGGGAGCGGGGTTCGGGTGTGACCGTGCGGTCGCGGCGAGTTCGTCACAGACCCTCCCGACGGAAACCGGGGGAGAGGATCCGGGACCTCGCTGCACGTTCGGGGGACGGGGCAGCGTGGAACATCTGAGGCACCCTAGCGTTCACTGTGGGTTTCCGTAAAACCCTCGACGTCATTTCTGTTTATTCGTCGCGCATACCCCGGATTCGAGGAAGTCGGCCTCGCCTGCGGGGTGATGGGCAACACATCTCGGGATACCCGATCGGCTCGGCGCGCGCTTGTGTATTGTCATGATTCGTCATGACTAAATGGTGCATAAACTAACCATTCGCCACGGCGCTGGACAGCGCCTGGACGCCCCTGTGCGGGCAATTCGAATTACCTGCGTACGGGGTGTGTGGACACGGAAACGATCTCGGTGAATTCCCTGTGCGGGTCCGCCCTCCGAATGTCGTACGGGACCTGGTCGCCGAGTGCGGCGGGGAGGGCTCCCGTGCGCGGATCCGAGCAGAGACGGTCAACGATGTGTCACGCGCCGCATGGGTGGGCCCTGTTGGTGGCACGATGGTTCTGGCGGGGGTGCACGGGGTTGCGTCCCCGGGCCGGGAGAGCGGACCGACCGAGGGTGTGATCAGTTGTGGCCATTTCACTGTCTGTGGTGCTGCTGTTGGCGATCATCCTGGTGGTGTTGCTCCGGGGAGGTTCCCTCAAGGCGGGCCCCGCCGTGGTCGCCGTGCTGTTCGGCTTCTTCCTCGCCTCGACCGGCATGGCCGACGACATCCAGCGCTTCCTGGACTCGATAGCCCAGACCCTCAACTCGATCCAGTTCTAGACCCGCGACGTCATTTCCGGACGAAACCGGAACGAAGGCCGCATAAAGTCGAGTGACACCCCCGGCTCGATCCCTCCGGTCGTGCACGGACGGCCGCCGCTCCGGCTCGCGCTCACAGGCACCGGGTTCGTCCGGGCGCTGGCGCATGCCGCCCGGAACACCTGACGCCGCGTGCGCGGGGCCGGTGCGGCGGCCCCGGCCGGGAGCCGCGGCGCCATGGCGAACCGGGCAAAACTCCCGGGAACCACTCAGGGCCAGGCGGAGGAATCATCCTCTGACCTGGCCCTGAGCCGTATGGAGCGGGCGACGGGAATCGAACCCGCGTAGCTAGTTTGGAAGATCGCGTATGCGGACCCGGGCTGAGCTGGCGATTCGCTGACGTGCGGGTTCCCGGGTCGCTCCCCGCTGTTCCCCGCCACTGCCCGCCGCTCGCCGCCCGATCGGACACGTAGGGGGCACGGGCCGAACCTCCCGCCCGCTGCTGAGACCTCTACGGCTCACCGAGCTCGGGAACGCAGATCATGCTGTGAGCCGGCACGACGGGTTCGCTCGGTAGCGGATCAATTCCACGGACCCTTACGGCCACGATATCGGTGGGGATGGGGGATCGGGTCGGAAGTCTCGTCAAACGCCACCTGAAGGCCTCTGGGACGTCTTTGGCTGGCAGTTCCACCATGGCGAGGCTGACCCAGCGATCGTAGTTCGTCGGGTATACGCGAACCAATACGCCGCACACCGGACATACCGGCGGATCAATCCATGCCGTGTCGTCAGGGTCGGGTTCGGGCCTGGGCGCGGCTGTCGCTCCGTCGCTCACGGCCATCTCGTTGGCGAGTGTGTTCCAGCATCTCTCGCAGTAGCGCGCCATGAGGTTGATCCGCCCGCGCTCGCGTACGGAGTCGTCGGCCCGTCCGCAGCGAAGACACGTCGACTCGCCGGCATCCCGTGTCGCCCCCATGGGTTTGAGTGTGAGCGAATCTGACCAGATCGCAGTAGGTCGCGATTTGGCCTCATTTGACGATCTCGTACCCACGGTGACGCCAATGGGTACGGGACCTACCTCGGCAGCGGCGCGAGTCCTTAGGATGGTGGACAGGGCAGAGCTGTAGCGCAGAGGTCGTCGCGCGCGGTCTCCAAAACCGCGAGGACGCTGGTTCGAATCCGGCCGGCTCTGCCTTCTCGTTGAGCGGGCTTTCGCTACCCATCCAAACCCACCACTCACCCCAGCTTCCGTCCCGTCCGCCGTCGACCCACACACCGTGGAGCGGGCGGGGTTCAGGGCGTCCAGGTGGAGCGCGCCACTGTACGAACGACCTGGACGCCCTGGGCCGCGTCTGCTCGGCTCTGCCTGGGTCGACGGCGGACGGGACGGAAGCTCCCCGCGCATGCCACTACGGACCCGCAGTCGGGAACGGCGCCCCCTCCATCCCGGTGCCGGCCGATCCCCCGCCGGAGGCATCGTCTTGACCGCGGGTCGCCCAATACGGTGATCGACTCATGGCTTCCGGCCCTATCCATATGTGGGCGCGCGTCGGCGTCGGCCGCGCCGAGCGGGCCGAAGGCAGGAGCGCGGGCGCGGCCAGCGCCGGGAAGCGCGCCCGGCGGAGCGGAGCGCAGCCGGGGCTTGATGAGGTAGAGAAACCTGTAACAGGTCAGATCACGGCACAACGCTCTGCAAGCTCCCGGAGCGCATCGGGTACGCGCCGGTTCGAGAGCTGGACCAGGTCACGCACGATTTCCCGGGCCAAGTGATGATCGTGGACCTGTTCAGGAGCGACCGTTTCGGCTTCCAGGAGCGCGGCGGTTGCCTCGCCGACGTGCCGGCGCTGCGCGTGGGCCCGTGCGACATCTAGCAGAAACCGCGCCTGGCGTTCAGTCGAGAGCCCGCCTGCGTCGACTTCCGCCGCTACTTCCAGCGCCAAGCCGGCGTCTCCGAGTTCTACCGCCGTGCTCACCGCGTGGAGCTGGACGTTCGTCGGGCCGAACTCCGTGTCGAAGTCGTTCCTGTCCTCCCCCAGGCGCTCGGCGATCTCCTCTGCCCGGGTGAGGTGTGCATGGGTCTGAGGTCGGTTGCCTTCCCGTGCATTGATCACTGCCAGCACGAGGTTCATGGCCCCCAGAAGTGACAGCTCCTCGGGAGGGCAGGCGGGGTCCTCCACCCGCGGGTCCAGGACTTCGACTGCCGACTTGGCCGCTTGTTCGGCCTGGTCCATCTGCTGTTGCCGCATGAAAGCGTGAGCCATGCGGAACAGACCGGCAACGACCTCCAGGGGCTTGCCTGCCATCTCGGCGGCTTGGAGGGCGCGGTCCGAGGCGACCCACGCCGCGTCCGCCTGGTCCTGCCGTGTGAAGCTCGCGGCGGCCACCTGGTAGGTACGCGCCCTCAGCGAATGCAGCTCGGCGCGGTCGGCCGCCGGCGCATGGCGCACTGCCACCTCGATGCTGGGGAGCAGCATGGCGAGATGATCGCTCAGAGCCGCAAAGCTCGACGCGTGTACGTACTCCCACGCCTCGTCCACGAGTCGGCGGAAGTCGGCAAGAGACGGAGTGGGAGAACTGGGCCCTCGACCGAACAGACTGCTCAACGCGGGGTGCCCTGTGAGTGCGACACGGAGCCCGTCTAGATCGTTGTTCTCTGGGGCTGGTGCGATTTCTTCCGGATCTGGCGACACGGCGGCGTCCGTGCGAACCTCGCTGACCGAGACTCCGAGTGCATCGGCAAGCCCTTGCAATATCGACAGTCGCTCAACAGGCTGTACGCCGCGCTCGACTTGGGATACCCAGCTCTCAGACCGCCCCATGACGGTGGCGAGATCGCTTTGCGACATGCCGGCGGCGCGTCGGAGTTCCTTGATCCTCTGCCCGGTTGTGGGGACTGGAGCGCTCACTTCGGGACCTCGCGCGGGTACTTGCCGGCGTACGACTCAAGCCAATCGACCTCAGTCTTCTCGATGTACTGCGTTCGCTCGCTGAGGAACCTCAGGGTGTGCGGCTGGCGTTCGTGTTCCTCGAATGCTGCTCGATCGGCGTAGATCTCGAAGAAGATCCGCTCATTGGGTGCCCCCTCGACCGTGTGGCAGGCGTACACCAGCGTGCCGGGCTCATGTGCCTGAATCCCTGCTTCGGTCTCCTTCACCAGGGTGTCGAATGCCTGCCCCATGCCGTCGCGCAGGGTGAATCGCACGAAAAGCCCAAAGTTACCCATAACTCCTCCTTCTTCTCGTGCTCAGTCTCGCAGACCCAGACTTTCTCTGCTAGTCGCAGATTTTCTGTTGACCCGCAGAAAAACTGCGAGTAGCTTCGGAGTTAGTCGCAAAACAAGGCACCCCGGACCGCGTGCCATCCGCCAAGATCACAACGCAGTCCGGGGCTCATCCCTAGAGGGAGAAGTCCATAATGCCGTCGTTCAAGATCGATGTATCGACCGCCGTGGTGTTCGTGGCGACTGCGCCGGAACCGAAGATGGTCAACAAGAAGACCGGTGAGCGGGCCGTGGACCGGGAGACCAGCGCGAGTCTGTCGACTGTGGGTCTGCTGGTCTCGGATGAGGGGGAGGGCAACCTCTACCAGGTGACCGTCCCGGAGACCGGTCTCCCCGAGGGGCTGGCGCCCGGTATGCCGGTGCGGGTGATCGGACTCAAGGCCCGTGACTGGGAGAACACGTTCAACGGTGAGAAGCGGCACGGGATCTCCTTCCGTGCGGTCGCGATCACGGCGGCGGCCTGACCATGACGGACCTGACGATGTGGCTGGAGGCGACCGGGGCCTTATCTGGCGCCGGTGGTCTCGGCTACGCGAAGTTCCGGGCGCCGCGCGTGTATTGGTCGCTGGTCGGGCTGCCGGCCGCCTGGACCCGCTTCACGCTGTCGTACCGCTCGACCATGGATGTGTGCGGGCTGACGGTGCAGCCGTCGGGGCTGCGGGCGTTCATGACCCGCAATGTCGCCCGGCGTGAGGTGCTGCCGGTGCCGCCGAAGGTTCGCCGGGTCCGGGGAACGTCTACCGGTCTGCGGGTCACGCTGCGGCTGCCTGCGG
The DNA here is from genome assembly GCF_056435735.1 of Streptomyces sp. NPDC043878. NCBI lineage: Bacteria > Bacillati > Actinomycetota > Actinomycetes > Kitasatosporales > Streptomycetaceae > Streptomyces > Streptomyces sp. NPDC043878. The sequence goes on from NZ_JBWKDW010000014.1 coordinate 39,617, forward strand.
GTCTGGAGCCGGCGGACGTGATCGCTTCCTCGGAACGCCTGCGCCACGCCTGGGGCGTGCACTCGGTGAACGTGACCGAGACAAAGCCCGGCATCGTGGAACTGCGGATGACCGGCTATGACGTGCTGCGCCGGGTACGGATGCCGCGCAAGGCTCGCCCTCACGACATGGTGGTGCCGGTCGCCTTGCGGGAGGACGGGACCGCGTTCGAGCGGGACTACCGTAAGGCACCGATGGCTTTGACTCTCGGTGCGAACGACTCCGGCAAGTCGATGTTCCAGCGCAACCTGATCAAGGGGCTGGCGCAACTGCCGGTGGCGCTGGTCGGTATCGACTGCAAGCGGGGGGTCGAACAGTCGGCGTACGCGGCCCGCCTGTCGGCTCTGGTGACCACTCCGGACAACGCCGCTTCGCTGCTGGATGTGTTGGTGGCGGAGATGGAGGACCGCTTCGACCTGCTGAGCCGGCACAGCGTGTCCGACCTGTGGGAGCTGCCTGAGTCGGTGCGGCCGGTGCCGGTCGTCGTGCTGGTGGATGAGGTCGCCGAACTGTTCCTGATCTCCTCGAAGAAGGATGAGGAGCGCCGCGAGCGGCTGGTGACGGCACTGATCCGCCTGGCGCAGATGGCCCGTGCGATCGGTATCTACCTGGAGATCTGCGGTCAGCGCTTCGGCTCGGACCTCGGCAAGGGCGCCACGATGCTGCGCGCTCAGCTCACCGGCCGTGTGGTGCACCGTGTCAACGACAAGCAGACCGCCGAAATGGGCCTGGGAGACGTCGCTCCCGAAGCCGTCCCGTTCGCCACTGTGATCCCGATGGAGCGTCCGGGCACCGCCGTGGCGGTGGACTCCCGCGGCGGCTGGTCGAAGATCCGCACCCCGCAGACCTCACGCGACGAGGTGGTCGCGGTCTGCCGGGAGTTCGCCCACCTGGTCCCGCACCTGCCCGCCCTCGACCCGTTCCGGCCCTACGTTCCCGCGCCGAAGGTCGACGGCCCGTCGCTGGTCAAGCCGATCCCGGCCACCGACTAGCCCTCTGCTCCACCCCGGTTGGCGTGACCGTCTCGCGCCAGGTCCCTACCCGAGCCATGCCGCAATCCGGAGGACCCATCCCATGTGTGAGCACATCGAGGACTTCCAGCGCACGGTGCTGATGCTCGGCGCGCTGGCCCTGTACGCGGACCAGACCGACGCCGACAACGCGTTCATCGAGGCCGTCGGCCCGTCGCTGGCCGCCTCCCTGCCCGAACCCCCGCCCGGCGTCTTCCCGCCCGGCTACGACCCCAACCAGGGCCCCGACTACCCCGGCGGCTGGTGACCCGTGGCCACCAAGAAGCGCACCCCGCGCCCCACCCCTGTCCCGCCGAAGTGCGGGCCCTGCCACGGCACCGGTGAGGTCGCCCGCACGGTCCACGTGGGCCGCAAGCGCCGCCCTGTCGGCGAACAGTCCGGCATCTGCCTGGCCTGCTTCGGCACCGGCGAAGCCGCCACCGACTGAACCCGCCGGGACCGGGCGGCCGGACCCTGCTCCCCGCCCGCTCCCGGCCCCACCCCTTGAAGGAGGTGAAGACATGTCCCGCTCGATCCGACCGGATGCCGTGCTCGTTCAGGCCGTCATTGCCGGCGCCCTGTCCTTCGCCCACTTGCACGACCTGGCCGAAGCCGCCGGACAGTCCGGCTGGAAAGCCTGGGCCTACCCCATCAGCGTCGACCTGCTGCTTGTCGCCGCATGGCGCCGGCTGCGGACCGCCCGCCGGGACCGCTCCGCCTGGACCTGGTTCGTGATCGCCCTGTTCGCCTCGCTCGGCGCGAACATCGCCACCGCCGGGCTCCTCGACCTGGCTCACGTGCCGGACTGGCTGTGCATCCTCGTCGCCGGCTGGCCCGCCCTGGCCTTCCTCGGCGGCACCCTCCTCGTCCACGCACCCACCGACACCCCGGCACCGGCCGTGGCACCTGCACAGGCTGTGGATGAACCGGCGGTGACCGACGTCGCCGTACGCCGCGAAGTGCCCGTCCCGCCGGCCGCTCCGGAACTTCCGGCCGCCCCGCCTGCTCCTGCGGTGACGGTGCCGGCCGCTCTCCTGGACCACGCCCGGAAGATCGCCGAAAGCCACCACGCGGCGACCGGATCTCCGATGGCCGCGGACGCTCTCTCTGCCCGGCTCGGGCTGCCCGACCCGATGACCGACGCGATTGCCGCGCAACTCCAACTCACCTGATCGGAAAGGAACCGTCATGCCCGTCCACCGGCGCTTTCGCGACGTGATCCGCATCGGTCCCGTCCAGGTCGCCACCTACTTCGACGGACGCGGCCGGGACAAGCACACGGCGGCCTGCTCCGCCCCCGGCTGCGGCTTCTCCGCCGACTACCACGACCGTTCCGGCGCCGAACTCGCCGCCCGCACCCACCGCTGCAAGGCATAGGAGACCAGCCGTCATGGACGTTCCGCTCTGGCTCGCCCTGATCGTCGTCGGCGCCCTCGGCGTCAAGCTCGTCCGCCCGCCCTGGTGGCTCGTGGCCGTCCTGCTGCTCGGCGGCTACCTCCTCGCCGACAGCTTCCTCGGCCCCGCCATCGCCACCGCCGTCAAGTAACCCAACCCGAAGGGACCACAACCGTGTTCACCCCGAAGTACCCGCCCCAGGACACCGCCCCGCCGGCCGCCTCCACACCTTCCCCGGCCTCCACCGTGACGCCTGCCGCTCCGGCACCGGCCCCAGTCGCCCCGGCCTCGAACCGACCCACCGTGCAGCTCACCCCCGGCAGCGCGCTCGCCCTCGCGGCCGGCGGCGGTGCCGTCGTCCTCGTCGTCGGCGCGGTCCTCGTCTCGCTGCTGCTCGCGGTCGCCATCACCGGCGTCTCGATCGCTGTGGTCGCGGTCGTCCTGCGCTCGATGGTCAAGGACCTCAACAACCACCGCTGAACGGCCCCCGGAGCGGCCTCAACCGCCAAGTTTCCGCCGCTCCGGGCGCCTACCCACCTTCCAGATCCAACGGACCCGAAAGGGAAGCCCCATCATGCCCCAGCACGCCCCGAGCCTGCCCGTCTGCCGTGCCTGCGACGGCTTCCCCGTCGTCGCCATCACCACCGGCTCCCGCAACCGCGACGGCTCCCGCACCACCCTCCGCATCACCTGCCTGGCCTGCAAGGGCACCGGCCGCACCCGCACCGCCCCCGCCGCCGACCTCGTCCGCACGGGGAGGTGATCGCCGTGCAGACCATCACCACGACGGCCCACATCGAGACGGACACCCGCTTCCGCGTCACGCCCTTCGCGGACCCCACCGACCCCTTCGTCAGCCTCCGCATTGAGGGCGACTTCGCCGCGATCGCCCTGCTCGCCGCCCTCGGCACCGCCGAGACCCTCCGCAACCTCGCTGCCGCAGCGATCGAGGCCGCCGGGGCCCTGGACGCCATGGCCACCGACAGGCCGGAGGTGACCGGTCGTGTCTGACCTCACCCCGACCCCGGACCGCCCCGGCCTGCACGTCAGCAAGCCCTCTCCGACCGTGCCCGCCACGGGATCGGCGCTCTGCCACTGCGGGGCTTCCGCCACAGCAACCGGTGACGCCCAGGTGCGCGCCCTGGTCGAGGGCTACACCGCCAACCACGGCCCCGCCCACGCCCGGAAGAACGGATGATCGCGTGACCGACGCGGCCACCCTGGCGGGCCTGGACCCGGCCACCCTCACCGACGTGCTGAGGGTGGCCGGCTCCGACGGCTTCGACCGCATCCAAGAACAGATCAAGCGCACGGGCGGCTGCTCCGACCCCATCCACCTGCAAGGCGCCACCGTCACCCGCGACGCGGCGACTGGGCACGTCCTGCACTCGTACTCGACGGACACCGAGCCGGGTGGCCGGCTGCGGATTGCGTGCGGCAACCGACGGGCCTCCCGCTGTCCCTCGTGCGCGTGGACCTACGCCGGCGACACCTACCACCTCATCCGCGCCGGACTCGTCGGCGACCCCGCCAAAGGCACCCCCGAAACGATCCGCGACCACGCCCGCGTCTTCGCCACCCTCACCGCCCCCTCATTCGGTCCCGTCCACAACCGCCCCGGCGACCGGCCATGCCGCTGCGGCACCCGCCACACCGAGGACGCCGCCGAACTCGGCACCCCGCTCACCCCGGACACCTACGACTACGCGGGCGCGGTGCTGTGGAACAACCACGCCTCCGACCTGTGGCGCTACTTCACGATCTACCTCCGCCGCGAGATCGCCCGCCGTGCCGGCCTCACCCAGAAAGCCGCCCACGCACAGTCCCGCGTCTCCTTCGGCAAGGTCGCCGAGTACCAGAAGCGCGGCGCGGTCCACTTCCATGCCGTGATCCGCTTCGACGGTCCCGACGGTCCCGACTCGCCCCCGCCAGCCTGGGCCACCCTCGACCTGCTCACCGACGCCATCCACGCCGCCGCCTGCCGCGTCGCGGTCGACGTCCCGCCCGCCGGAGACGAGCCGGCCCGCACCCTGCGGTGGGGCACACAGCTCGACGTCCAGCCGATCGGCGCCTTCGGCCACGGCGAAGAGATCACCGAAGCGGCCGTCGCCTCCTACGTCGCCAAATACGCCACCAAGGCAGCCGAGACCACCGGCACCGTGGATCGCCGCATCGGCAACAAAGAAGCCCTGATCCTGCTCGACGTGCCCGACCACCCCGCCCGGCTGATCACAGCCTGCCTCGACCTGCACGCGCTCTACCCGGACCGCAAGCTCCGGGACTGGGCTCACATGCTCGGCTTCCGGGGCCACTTCTCCACCAAGTCCCGCCGCTACTCCACCACCCTCGGCGCCCTCCGCCAGACCCGCGCCGACTACCGCGCCACCCAGCAACGCCAAGCCCTCGGCCTGCCCGACCCCGACGACCCGGAGGCAACCACGCTCACCCTCGCCCACTGGACCTACGCCGGCCACGGCCACACCCCCGGCGAATCCTGGCTCGCCGCCAACATCCGCCGCGACATCCAACACAACCGCGAAACCGCCCGCGAAGCCCTGCAAGACCTCGACGCCCAGGGGGAGGACTGAACATGGATCGACTGCTGACCGTGGCGCAGGTTGCCGAACTGCTGGGAACGACGGTGCGTTTCCCCCGGCGACTGATCGAGGAACGGCGCATCGAATACGTCAAGGTCGGGCGGCATGTTCGCATCCGGGAGAGCGTCGTGCGCGCGCTGATCGAGGCCAATACCGTCGAGCCCCGCCGCTCTGGGTCGACCCTGCGGGCGGTGGCCTGATGGCTGGCAAACGTCGACAGTTCGGCCGTGTCCGCAAGCTTGCGTCCGGCCGCTATCAGGCTCGCTACGTGGGCCCGGACGGACAGCTCAGGCCCGCCCCCGAGACGTTCCGCACCAAGAGGGACGCGGACGACTGGCTTGCCGACAAGCAGACCGAGATGCGGCGCGGCGACTGGCACGACCCGGACGCCGGGAAGGTGTCGTTCGGCTCGTACGCCGCTGACTGGATCAACGAACGTGAGCTGACCACGACCACGCGGCAGCTCTACCGCTCGCTCCTGCGGCACCACCTTGAGCCCACCTTCGGCCCCGTCAACGTCGCGGAGATCTCGCCCCCGTTCGTGCGGCGCTGGCGTGCCGACAAGCTCGCGTCCGGCACCGGTCCGACCACCGTTGCGAAGGCGTACGCCCTCCTCCGCGCGGTCCTCGGCACGGCTGTCGCGGACCAAATGATCAGGCGCAACCCGTGCACGATCAAGGGAGCGAGCACCGTGCACACTCCGGAGCGGCCGACCGCCACCGTGCAGGAGGTCTACGACCTTGCCGACGCGATCCAGCCACGTTTCAGGGCGCTCGTGCTCATGGCCGGCTTCCTCGGTCTGCGCTGGGGCGAGCTGGTCGGGCTGCACCGCCGAGACGTCGACCTCGACCGTGGGACCGTCCGCGTCCGCCGTGCCGTTGCCGAGCTGAACAACGGGCAGCGGGAGATCAAGGCACCCAAGAGCGCGGCAGGCAAGCGCACGGTCGCGATTCCGGGCGCGATCATCCCCGATGTCCGTGCTCACCTGGAGCGGTACGCCGAGCACGGCGCCGATGGTCGGGTCTTCATCGGAGCCAAGGGGGCAACACCGCGCCGCAACCACTTCAACCGGCTGTGGCGGAAGGCGTGCACCGACGCCGGCGTCAAGGGCCTGCACTTCCATGATCTACGACACACGGGCAACACGCTCGCCGCGTCGACCGGTGCGAGCACGCGAGAGCTGATGTCGCGCATGGGTCACAGCACCGCCCGCGCCGCGCTGATCTACCAGCACGCGAGTGCCGACCGGGATCGGCTGATCGCCGACGCGCTGAGCGGCCTCGTGGACAGGGGTCGGAAGCCCAAGGGGCACGCGGGGGACACGCCGGACTGAACACAGTCCCGGGAAACGATCAGGGCCAGGCGGAGGAATCATCCTCTGACCTGGCCCTGAGTCGTATGGAGCGGGCGACGGGAATCGAACCCGCGTAGCTAGTTTGGAAGACTAGGGCTCTACCATTGAGCTACGCCCGCACGGTACGCACCGCGGTCGGGTGATCGCGGCGGCACTGAAGGCATCGTAGCGGGTCGCCCCCTCTGGTCGCACACCCCGTTTCCCGCCGGACCGGTGCCCGGCGCGGGACCGGCGCAATGCGGCGGTCCCGTCCCCTGGGGGCATGTAACCTACGTCTCGCACCAGACGGGGTGTGGCGCAGCTTGGTAGCGCGTCCGCTTTGGGAGCGGAAGGCCGTGGGTTCAAATCCCGCCACCCCGACCACACGACGGACCCCTCGCCGTCCCGCACGGACCAGCGCGGGACCGGCAGCGGATGACCAGGACGGCAGCGCGGCCGGGACGGCCGTCAGCGGCACCGGTCGAGCGTCCACTCTCTCCTTCGGCCGACCCCCCGGACAGTGATTCGACCGGCCCCCGGACCGTGAACGGCCGTCTCCGGCCATGGAGGGGCGGGTCCCGGCCATCTCCGGTCAACTCCGCTCGTCGCGGATCACTCGCGCGGTCACCTCGGGTGATCGCCTTTGGGGCGTGTCCCCGCTGCCGTTACTATGCAAGCTGCACGCCCGTGTGTCTCATCCACTGAAGTCCTCCGGGCTGCTAAATCCGCCGGGCCGGTCTGGTCCCGGCAGAAACCAAGATGTCAGCCACAAGGAGACCGAACCGTGAAGAGCGCCGTGGAGACCCTGAACCCGACTCGGGTTCGGCTCACTGTCGAGGTGCCCTTCGAGGAGCTCAAGGACAGCCTCGACGCGGCGTACAAGAAGATCAACCAGCAGGTCACGGTGAAGGGCTTCCGGAAGGGCAAGATCCCGGCACGCGTCATCGACCAGCGGTTCGGCCGCGGTGCGGTCCTGGAGGAGGCGGTCAACGACGCGCTTCCGAAGTTCTACACCGAGGCCGTCAACGGAGCCGAGCTCAACGTCCTGGGCCAGCCCGAGGTCGACATCACGGAGCTGAAGGACGGCGAGACGCTGAACTTCACCGCCGAGGTCGACATCCGCCCGGCCATCGAGATCCCGGACTACTCCGGCATCGAGGTCGAGGTCGACGCCGTCGAGGTCAGCGAAGAGGACATCGAGAAGTCGGTCGAGCAGCTCCGTGAGCGCTTCGCCTCGACCTCCCCGGTCGAGCGCGCCGCCGCCGACGGCGACGTCGTCACCATCGACCTGGAGGCCAAGGTCGACGGCGAGGTCCTGGAGGACGGCATCGCCAGCGGTGTCTCCTACACCATCGGCTCGGGCGAGCTCCTCGAAGGCATCGACGAGGCCGTGAAGGGCCTGGAGGCCGGTGGCGAGACCACCTTCACCTCCGAGCTCAAGGGCGGCTCGGCGGCCGGCAAGGAGGCCGAGGTCACCGTCAAGGTCACCCAGGTCGCCGCCCGTGAACTGCCCGAGCTGGACGACGAGTTCGCGCAGCTCGCCTCCGAGTTCGACACCCTCGAGGAGCTCCGCGCGGACAGCCGCAAGCGCCTGGAGAACATGAAGCAGTACGACCAGGCCACGCAGGCCCAGGAGCGCGTCCTGGACAAGCTGCTGGAGCTGGTCGAGGTCCCGGTCCCCGAGAAGCTCCTCGAGGAAGAGATCAACACCCGCAAGCACAACCTCGAGCACCACCAGCTCGGTCAGATGGGCCTCGACCTCCCCAAGTACCTGGAGATCCAGGGCAAGACGGAGGAGGAGTTCGAGACCGAGACGCGCGAGGCGGCGGTCAAGGGCATCAAGACGCAGTTCGTCCTCGACGAGCTCGTCAACAAGGAGAAGCTGAACGTCAGCCAGGAGGAGCTCACCGAGCACCTCATGCGGCGCGCGGCCTCCTCCGGCATGTCCCCCGACCAGTTCGCGCAGGCGGTCGTCGAGGGCGGCCAGGTTCCGCTCCTGGTCGGCGAGGTCGCCCGCGGCAAGGCCCTGGCCGTCGTGGTCGAGTCCGCCACGGTCAAGGACACCAACGGCGAGGTCATCGACCTGGACGACGAGGACGAGACCGACGAGTCGGCCGAGACCGCCGCCGCCACGGAGGACGCCCCGGCCGAGGCCGCCGAGGAGAAGACCGAGGCCGCCGAGGAGAAGACCGAGGGCTGAGCCCACGGCGCCCAGCAAGCCGTCAGGAGGGCCCCGGGGGCATGTGATGCCCCCGGGGCCCTCCGTCGTACGGCCGGGCCGTCTGCCGGCGGCACAGGGGCCCGCGCGACGCCGTTCGGCCGCCCGCCCCGCTGCCGCGGTCCCGGTACGAACGGCCGTGCCCACCGGAGTGACATGCGCTGACAGCGAACAGTTACCTCTGCGGGATTCACCGGAGGGACCTGCGCGTTAGGGTCCATGAGTACGAGGGCAGGGGAGTCCCCGAGCCCCCGGCAGTACACGTGAGACGGCCCGGCGCCGTCAGAAGACGAGCAGGTGGATACGTGACGAATCTGATGCCCTCCGCCGCCGGCGACCCCTCAATCGGTGGTGGCCTCGGCGACCAGGTCTACAACCGGCTGCTCAACGAGCGGATCATCTTCCTCGGCCAGGCGGTCGACGACGACATTGCCAACAAGATCACCGCGCAGTTGCTGCTCCTTGCCGCGGCCGACCCCGACAAGGACATCAACCTCTACATCAACAGCCCGGGCGGCTCGATCACGGCCGGCATGGCGATCTACGACACCATGCAGTTCATCAAGAACGACGTGGTGACCATCGCCATGGGCCTCGCCGCCTCGATGGGGCAGTTCCTGCTCAGCGCGGGTACGCCCGGCAAGCGCTTCGCGCTGCCGAACGCCGAGATCCTGATCCACCAGCCCTCCGCCGGCCTCGCCGGTTCCGCGTCGGACATCAAGATCCACGCCGAGCGGCTGCTGCACACCAAGAAGCGCATGGCGGAGCTCACCTCGCAGCACACCGGTCAGTCGTTCGAGCAGATCACGCGCGACTCCGACCGCGACCGCTGGTTCGACGCCGAAGAGGCCAAGGAGTACGGCCTCATCGACCACGTCATCACGAGGGCCGTCAACATGCCGGGCGGCGGCGGCACCGGGGCCTGACCCCCGGCCCGGGGGCCCGACGGCCCCCGAGCAGCCCCAGCCGACCGTTTCAGCCCCTAGGAGACAGACAGTGAACGACTTCCCCGTCAGCGGCCTGTACGACCGCTCACGCGCCGAGTACACGGGCCCCTCGGCGGAGTCCCGTTACGTCATCCCGCGCTTCGTCGAGCGCACCTCGCAGGGCGTGCGCGAGTACGACCCGTACGCGAAGCTCTTCGAGGAGCGCGTGATCTTCCTCGGCGTCCAGATCGACGACGCCTCCGCCAACGACGTCATGGCACAGCTGCTGTGCCTGGAGTCGATGGACCCCGACCGGGACATCTCGGTCTACATCAACAGCCCCGGCGGCTCCTTCACGGCGCTCACCGCGATCTACGACACGATGCAGTTCGTCAAGCCGGACATCCAGACGGTGTGCATGGGCCAGGCGGCCTCCGCCGCCGCGATCCTGCTCGCCGCCGGTACGCCCGGCAAGCGGATGGCGCTGCCGAACGCCCGGGTGCTGATCCACCAGCCCTACAGCGAGACGGGCCGCGGTCAGGTCTCCGACCTGGAGATCGCCGCCAACGAGATCCTCCGGATGCGCGCGCAGCTGGAGGACATGCTGGCCGAGCACTCCACCACGCCGATCGAGAAGATCCGCGAGGACATCGAGCGCGACAAGATCCTCACGGCCGAGGAAGCGCTGTCGTACGGCCTGATCGACCAGATCATCTCCACCCGAAAGTTGAACAACGCCGCCGTGAAGTAACGAGGGAGCATGTATTGTCTGCCGCCCCTTGGCCGGGCTCGACACGCTGCACGTCGAAGTGAACCGCGCCAAGGGGGGCCCGAACGGGGGGCCCGGCAAGGTACCGTCGGACATAAGGCAGCACCAGGAGCCGCTGGACCTAGGCGTCTCCCAGGCGAAGGGGAAGCACACCGTGGCACGCATCGGTGACGGCGGCGATCTGCTCAAGTGCTCGTTCTGCGGCAAGAGCCAGAAGCAGGTCAAGAAGCTCATCGCAGGGCCCGGTGTCTACATCTGCGACGAGTGCATCGATCTCTGTAACGAGATCATCGAGGAAGAACTCGCGGAGACGAGCGAGGTCCGCTGGGAGGAACTCCCCAAGCCCCGCGAGATCTACGAGTTCCTCGAGGGGTACGTCGTGGGCCAGGAGGCCGCCAAGAAGGCGCTCTCGGTCGCGGTGTACAACCACTACAAGCGGGTCCAGGCCGGGGAGAACGGCGGCGCCCAGGGCCGCGACGACGCCATCGAGCTGGCGAAGTCCAACATCCTCCTGCTGGGCCCGACGGGTTCCGGCAAGACACTCCTCGCCCAGACACTGGCACGCATGCTCAACGTCCCGTTCGCCATCGCCGACGCGACCGCGCTCACGGAGGCGGGATACGTCGGCGAGGACGTCGAGAACATCCTGCTCAAGCTGATCCAGGCGGCGGACTACGACGTCAAGAAGGCCGAGACCGGGATCATCTACATCGATGAGATCGACAAGGTCGCCCGCAAGAGCGAAAACCCCTCCATCACCCGGGACGTGAGCGGCGAGGGCGTGCAGCAGGCACTGCTGAAGATCCTGGAGGGCACCACGGCCTCGGTGCCGCCGCAGGGCGGACGCAAGCACCCGCACCAGGAGTTCATCCAGATCGACACGACGAACGTGCTGTTCATCGTGGGCGGTGCCTTCTCGGGACTGGAGAAGATCATCGAGTCCCGGGCCGGCGCCAAGGGCATCGGCTTCGGCGCGACGATCCGCTCCAAGCGGGAACTCGAGGCCAAGGACCAGTTCGAGGACATCATGCCCGAGGACCTGGTCAAGTTCGGCATGATCCCCGAGTTCATCGGCCGGCTCCCCGTGATCACCTCGGTCCACAACCTGGACCGCGAGGCGCTGCTCCAGATCCTCGTCGAGCCGCGCAACGCGCTGATGAAGCAGTACCAGCGCCTGTTCGAACTCGACGGCGTGGAGCTGGACTTCGAGCGCGAGGCGCTGGAGGCCATCGCCGACCAGGCCATCCTCCGCCAGACCGGCGCGCGCGGCCTGCGCGCCATCATGGAGGAGGTCCTCATGTCGGTGATGTACGAGGTTCCCTCCCGCAAGGACGTGGCCCGCGTCGTCATCACCGCGGACGTCGTTCACTCCAACGTGAACCCCACGCTGATCCCGCGCGACGCCCGCCCCGGGCGGGGTCCGGGCGAGCAGAAGACCGCCTAGGCGGCACCGTCACGAGGAAGGGCCCCGGTCGACCGACCGGGGCCCTTCCTCGTCCGCAGCGTCAGGCCTTGACGCGCACGTCGTTGCGGACCTTGGCGGTCAGTGCCGCCGCGTCCGCGATCGAGGTGCTCTTGCCGGCGGTGAGGTCGGCGATGTCGAACGACAGCACGTAGGCCAGGGTGCTGTGGTCCCCCCAGATGCAGAACGGCATCCGCGTGGTCTTGCCGGACTCGCTGCTCTCGATGTTCTGGCACTTCATGACGCCGTTCGAGAACCCGGCGGGCGTGACCTCCTGCGGGCTGCCGACGAGCTTGCCGTCGGAGGACGAACCGCTCTTGGCGTCCTTCTGCATCTGCGCGAACATCGCGTCGACGACCTTCTCCGGGTCGTCGATCGTGCCGTACACGCCTGCGAAGCCGAGGCTCTTGCCGGTGAGGCCCGACCCCGAGGCGTAACCCGCGCTGACGTCCTTGGGGTTCTTCACCCCCCAGGACTCCGTGTCCTTCAGGTCCTTGTCGCTGAGCCCGTCCGCCGACTCCTGGTCCGACTTCTTGTAGGTGCCGTCCAGGATCGTCGCCGGCGCGGTCAGCTTGTGCGCTCCGTCGTCGGCGACGGCGGAGCCGCTGGCGCTGCCGCCGCCGATCACGAAGAACGCGGCCACGGCTATCGCGGCCACCACCGCCACCGCGCCGATGATCAGGCCCGTCTTCTTCTTGCCGCCGCCCGGCGCGGGCGGCTGCGGGGCGCCGTACGGCTGCTGGCCGTAGGGCTGCGCGGGCGGTTGGCCGTAGGCGGGCGGCTGGCCGTACGGCGGGGTCTGGGGCGGGACACCCTGCTGCTGGGGGTAGCCGTAGCCCGGCTGGCCGGGCGGAGGGGCCTGCTGGGGGTAGCCGTAGCCGGGCTGGGGGGCCTGCGGCGGCTGTTGGCCGTAAGGCCCCGGCTGGCCGTACGGTCCGGGCTGCTGGGGCTGCCCGTCGTACGGGCCCGGCTGGTTGTGACTCATTCCTGGGTTCCCCTCCAGATGCTTATGTGTTCCTGACATCCTGGCGCAGGGGTGCGGTGCGGCACGCGGCGGGGGCCGCACCGTTACACAGGAATCACGTTTCGGGACTGCCCCGTGACACCCCTAAACTGACCCCGTGACCGAGAACGCTCAGCAGCAGCCATCAGCGCCCGAGACCGAACTGCCGACCCAGTACGCGCCGGCCGACGTGGAGGGGCCGCTGTACGAGCGCTGGGTGGAGCGGGGTTACTTCGAGGCGGACGCGAAGAGCGACAAGCCGCCCTTCACCGTCGTCATCCCGCCGCCGAACGTCACCGGCAGCCTGCACCTCGGGCACGCCTTCGAGCACACCCTCATCGACGCCCTCACCCGCCGCAAGCGCATGCAGGGCCACGAGACGCTGTGGCAGCCCGGCATGGACCACGCCGGCATCGCCACGCAGAACGTCGTCGAGCGGGAGCTCGGCAAGGAGGGCAAGTCCCGGCACGACCTGGGCCGTGAGGCGTTCGTCGAGCGCGTCTGGCAGTGGAAGGACGAGTCGGGCGGGCAGATCTCCGGCCAGATGCGGCGCCTCGGTGACGGCGTCGCGTGGTCGCGTGAGCGATTCACCATGGACGAGGGCCTGTCCCAGGCCGTCCAGACCATCTTCAAGCGGCTCTACGACGACGAGTTGATCTACCGCGCCGAGCGCATCATCAACTGGTGCCCGCGCTGTCTGACCGCCATCTCCGACATCGAGGTCGAGTACCAGGACGACGACGGCGAGCTCGTCTCCATGAAGTACGGCGACGGGGACGAGACCATCGTCGTCGCCACCACGCGCGCCGAGACCATGCTCGGTGACACGGCGGTCGCCGTTCATCCCGGGGACGAGCGGTACAAGCACCTGGTGGGCAAGCTCATCAGGCTGCCGCTGACCGACCGTTCCATCCCGGTCGTCGCCGACGAGCACGTCGACCCCGAGTTCGGCACGGGCGCCGTCAAGGTCACCCCGGCCCACGACCCGAACGACTTCGAGATCGGCCGGCGCCACGACCTGCCGGCCATCACCGTCATGGACGAGCACGCCGTCATCACCGTCCCCGGCCCCTTCCAGGGCCAGGACCGCCTCGAAGCCCGCTCCGCGATCGTCGCCGCACTGCGCGCCGAGGGCCGGATCGTCGCCGAGAAGCGGCCCTACGTCCACTCGGTCGGCCACTGCTCGCGCTGCAAGACCACCATCGAGCCGCGGCTGTCCATGCAGTGGTGGGTCAAGGTCGGCCCGCTGGCCAGGGCGGCCGGTGACGCGGTCCGCGACGGGCGGGTCAGGATCCACCCGCAGGAGATGGAGAAGCGCTACTTCGACTGGGTCGACAACCTCCACGACTGGTGCATCTCACGGCAGTTGTGGTGGGGTCACCGCATCCCCGTCTGGTATGGCCCGAACGGCGAGACCGTCTGCGTCGGCCCGGACGACGAGGCGCCCACCGGCGAGGGCTGGCACCAGGACACCGACGTCCTCGACACCTGGTTCTCCTCCGGACTGTGGCCCTTCTCCACCCTCGGCTGGCCCGAACAGACCGAGAGCCTCGCGAAGTTCTACCCGAACTCCGTCCTGGTCACCGGCTACGACATCCTCTTCTTCTGGGTCGCCCGGATGATGATGTTCGGCCTCTACGCGATGGACGGCACCCCGCCGTTCCACACCATCGCCCTGCACGGCATGGTCCGCGACCAGTTCGGCAAGAAGATGTCCAAGTCCTTCGGCAACGCGGTCAACCCGCTGGACTGGATGGACAAGTACGGCAGCGACGCGCTCCGCTTCACCCTCGCGCGCGGCGCCAACCCGGGCGTCGACGTGCCGATCGGCGAGGACTGGGTCCAGGGCTCCCGCAACTTCGCCAACAAGATCTGGAACGCCACCCGCTTCGCCCTGATGAACGGCGCGACGGTCCAGGGCCCGCTGCCGGACGCCTCGGCGATGTCGGCGACGGACCGCTGGATCCTGTCCCGCCTCAACTCCGTCGTCGCCGAAGTCGACGCGTTCTACGAGGACTTCCAGTTCGCGAAGCTCTCCGACGCGCTGTTCCACTTCGCCTGGGACGAGGTCTTCGACTGGTACGTCGAGCTGTCCAAGACGACGTTCCAGGCGGGCGGCGAGCCCGCCGAGGTCAGCAAGCGGGTCCTCGGCGAGGTCCTCGACGTGACCCTCAGGCTGCTGCACCCGGTCGTCCCCTTCGTCACCGAGACGCTGTGGACGACCCTGACCGGCGGCGAGTCGGTCGTCATCGCCGAGTGGCCGGCCGACTCCGGCTTCCGGGACACGGCCGCCGAGCAGGAGATCCAGAGCCTCCAGTCGGTCATCACCGAGGTCCGCCGCTTCCGCGCCGACCAGGGCCTCCAGCCCGGCCAGCGGGTTCCGGCCCGGCTGGACCTGGGCGGCACCGCGCTCGCCCCGCACGAGGCGGCCATCCGCCAGCTGCTGCGGCTCCAGCCGGAGGGCGAGGAGTTCTCGGCGACGGCGACCCTGCCGGTCGCGGGCGCGACGGTGGCGCTCGACCTGTCCGGGACGATCGACGTGGCCGCCGAGCGGAAGCGGCTGGCGAAGGACCTCGCCGCCGCGGAGAAGGAGAAGGCGCAGGCGGACGGGAAGCTCGGAAACGAGGCGTTCCTCGCGAAGGCGCCGGACAACGTGGTCGAGAAGATCCGTGCGCGGCTGGCGAAGGCGGAGGCGGACATGGTGCGGATCGCCGCGCAGCTGGAGCGGCTGCCGCAGGCGTAGCCCCACCGCCTCCTCGGCCCCGAACGGGCCTCGTCCCCGGACGCCGGACGGGCTGGGAGCAGCCCCTCCGGCGTCCGGGGAGCCGGGGGGCCGGGGGCTGGCCCCCGGGGTGGGGTGGCGCTCCGTAGACTGGGTTCGTGAGCGAGCTCCCCCCGAACGGTGACCACGACCTGCCCGATCCCCTGGATCACTTCGACGAGATCATCGCCGAGGAGACCCACCGCGACCCCGATCTCGCGGTGATCGAGGCCGGCAGCCGTACCCTGCGCACCCAGGCCGGCCTGTCCCGCGCCGACGTGCCCACGCGTCCGGCGGACCCCGAGGTCGACAAGGCCCTGCGCGAGGTCGAGGCGGAGCTGGCGACGCGGTGGGGCGAGACCAAGCTGGAGCCGTCCGTCGCCCGGATCGCCGCCCTGGTGGACCTGCTGGGGGACCCGCAGCGGTCGTACCCCTCGATCCACATCACGGGGACGAACGGCAAGACGTCCACGGCCCGCATGATCGAGACCCTGCTCGGCGCCTTCGACCTGCGCACCGGGCGGTACACCTCGCCGCACGTGCAGTCCATCACCGAGCGGATCAGCCTGGACGGGGAGCCGATCTCCGCCGAGCGGTTCATCGAGACCTACCAGGACATCAAGCCGTACGTCGACATGGTGGACGGCTCACAGGAGTTCCGGCTGTCCTTCTTCGAGGTGCTGACGGGGATGGCGTACGCGGCCTTCGCCGACGCGCCCGTGGACGTCGCCGTCGTCGAGGTCGGCATGGGCGGCAGCTGGGACGCCACCAACGTCATCGACGGGGACGTCGCCGTCGTCACCCCGATCGACCTCGACCACACCGACCGGCTCGGCGGGACGCCCGGTGAGATCGCCGTGGAGAAGGCCGGGATCGTCAAGCAGGGCGCGACCGTCATCCTGGCCCAGCAGCCGGTGGACGCGGCGCAGGTGCTGCTGAGGAAGGCGGTGGAGGTCGACGCGACCGTGGCCCGTGAGGGCCTGGAGTTCGGGGTCGTGGCGCGCCAGGTCGCCGTGGGCGGGCAGTTGCTGACCCTGCGCGGGCTCGGCGGCGAGTACCCCGAGGTGTACCTGCCGCTGCACGGGCCTTACCAGGCGCACAACGCGGCCGTCGCGCTGGCCGCCGTCGAGGCGTTCTTCGGCGTCGGCTCCCAGCGGCCCGAGCCGCTCGACACCGACACGGTCCGCAAGGCGTTCGCGGCCGTGACGTCGCCGGGCCGGCTGGAGGTCGTACGGCGCTCGCCGACCGTCGTCCTGGACGCGGCGCACAACCCGGCGGGTGCCCGCGCCACCGCCGAGGCCGTCGGGGAGGCGTTCGACTTCAGCCGGCTGGTCGGCGTGGTGGGCGCCAGCGGCGACAAGAACGTCCGGGGACTCCTGGAGGCGTTCGAACCGATCTTCGCGGAGGTCGTCGTCACGCAGAACTCCAGTCACCGCGCGATGGACGCGGACGAGCTGGCCGCGATCGCCGTCGAGGTGTTCGGCGAGGACCGTGTGCAGGTCGAACCGCGCCTGCCGGACGCCCTGGAGGCCGCGATCACGCTGGCCGAGGAGGACGGCGAGTTCGCCGGCGGCGGTGTGCTCGTCACCGGTTCCGTCATCACCGTCGGTGAGGCCCGCCTGCTGCTGGGAAGGGGCTGAGTCGCCGTGCGTACGCTCTGTGCTTCGACCCTGATCGGCGAGGTGTTCATCATCGGCTTCGCCGGCCTGGTCGCGATGAAGGACCCCGACCTGTCCATGACGACGGTGTGGACGGTCAGCGGCGTCGCCATGTTCCTGTGCCTGGCGCTGTGCGGCTTCGTCACCCGCCCCGGGGGTGTCGCTCTCGGCTGGGCCCTGCAGATCGCCCTGGTCGCCTCCGGTCTCGTCGTCCCGACCATGTTCGTGCTGGGCGCGGCCTTCGCGGCCCTGTGGTGGGCGTCCGTCCACTACGGACGGAAGATCGACGAGGCGAAGGCGAGGTTCGCGGCCCAGGCCGCCGCCTCTACACCTGACGCTGCGTAACGGGTGCCCGGACACGCCCTGTAGCCTCGTTTTCCCCGCACCATCACTGACCTGAAGGAGCTCGCCGTGAGCCAGCGCACCCTCGTCCTGCTCAAGCCCGACGCCGTCCGTCGTGGCCTGACCGGCGAGATCATCAGCCGGATCGAGCGCAAGTCCGGCTGGGCGATCACCGCGCTGGAGCTGCGCACGCTGGACCGGGACACGCTGGAGCAGCACTACGGCGAGCACCGGGGCAAGCCCTTCTACGAGCCGCTGGTGGAGTTCATGGCCTCGGGTCCGGTCGTGGCGCTGATCGTCGAGGGCGAGCGGGTCATCGAGGGGGTGCGCGGTCTCGCCGGTCCCACCGACCCGATCGCCGCCGCTCCCGGCTCCATCCGCGGCGACTACGGTGTGATCGTCCGGGAGAACCTGATCCACGCCTCCGACTCCGAGGAGTCGGCCGAGCGCGAGGTGAAGATCTTCTTCCCCGGCCGCGGCTGAGCCGGACGGACGCGTTCTTCCGAGGGGTCGTCAGGTCCCTCACCTGCCTCACCTGGGACGGCCGCGAGTTTCCGGCCGTCCCGTGGCATATGCGTGGCGATCGGGGGAACGCATGCCCCCGATGGGCCGTCTCCACAAGCGGGGCGACGCATGATCTGCTGACAATGGCGAAGACCCTCGCGCAGTGTTCGGGCAGTCGCGTCTACGATGGAAGCCTGCACGTCACAGCACCCACCTCGCCGACCTGAAAAGCCCTCAAAAGCTCATGGGAAGGCCAGTCGAATCCTGATGGGGAACTCAATGTCGTTCATCGGCCGTGACATGGCTGTCGACCTCGGGACCGCCAACACGCTGGTGTACGTCAGGGGTCGCGGGATCGTACTCAACGAGCCGTCCGTCGTCGCGATCAACACGAACACCGGTGGCATCCTCGCGGTCGGCGCCGAAGCGAAGAAGATGATCGGGCGGACCCCCGGCAACATCGTTGCCGTGCGTCCGCTGAAGGACGGTGTGATCGCCGACTTCGAGATCACCGAGCGGATGCTCCGCTACTTCATCCTGAAGATCCACAAGCGGAGGTATCTGGCTCGTCCGCGAGTCGTCGTCTGTGTGCCCTCGGGCATCACGGGCGTCGAGCGCCGTGCCGTCATCGAGGCGTCGTCCCAGGCCGGCGCCCGCCAGGTGCACATCATCGAGGAGCCCATGGCCGCGGCCATCGGCTCCGGTCTGCCCGTCCACGAGGCGACCGGCAACATGGTGGTGGACATCGGCGGCGGCACCACGGAGGTCGCGGTCATCTCGCTCGGCGGCATCGTCACCGCCCAGTCCATCCGCGTCGCGGGCGACGAACTGGACAACGCGATCATCCAGCACATCAAGAAGGAGTACTCCCTCCTCCTGGGTGAGCGGTCGGCCGAACAGATCAAGATCACGATCGGTTCGGCGTACGAACTCGAGACCGACGAGCACACCGAGATCCGCGGCCGGGACCTCGTCTCCGGGCTGCCCAAGACCGTCGTCATCTCGGCCGCCGAAGTACGCAAGGCGATCGAGGAGCCCGTCAACGCCATCGTCGACGCCGTCAAGACGACCCTGGACAAGTGCCCGCCGGAGCTGTCCGGCGACATCATGGACCGGGGCATCGTGCTGACCGGCGGCGGGGCGCTGCTGCGCGGGCTCGACGAACGGCTGCGCCGCGAGACCGGCATGCCGATCCACATCGCCGAGGACCCGCTGGACAGCGTGGCGCTCGGTTCCGGCAAGTGCGTCGAGGAGTTCGAGGCGCTCCAGCAGGTGCTGGACGCCCAGCCGCGCAGATGACGTAACGCTTCGATTCCGCCGTACGGGATGATCTCCTCCCGTACGGCGGATCGTTGACATAGACGCATAAGCTCCCCTTTGGCGTCCGGGTCCTCTCCCGTGGCGTCACACACGAATTCCCGCATCACGACGAGGAAGGGCACGGCCGCCGCACGTGAGGGACACACGAGAGAGCCGGCTGCTCCTGGTGCTGCTGATCGCCGTCGCATTCGCGCTGATCACGGTCGACATCCGCGGTGGGGAGGACTCACCGGTCGACGGTGCCCGCCAGGCCGCCGCCACCGTCTTCGGCCCGATCGAGAACGGCGTGTCGGGCGTCGTCGCCCCGGTCGGCAACGCCGTCTCCGCGATCCGTGACTCCGGCGACCGGCACGACCGGCTCGCCGCGCTGGAGAAGGACAACGCGGCCCTCAAGGCGAAGCTCGGCAGCGACGACCGCAACCGCAGCCGCCTCACCCAGCTCGACAGGATGCTGAAGATCGCCGGCCAGGGCCAGTACGGCATCAAGGGCGCCGAGGTCATCGCGATAGGAGCGGCCCAGGGCTTCTCCTGGACCATCACCATCGACGCCGGCGCCAACGACGGAATCAAGCGCGACATGACCGTCCTCAACGGGGACGGACTGGTCGGGCGGGTGACGACGGTCGGCCCGAACACCGCCACCGTGCTCCTCGCCAACGACCCCGACTTCACCGTCGGCACGCGCATGGAGTCCACCGACGAACTCGGCTTCGCCTCCGGACAGGGCGACCGCCCGCTGCGCGTCGAACTCCTCAACGGCAAGGCCGAGGTGAAGAAGGGCGACCGTCTGGTCACCTTCGGCTCGCAGGCCGACAAGCCGTTCGTGCCCGGCGTCCCGGTCGGCTACGTCTCCCGGGTGGACCCCTCCGGCGGCGGCCTCACCCGCACCCTCTACGTCACGCCGTACGTCGGCTTCACCAAACTCGACATCGTCGGCGTCGTCGTCGAGGCCCCGAAGAAGGACCCGCGCGACACGGTGCTCCCGAAGAAGCCCAGGCCGACCCCCACGCCCACCGTGACGGTGACCGTCACCCCGTCCGGACAGCCGGTCGACGGCCAGACCCAGCAAGAGCAGTAGGAGCTGTAGCCCATGCGCGTCAACCGGATCCTGCTGTCCGCCGCCCTGATCGTCGTCGCCCTGGTGGTCCAGGTGAGCGTCCTGGCCCGCCTCCACCTGCCCGGCGCCGTCCCGGACCTGCTGCTGCTCACCGTCCTCGGCCTCGCCATGGTCTACGGCCATGTCGGCGGCGCCCTCGTCGGGTTCGGCGCCGGCCTGCTCGCCGACCTCGCCCCGCCCGCCGACCACGCCGCCGGCCGCTACGCCCTCGTGCTGTGCGTGACCGGCTACCTCGCCGGGCTCGTGAAGCCGGAGAACGGCCGTCTCAAGTCGGCCACCGGACCCATGCTCGTCGTGGTCGCCGCGGCCGTCGGCTCCACCCTGCTGTACGCCGGCGTCGGCGCCCTCGTCGGTGACACCGCCGCCCGCCATGTGGGCCTGCCCGGCCTGCTGTTCTCCGCCGCCCTGTACGACCTGCTGCTGGCCCCGTTCGTCGTCCCCGGCATCATGGCGCTGGCCCGCCGCGCCGACAACGACCCACTGGCCGAGGCCGGTTCCTCCGCCTCGGCCACCGACATCTCCTCCGGCTGGCTGTCCGCCGGCACGGGCCTGCGCATCGGCGGCCAGCGCAACGGACTGAGGGTCAGGGCGGCCCGCGCCCGCACCGCCCGCGCCGGACGCATCAAGGGGGTCAAGCGACTGTGACGCCCGCGGAGTCGACCGGCCTCCCGGCTCACAGGTCCGTCGTATATGACTCATCCACGCATCACCGCCCGCACACGCTCTGAGAGGGGAAGGCGGCCGCAGTGACCAACGCCCACCCGTCGCCCACCACCACCCTTTTGCGGAATGGGCTCCGCCCATGACCAACGCCCACCCGTCGCCCACCACCACCCTTCTGCGGAATGGGCTCCGCCCATGACCAACGCCCACCCGTCGCCCACCACCACCCTTCTGCGGAACGGGCTCCGCCCATGACCAACATCCCTGAGACCGGCCGGACCCCACGCGTCCAGATCAGGCTCGTCGTCATCCAGATCCTCGTCCTCTCCCTGCTGGGCACCCTCGGCGGCCGCCTGTGGTACCTCCAGATCCGGGAGGGCGCCGCGTACGCCAAGGAGGCGTCCGGCAACCACGTCCAGCAGGTCGTCGAACCCGCCGTGCGCGGCTCGATCCTGGACGCCCGGGGCGTGGCGATCGCCGACAACGAGACCCGCCTCGTCGTCTCCGCCTCCCGCACCGACCTGCTGAAGATGCCGGACGACGGCAAAGCGGTCCTCACCAAGCTGGCCGACGTGCTCGGGCTGGCCCCCGCGGACGTGATGCAGAAGGTGCGGCTGTGCGACGCGAAGACGCCGCAGCCCTGCTGGAACGGATCGCCGTACCAGCCGATCCCGATCACCGACGAGGCCACCCCCAAGCAGGCGCTGCAGATCCGCGAGCGCTCCGAGGACTTCCCCGGCATCACCGCCGAGCCCGAGGCCGTGCGCCGCTACCCGAGCCCCGGCGGGGCCAACACCTCCCAGGTCCTCGGCTACCTCTCGCCCGTCACCGACGACGAGATCACCAAGGCCCAGGACACCGACTCGCCCTACCTGCGCTCCGACCAGGTCGGCCGCTCGGGCCTGGAGCGCCAGTACGACAAGGTGCTGCGCGGCAAGGCGGGTGTCACCCGGTACGAGGTCGACAACCTCGGCCGGGTCATCGGCCAGGCCGAGTCCGACGCCGCCGAACCCGGTTCCGCCCTCGTCACCAGCATCGACTCCCGCGTCCAGCGGGTCGCCGAGTACGAGCTGAACGACGCGATGAAGATCGCCCGCCGGCAGTTCGACAAGATCACCGGCGAGAACTACAAGGCCGACTCGGGCGCCGTCGTCGTGATGGAGGCCAAGACCGGCCGCGTCGTCGCCATGGCGTCCGCCCCCACGTACGACCCGAACGTCTGGGTCGGCGGCATCTCAGCCAGGGACTACCGGCAGCTCACCGGGAAGAACTCCGACTACCCGCTGCTCAACCGGGCCATACAGGGTCAGTCGGCGCCCGGTTCCACCTTCAAGGTGGTCTCCACGGCCGCCGCGGTCGAGGCCGGCTACGAGTGGGACGGCGGCTACCCGTGCACCAGCTCCTACTCGGTGGGCGGCCAGGTCTTCAAGAACTTCGAGGGCGAGAGCTTTGGTCCCATCTCCCTCGGCCGCGCCCTGGAGGTCTCCTGCGACACCGTCTTCTACGGCCTCGCCGACCGGGAGTGGAAGAAGGACGGCGGCATCAACCCGAAGAAGGGTGAGCCGAAGGACTACTTCTACAGGGCCGCCCACCAGTTCGGCCTCGGCCGGGAGACCGGCGTCGACCTGCCCAACGAGGTCACCGGCCGCGTCCCCGACCGCCAGTGGAAGCAGAGCTACTGGAAGGCCAACAAGGACGGCTGGTGCAAGACCGGCAAGAAGGACGGCACCTACGTCGAGAAGATCGCGTACGAGAACTGCCTCGAAGGCAACAAGATGCGCGAGGGCGACTCGATCAACTACTCCATCGGCCAGGGCGACACCCTCGTCACGCCGATGCAGGAGGCCGTGATCTACGGGGCGCTCGCCAACGGCGGCACGATGTACACCCCGACCATCGGCAAGGCGGTCATCAGCGCCGACGGCAGGTCGGTGCGGGAGATCAAGCCCAGGGTCCAGGGCAGGCTGCCGGTGAACCAGGCGACGATCAAGGGCATGGACGCCGCCCTGGAGGGCGTGGTCACCCGCGGTACCGCCGCCTGGAAGTTCGGCGGCTGGCCGCAGGACAAGATCCCGCTGCACGCCAAGACCGGTACCGCCGAGGTCTACGGCAAGCAGACGACGTCCTGGCTCGCCACATACAGCAAGGACTACACGGTCATCATGACGATCGCCCAGGCCGGTACCGGTTCCGGTGCCTCCGGCGAGGCCGTGCGGCACATCTACAACGCCCTGTACGGCGTCGCCGCCGACGGCACCATCGACAAGAAGAACGCCCTGCTGCCCACCCCGCAGAAGGGCCTGCCGAAGGTGCGGACGGACGGCACCATCAAGTCCCCCAAGGTCGCCATGGACCCGGCCAAGGAACAGCGGGCCAGCCAGGAGGGCCCGGCCCCACAGGACGAGCAGCAGCCCGGGGCCGCCACGCCGACGGCCACCGCCACCAACCGTGACACGCGCCGGCGACGCCGGGCGAGGGGAAGCCGGAGGATGCTCACATGACCGGCGCGAACGGTTTCTCCGTCTCGGGGTACGGGCCACGGCGCGCGGGCTGGACCCGGGTCTTCGCCCGTGACTCGCTCGCGCGCCGGCTCGACTGGCCCATACTGCTGGCCGGACTGGCGCTGTCACTGATCGGTTCGGCGCTCGTCTTCTCGGCGACCCGCAACCGGACCGAGATCAACCAGGGCGACCAGTACTACTTCCTGATCCGGCACCTGATGAACACCGGCATCGGGTTCGCCCTGATGCTGGCCACGGTGTGGCTCGGCCACCGCACCCTGCGCACGGCCGTGCCGCTCCTGTACGGCGCCTCGCTGTTCCTGCTCCTGATGGTGCTCACCCCCCTCGGCTCGACGGTCAACGGCGCGCACTCGTGGATCGTGTTCGGCGGCGGCTTCTCCCTCCAGCCCTCCGAGTTCGTCAAGATCACGATCATCCTGGGCATGGCGATGCTGCTGGCGGCCCGGGTCGACGCGGGCGACAAGCCGTACCCCGACCACCGCACCGTGCTGCAGGCCCTCGGCCTGGCCGCCGTACCGATGATGGTCGTGATGCTCATGCCCGACCTCGGGTCGGTCATGGTGATGGTGATCATCGTGCTGGGGGTGCTGCTCGCCTCCGGCGCCTCCAACCGCTGGGTGTTCGGCCTGATCGCGGCGGGCGCGACCGGCGCGGTCGCCGTCTGGCAGCTGCACATCCTGGACGAGTACCAGATCGCCCGCTTCGCCGCCTTCGCCAACCCCAGCCTCGACCCCGCCGGCGTCGGCTACAACACCAACCAGGCCCGGATCGCGATCGGTTCGGGCGGCCTGACCGGCGCCGGCCTCTTCCACGGCTCGCAGACCACCGGACAGTTCGTGCCGGAACAGCAGACCGACTTCGTCTTCACGGTGGCGGGGGAGGAACTGGGCTTCGCCGGCGCGGGCCTGATCCTCCTGCTGCTGGGCGTCGTCCTGTGGCGCGCCTGCCGTATCGCCCGCGACTCGACCGAGCTCTACGGCACGATCGTCGCGGCCGGGATCGTGGCCTGGCTCGCGTTCCAGAGCTTCGAGAACGTCGGCATGACGCTCGGCATCATGCCGGTGACCGGCCTGCCGCTGCCGTTCGTGTCGTACGGAGGATCATCGATGTTCGCCGTGTGGGTGGCGGTGGGACTGCTCCAGTCGATCAAGGTGCAACGGCCGATGTCGGCGTAGCTCCCGGTGGCCGGGCCGGGCCGTCACCAACGGCCCGGCTCACCCGCCCGACACCGCCCTCTGCCCTGACCACCCCCCGGCCACTATCTTCGGGTCATGCTGGACACCAAGCGTGAGATCGAGCGCAAGTACGAGTCCGACGACAGCGGACTGCCCGACCTGACCGGCGTCGCCGGGGTCGCGACCGTCGTCGACAAGGGGGTCGCCCGCCTGGACGCCACCTACCACGACACCGCCGACGAACGCCTCGCCGCCGCCTCGATCACACTGCGCCGCCGCACCGGCGGGTCCGACGCGGGCTGGCACCTGAAACTCCCCGTCGCACCGGGCGTGCGCGACGAGTTCCGGGCGCCGCTCTCCGACACCGTCCCCCCTGAACTCGCCGGCCTCGTCCGCTCCCGGGTGCGCGGCGCCCAACTGGTGCCCGTGGTCCGGCTGCGCTCCGAGCGGGACGTACGGGACCTCGTGGACGTGGCCGGCCGGCTGCTCGCCGAGGTGAGCGTCGACGCCGTGCACGCCGAACGGCTCACCGGGAGCGGCGGCACCGCCCAGTGGACCGAGATCGAGGTGGAACTCGCCGACAACGGCGACCCGGCCTTCCTCGACGCGGTGGAGAAGCGGCTGCGCGGGGCGGGCGTACAGCCGTCGAAGTCCGCGTCGAAACTCGCGCGGGCGCTCACGGAGACCGCACCGCGCGGCGGCAGGAAGCACCGCCGGCAGCGGCCGGCGGGGGAGCTCGTGACGGCCGGCGACCACGTCCTCGCGTACGTCCGCGCCCAGCGCGACGCCGTCGTCGCACTCGACCCGGCCGTCCGGCGGGAAGAGGAGGACTCCGTGCACCGGATGCGGGTCGCCACCCGGCGGACGCGCAGCGCGCTGCGCTCGTACGGCAAGGTCCTCGACCGCGCGGTCACCGCTCCGATCGGCGTCGAGCTGAAGTGGCTGGCCGGAGAACTCGGCGTGGACCGGGACCGGGAGGTGCTGACCGCGCGGCTGACGGCGGCCCTCGCCGAGGCGCCCGCCCCGCTGGTCTCCGGCCCCGTCACCGCCCGGTTGCTGACCTGGGCGAACACCCGGCGCGGCGGTTCGCGCCGACGGCTGGTCGGCGTCCTGGACTCCGCGCGGTACCTGGCCCTGCTCGACGCGCTGGACAGCCTGATCGCCGGGCCGCCACTGCTGCCGGCGGCTGCGGGGAAACCCGCCAAGGTGATCGCCAAGGTCGTACGGAAGGACTTCGAGAAGCTCTCCGGACTCGTCACCGAGGCCGTCGCCCTGCCCCCGGGACAGGACCGTGACCTCGCCGTGCACGAAGCCCGCAAGCAGGCCAAGCGCACCCGGTACGCGGCGGAGGCCGCCGCGCCCGCCCTCGGCGCCACGGCGTCGGCCCTGGCCAAGGACATGAAATCGCTCCAGAGCCTGCTCGGCGAGCACCAGGACAGCGTGATGGCGCGCCGGACGCTGCGCGAACTCTCCGCGGTCGCGCACGCGGCGGGCGAGAGCTCCTTCACCTACGGGCTGCTGTACGGCCGTGAGGAGCGGCGCGCGGCCGCCGTGGAGGCCGCGCTGCCCGGGGCGTGGCAGGCCATCACGGACGGGACGGACCTCTGACGGTCCGGGGAGCCGGCGCGTTCGCGTTAGGCTGGATGGTCACCCCTGTCCGTTCAGTCCAGCTCACGAAGGTCGCGAGATGCCTGCCGAAGTCGCTGCGTCGGTTTTCCCGCAGCTCGAAGCTCTGCTCCCGCATGTGCAGAAGCCGATTCAGTACGTCGGTGGGGAGCTCAACTCCACGGTCAAGCCGTGGGAGTCCTCCGACGTCCGCTGGGCGCTCATGTACCCCGACGCGTACGAGGTCGGACTGCCCAACCAGGGCGTCATGATCCTCTACGAGGTGCTGAACGAACAGCAGGGCGTCCTCGCCGAGCGCACCTACAGCGTGTGGCCGGACCTGGAGGCGCTGATGCGGGAGCACGCCGTCCCGCAGTTCACCGTCGACAGCCACCGCCCGGTGAAGGCGTTCGACGTGTTCGGCCTGTCCTTCTCGACCGAGCTCGGCTACACCAACATGCTGACCGCGCTCGACCTGGCGGGCATCCCGCTGGAGTCGGCGAACCGCACGCTCGACGACCCGATCGTCCTGGCCGGCGGCCACGCGGCCTTCAACCCCGAGCCGATCGCGGACTTCATCGACGCGGCGATCATCGGTGACGGCGAGCAGGCCGTGCTCGACATGACGGCGATCATCCGGGCCTGGAAGGCCGAGGGCCGCCCGGGCGGCCGCGAGGAGGTCCTCTTCCGCCTCGCGAGGACCGGCTCGGTCTACGTCCCCGCGTTCTACGACGTCGAGTACCTCGCGGACGGCCGTATCGCCCGCGTCGTCCCCAACAGGTCGGGCGTCCCGTGGCGGGTGTCCAAGCACACGGTCATGGACCTCGACGAGTGGCCCTACCCCAAGCAGCCCCTCGTCCCGCTCGCGGAGACCGTGCACGAGCGCATGTCGGTCGAGATCTTCCGCGGCTGCACCCGCGGCTGCCGCTTCTGCCAGGCCGGCATGATCACCCGCCCGGTGCGCGAGCGGTCCATCACGGGCATCGGCGAGATGGTCGAGAAGGGCCTGAAGGCGACCGGCTTCGAGGAGGTCGGCCTGCTGTCGCTGTCGTCCGCGGACCACAGCGAGATCGGCGAGGTCGCCAAGGGACTCGCGGACCGCTACGAGGAGGACAAGATCGGCCTGTCCCTCCCCTCGACCCGCGTGGACGCCTTCAACGTCGACCTGGCCAACGAACTCACCCGCAACGGCCGCCGCTCGGGCCTGACCTTCGCCCCCGAGGGCGGCAGCGAGCGCATGCGCAAGGTCATCAACAAGATGGTCTCGGAGGAGGACCTGATCCGGACCGTCTCCACCGCCTACGGCAACGGCTGGCGCCAGGTCAAGCTGTACTTCATGTGCGGCCTGCCGACCGAGACCGACGAGGACGTCCTGCAGATCGCCGACATGGCGATGAACGTGATCGCCGAGGGCCGCAAGGTCTCCGGCCAGAACGACATCCGCTGCACGGTGTCGATCGGCGGCTTCGTCCCCAAGCCGCACACCCCGTTCCAGTGGGCGCCGCAGCTGTCGGCGGAGGAGACGGACGCCCGCCTCACCAAGCTCCGCGACAAGATCCGCGGCGACAAGAAGTACGGCCGCTCCATCGGCTTCCGCTACCACGACGGCAAGCCCGGCATCGTCGAGGGCCTCCTCTCCCGCGGCGACCGCCGCATCGGCGCCGTCATCCGCGCCGTCTACGAGGACGGCGGCCGCTTCGACGGCTGGCGCGAGCACTTCTCCTACGACCGCTGGATGCGCTCGGCCGACAAGGCGCTGGCCCCGTTCGGCGTCGACGTCGACTGGTACACCACGCGGGAGCGCACCTACGAGGAGGTCCTCCCCTGGGACCACCTCGACTCCGGCCTGGACAAGGACTGGCTCTGGGAGGACTGGCAGGACTCCCTCGACGAGACCGAGGTCGAGGACTGCCGCTGGACCCCTTGCTTCGATTGCGGGGTGTGTCCCCAGTTCGACACATGGCCACAACTGAGCAACAGCGGCAAGAAGCTGCTGCCGCTGACGGTCAAGAAGGACGCTGCGACCAGCGGACACGAGCACTGACATGAGTGAGGCGCTGCGGCGGATCGCTGAGGCTGTGGCTGACGCCACGGAGGATGAGGTGGCCGCAGCGCTCGGTTCGCTCGGGCGCGTGAAGGCGCGGCGGGTTGCCCGGGACACCCCTAGAACGCCACTGCCGGGGCCTGAGGGCTGTGAGGGGGTCCATTCCGAGGTGGAGTGGGTCTAGCGGGCCGCGCGGCTCCTCATGAGAGCCTGAGCGGTTTGGGGAAGCGTCGACCGATCCGGCCGTCATGAGGTTCCTGGCAGATCAAGCGACGGCCCGGTTGCTTTAGACATCGTTTCTGATGGCGTGATCGCTCGTTGAGCCGTGCATGACGGATCTGGTGGAGCGGTTGGTGTCCAAGCGGCTCGGCCGTCACCGCTGGGTGGTTGAGAGGACCGTGTCCTGGTTGGCCGGCTGCCGACGCCTGCACCGCCGCTACGAGCGGAAGTCGGAACACTTCCTCGCCTTCGTCGGCATAGCCGCAACCCTCATCGGCTACCGAAGACTCACCAGCTGAGGTGCCGACTATCCGACGAGCCGTTCTGCCGCTTGGCGGTACTGCTTCGACTGAACTTCCGCCAGTTTCCACAGAGCAGGCAGGCCGTTCTTCCGGAGCCGGCCTTCCGCATCCTGCTGGCAAGCCAGCTCGAAGCGGACGAGGCTGTCGAAGGAGCCGATACGGATGGCGGACGGCCAAGCTGCCACCGCCTTCGACGCCAGGTCCAACCCCTGCGATGCCACGATGTCCTGCTGCCTTGGCTTCGTCAGCACCACTACGGCGAACACCACAGAGGTCCAGCCTCTGACGAAGCCATGCCCCGCGAACCCTGCCGGATACCTGGCGTCCAGCGACCAACTCTCGGCAAACGCAGAGCCGAGCAGGTCGTCGTCGAGTTCTCGGCCGTCAAGAAACGCCACGATGTTCGTCACTCCCGCCATGATCAGGCTGTAGCGGTCGAACAGGCCGGCTCGCTCCGCCAACACCTGCATAGCTCCGCCCAGCCGGATGGCCGCGGCGCAACACAGCGCCTCCCCAACGGCGTCAAACGTCTCGTCCACGATCCCCCAGCCCCTGGCCCAGCCCCAATGGAGGGCTACAACCAGGCACGATAACCGCAAGGGCACCAGAGGAAACGACGTCTTAGTGCCCTTACAGCAACTGAGTTACAAGTCTCTTCATTGGTTCAAGGGGGCTCGCTCCGCTCACCGAGCGCGGCCCAGCCCTCGGCCGGGCCTGCGCTCCAGTCTCTGCCCCGCTGCAGCCCGGCCGGCGCTTGGCATGCACACGGCAAATCAGTCGCGCGACCCCAGAGAAGGGGTACGTCGCGGCTGGGGCGGTTGGGCCCCCGCGCGATGCCACCCAACTCTCCTTGCCGTGACGGCGCGTCACCTAAGCTGAGCTACGTCGTGGATACGCGACTGGAGGGGGAAACTGCATGATCCGTATCAGTATGGACGGCGCCGGGGCGGACGAGGAACTACGTTCGCTCCGATCATGGTTGCTGGAGACGCCGGACATCCGTCGTCACGCGAAAATTACCTTTGAATCTGAGCCGCCAAACCAAGATGAAATGGGGCTTGGCGGACTAGAAACAATCCAGCTAATTACTGACAATTTTTGGCAAACTGCAACGTTCGCCCTCAGTTATGTGACGTGGAGGCAAACTCGAACCAGGAAACCTACCGTCACTATTGAACGTGATAATGGGCGGGTAGTCATTGAGGGCAATGACATTGAAGCCGTCCAACGCATTGTTCAGGCGCTCGGCGAGGAGTAACAGGTATCGTGGCCCTTCCGGATCCTCGCGAGTCTCGTGCGGTCCTCATTGGGGTGGGCCGCTATGCATCCCTGCCTGACCTTCCAACCGTCAAGAAGAATGTGTCAGAGCTTCGCCGGATTCTGAGTGGCGAAGATTCCTGGAACCTGCCTGCCGAACATTGCGTCACAGTATACGACCCAAGGACGCCGGAAGAACTAGTCGACCCCATTTTTCAGGCTGCCCAAGAGGCCACCGACACTTTGCTCGTCTACTACGCAGGCCATGGACTGCGAGGCGAAGTTCGCGGAGAACTCAGACTCACTCGAACAACCTCTCGCGCAGGCGCTACCTACACGTCGACAGACTACAACGAGATCCGCGAAGCCCTTCTCTCCTCGGCTGCAAATAGACGCATCGTAATTCTTGACTGCTGTTACGCAGCCAGCGCCCTCGGAGTCATGGCTGACCCTAGTTACTCCATAGCGGAAGAGGCGCTCATCGAGGGAACCTACCTCATAGCTTCCGCTGGGGAGACGCAGGCCGCCATGGCAAACGACGGTAATGGCTTCACTGTGTTCACGGGCGAGCTGGTCTCGCTACTCCGCCGGGGAATTCCAGACGCATCTCTCAAGTTCCTTGATCTCGACACCATCTTTATCCACCTGCGGCGCTCGCTTTACGCCAAATCTCGACCTGTGCCACATAAAAGGGAGCGAAACTCGCTCGGGCAACTCATTCTCTGCGCGAACAGTCAGTGGGCTGGCCGAGTAAAAAAGTATCAGGAGCCTCTTAATAGGATCACCATCACGCCGAGTTTCGATGAGGCTGTGGCGGAAAATCCTGGCCCTGGCTGGGTGGAGGAAAGCAACTTCACCGGAGAGCCAGCGGACGCCGTCACT
>NZ_JBWKDW010000014.1:70835-89387 GCF_056435735.1 Streptomyces sp. NPDC043878
CACTGCGGTACCCGCACCCAAGCCGCTGACCCCCGGTTCATGGCCCACCTCGGCCATAGAGAATACGCCGAACAATAACGCGGCGAACGCCCCTAAGTCGAACCTGCGGCCCGGTGCATGGCCGCCGGCGAGTAACTTCACCGGAGAGCCAGCGGACGCCGTCACTGCGGTACCCGCACCCAAGCCGCTGACCCCCGGTTCATGGCCCACCTCGGCCATAGAGAATACGCCGAACAATAACGCGGCGAACGCCCCTAAGCCGAACCTGCGGCCCGGTGCATGGCCGCCGGCGAGTAACTTCACCGGAGAGCCAGCGGACGCCGTCACTGCGGTACCCGCACCCAAGCCGCCGACCCCCGGTTCATGGCCCACAGTGCGGCGGCCTCCTCGCACTGTAACACCGAGCACTCTCAGCGCCGTCCTAGAATTCTGGCC
Organism: Streptomyces sp. NPDC043878; assembly: GCF_056435735.1. Taxonomy (NCBI): domain Bacteria; kingdom Bacillati; phylum Actinomycetota; class Actinomycetes; order Kitasatosporales; family Streptomycetaceae; genus Streptomyces; species Streptomyces sp. NPDC043878. The sequence goes on from NZ_JBWKDW010000014.1 coordinate 71,271, forward strand.
GAAGGTACTAGACGCTCTAAAGGGGCGGCGACGCTTTGCTTGGATTCTTCTTAGCCAAAACGCCAAGGTAGTCGAGTTCGACGGCTCACGGATCCTCCTCGAGTTTGTTAACGACCACGCTATGGCCACATACCGCACGGCCGCCTTGGACCAGGAACTGGAGCATGTGATTCGCGAAACATTCAAGCTCCCGTGGCAGATTGAAGTGCGGGCATCGCATGCCAGCGAGTCCGTTGCTGTGGTCGAATTGGGCAACGTGACCGTACGACGCCCCGGGCAATGGCCTGTCGCAAACCACGAAGGCACCCCACATGCAGTGACCAAAAGCGAGAGGGAGGATCGAGGTCGCGCCATCGTGGCTCATGAGAACGCTATGCCTAAAAGAGAAGCCGGAGAACCACAGTTTTCGGATTCGGTAATCGAGTGGCAAACGATCCTAGATGAGGTGAAGAGGCGGCGCCGCTTCGCATGGCTTATGCTAGATCACCACGCACAGGTTATTCACTTCGATCGCGACTCATTGCGCTTGAGATTCAAGAACGAAGCAGCCTTGGCTAACTTTCACTCCTCCGGCGTGGATGAAGTGCTTAAATCAGCTCTACGAGCCACACTCGATCGACCATGCTCTGTTGATTTTGAAGTGTCCTCCTGAATCAACGCCGATCCAGGGTAAAAGAGGACGCGACAGCCGCACCACAAGCGCACCAGATCGACCGGGGAACAACGGGAACCATGGTGAAAACGGTCATGGTCGAGGAGACCTCGTGATGGAGATCCGCCCAGCTCAATGACCGAACGCGGTCCTTCGACCGAGGGCTGCTACGACACAGCTCGGTCGAGGTTCAATCCTCGGCTTGGCTGTGGGTGCCAGCCACCGCGACCGCTGCGGCATGACTGCGGCGGGCTCGCCTGAACTTGATCTGCTCGATACGGTCGATGCGTGTCCGGCGTACGTCGGGGTTGGTCACCCCGTAGGTCGTGCGCTGGTTGATCGCGCGCGACTAGGGGAGCTGGTACGGGCATGGCGGTTGACGCTGCTCGATCGGAAGAGGGGTTCACGTCGGCGAGGGCTACGCGGGTGATGCATGCCGCATGCCGGGCTGCGGGACTCGATTACGGGGGCGCGGAGTTGCTCCGCCTCGGGGAGAACGCGTTGTTTCGGCTGGCCTCGGTGCCGGTGATCGTGCGGGTGGCCCGTGGGGAGGAGTGGCTGCCGAAGTCGCGTGTTGAAGTGGCTGTCTCCCGGTGGCTGACGGGGGAGGGTTTCCCTGCCGCTCGCATCGTCGAGGATCTTGAGCAGCCACTCGTGATCGATGGTCACCCGGTGACGTTCTGGCATCTGATCGTTGAAGGCGACCGGAAGGCGAGCTATGGGGAGTTGGGGAGCATCCTGCGGGAGCTGCACTCCCTGACAGTCCCGGACGGGCTTGAGCTGCCCTCGTTCGAGCCCTTCGACAAGCAAGAGCTCCGGATGGACCGGGCTGCGATTCCGGAAGATGACAAGGTATTCCTCCGGAAGCGCTGGAGGGAACTGCGCGACAGGTACGCCGAGCTTCGGTTCGAGACGCCCAAGGGGCCGGTGCACGGTGATGCCCACGTTCAGAACCTCATGGTGGACGATCAAGGGCATGTGATCCTGATCGACTTCGAGGCTTTCTGCTTCGATCACCCCGAGTGGGATCTGATGGTCACGGCTGTTGAGCATCACAGTCTCGGGTGGCAGACCGATGCGCAGTATGCCGACTTCGTAGCCGCCTACGGACGGGACCTCTACGACTGGGACGGCTACGAGACTCTGCGCGGCCTGCAAGAGTTCGGCATGACGACCTGGCTGATGCAGAACGTGCAGGAGGATGAGCAGACGGCGGCCGAGTACCGCCGGCGCATCGCAGGGTTGCGCAACGACGACGCTCCTCGGGACTGGCGGCCCTGGTAGCTGCTACTCGTCGTCCTCCAGACGGGCGATCGCATCGCGCACCTGGTCGTTGAAGGCGGCCACGACCGGGTTTCTGGCGTGGCCGCTCACCTCGGCCTGGAAGTCAGCCACGTAGCGCTGAAAGCGGGAGGACTGTAGGGATTCGCCGCCGTCCACTGCCAGACTCGCGGTCGTGACGGCGGCCTCCAGCTCCCCGCTCAGTAGCTGGCTCTGGGCCAGCACCATGCGGCAGAAACCGAGGGTTCGCGCGTACTTCGGATCGGTGCTGTCTACCGCTCGCTCGGCCTGCACTACGGCTTCACGGCGCATCTTGAGATCACGGAAGCAGTGGCAGAGTTCGCCCATAAGTTCCGCGGAGTCGAAGTAGCTGAGCCAGGCAGGGTCCTCGCCCGTGTCGGCTCGCTCGAAGTGGCGCTCCGCCTCGTTCATGGCTCGGCCGGCCGCGATGCGGTTGCCTGCGTTGGAGAGAGCGCGGGCCTCCATCGCCGAGTAGTTGGCCATGGCTCGCGGGGTGGCCCGCCCTTTGGCTCCCTCGACGGCGGCGCGGGCGAGCTGGATGGCCTGGGCGTGATTGCCGAGGTAGTTGGCCTGGTGGCTGAGGTTGCCCAGGATGCGGGCGCCGAACATGCGGTCGTCGATGACCTGGGAGAGGCGCAGGGTGGAGGTGAGGTAGCGGTGGGCGAGCGGATGGTTTCCGGCGTCGTAGGCGGTCCACGCGAGCAACTGAGAGACCTCGGCGGCGGCGCCGTAGAGCGCGGTGCCCACCTTCTCGCTGTAGCTGGCGTCGAGTAGCGGTAGCACTTCGTGCCGGAAGTAGTGGCGCAGGGCCTTATGGCCGTGGCCTCCGCCGTACTTGAAATCGAGCTGCATGAACGTGGCGGCTGCATCCCTGATGGCCCGTACGTCGCGCATGCCGACACGTTGGTGAGCGGGTCTGTCGGCTTGAATGCCGTCAGGGCGGGCGATCATCCATGTCAGGACCGCTGAGCTGAGGTCGGCGTCTGAGACGACCCAATCGGCGGTCGTGGGCGCGTCGGCGCGCTCCTGGGCGAGATCGTCGAAGAGCGACAGGACATCGGGAACTGTGGTCGGGTAGCCGATCGGCTGTGGAACTGCCTGCCGCGTGTGGTCGAAGAAGCCGAGGTCACCGGGGCTGATACGGCGTCCAAGTTTGACGCTCAGTACATCGGCCATGATCGACGCGGTCTGCGGTTGAATTCCGGCGCCGTCTCGCCATCGCTGCACGGCGACGTGGGTGGTTCCCAGAGGGATCCCGCGGCTGGCGGCGGCATCTTTCATCCGTCGCGCCAAGCCTTTGTTCGAGACCTGGGCTTCGTCCATCACAGCGGCTAAGTGCGCGTTCGGCTCCCGGTTCATGCTCCCCTGCCAACCCGAGAATGACGGCCAGTGCTCATCCTGTCACAGCAGTATCGCCCGGGGGGTTCATTGGCGAACCCCCTTTGCGTTCGCCGGTGTTCATGTGGACCCCCTGGCGAACGCTCCCGATCGCGCCCGTGTCCCCGTGTACTGGCTTGCGTGATGCAAGCGGTGTCGTGAGGGTCGTAGCCGGCCCGGAGAGGTACGGGATGAACGCGAGGAAAGCCGATCAGGTCGCACGCGATTTGGACGCCTTCGCCCACTGGTTCGTAGGGCCGGATCCGTCGAACGCCGGGCACTTTCTGACGCTGACGCTGTTCGCTGAGCTGCCCGACACGGCGCGCGTTGCACGGGATATCACGACGGTGTTTCTCCGAGACACGGGCGCCGAGGAAGTCGTAGAGGACGCTCGGCTTGTCGTCTCCGAACTGGTAGGCAACGTGGTCAATCACGCCTTGCCTGACAAGGGGCTCTCTCGTCCGGGCGGGGCCCGGCGCATCGACGTGACCTTCAAGGTCTGGCCGAAGTGGCTGTTCATCGGCGTTGGGGATGAGGACTCGTCACCCCCGCTCCTTCCTCTCGGTGAGGCGTTCCCGCAGTGGTTGGCGGGTGAGCTGTCGGAGGCGGTCCTGCCTGACAACGGTCGTGGGCTGCTCATCGTGCAGCGGTTGGCTGCGGCGGTCTGGTGGCAGCCGGACGACAGGGGTGGCAAGACGGTCTGGTGCCGCTTCGATCGTGACAGCAGCGTCAAGGACGTAGCGAGCGACTGAACTCCGGGGCGTCGCCCGTGCTCACTCCCTCGCGATCGGGAGGGGCGACGGCCCGGTCAACGGCTGGAGATAGACCACTCCGGCCAAGGGGCGCGGTCCCTCTTCGGGGTGTTCTCCCCTGTGCCCCCGAGTGAGGGGCCGCGCTTCACAACCTCATACCGAGACCGGGCCACCCCATCAGCCCTGGAAAGCGAAGGGTGGCCCGGCTGGGGACACTGCGATCCCCGGTGCCAGATGGTACCGGGGTCGTAGTGCTGCGTCGCTACTGACCCTGGAATCGCGTGAGTTGACGATCCAGTAGGTCGGGGTGAGCGAAGGTGTCTGGTTCGGGTGAGGACTGGCTCAGTGACGGTTTGAACGACGTCACGGGTATTGAGTCCGGCCTGTGGGTGCATGGCGTCGATTACGTGGCGGGCTGGCGCGTGGCGCGTGCATCCGCCGACCGGCTGAACCGGGCACTGCTCGGTGCGGGGTATGAGCTGTCGGCGGTGCGTGCGGTCGCATCGACGGATGAGGACGGGCGCGGGGTAGTACGGCTGGTGGGCTCGCCGGACGCCATGGACCGGCTTGCCCAACTGCTTGAGGTACTCGCCGACGGGGGTGCGCAGTGAGTGGCGTTTCCGCTGATGAGCGGTGCGCCTGGGCACGTCGCCGGCTGGAGGGACTTTGGGCGGGAGCTGCCATGGGGCGAGTGAACAGGGGGCCTTACGCTCGCCCGGCGAATCGGGCAGGTACTGGACCTGCCCGCTGGTGTGCCCGATGGGCCCCCTGTTCTTCGAGGCTCGCCCCATGGTGGCTGCCTAAAGTCCCGGAGGCCGGCGACCCCTGGCCCCGAGGGCTTCGGCCTCCGGCGGCCGGTCGTCGCCTCGACTCCTCAGGCGTGCTGCGGTGTGGGGCGTCCGGCGACCGGACGGGACCGGCGGTCACGCCGCACGCCCGGCCGGGGCGGCCGGGCGACCCGGCGCGCCGCAGGCGCGCCCTTGAGGAAGTGAAGACTGTTTCGACCGATCAGGGTTGCCGGTCAGGCTCGGGTGCGTCGTGTGGGCTGCTTGTCGGCGGTGATCCGGTAGGTGACTTCGGCGCGGTCGGCACTGATGCGGAGTTCTTCGAGGATCAGGGGCTGGTCGTCGGTGTCGTGGGTGACGCGGGCCAGGTGCAGGATCGGCGTCGCGTCGGGGAGCTGGAGCGCAGTGCGTTCGTCCGGCAGGGGCATGCGGGCCCGCACGGTCTCAGACCAGGTGAGCTTGTGGCCGTCATCGGTGAGCAGGCGGTAGAACGCTGCTGGCCGCTTGCACGGCTCCTCGGCCAGCAGTGGAACCGCTTCGGCCACCTGGAACGGGATCAGGGTGCGGTGCATCGCGCGCGTGCCCGTGCCCGGGTCGAAAAGCAGCCGGTCGCACCCGAACAAGGCTTCCTCCTCGCCGAGGTGCAGGAGCCGGCCGGTGACCTTCGTGGTGTGCGTGCGATAGGAGCTGGGCTCCTCGGTCTCCTGCCAGACGTCGCCGTTGGGCATGACGAACTTGCCGTCGGCGCTACGGCTGATCCGGCGTTCGATGGTGAGGGCGGGGTGTCCGTCGGAGCGTACGAAACTGCCCTTGCCGTGGCGTACGTCGATCAGTCCTTCCGCGCGCAGTGCCGCTACCGCGTTGCGCACGGTCGGGCGGGAGACGCTGAAGCGGCCCATGAGCTGGGCCTCGGACGGCAGCAGCGAGTCGGGTGCGAACTCGCCCGACAGGATCGCTTCGCGGATGGCGGCGGCCACCTGCTGGTAGAGGGCTCCGGGGCGCTGGATCTCCGACATCTCGGTTTCTCCGACGGGTTGAGGTCGTAGGGACGTCGCACGCGCGACATCACTCGTCAGCATAAGTAGTTGCTCTCTTGCCGTACAGCGCTCCACACTCATAACTCGTTAGGACGAGTGACGTCAGCATGAGGTTGGCGTCGTGACTGGCCAAGGAGGCCAAGATCATGCAGTCCATTCCCGTGGACACGGCACGGCTCGGCGTACTGCGGTGCGCCATCGCGCCGGAAGTGAAGATCAGCAACTCCGAGACACAGGAGGTGAAGAAGGACCGGGACGGCAATCCCGTCTACACGGTGGCGGTCACCGTCCGGCAGGACCGGCGGCGGATCTCGGTCATCGAGATCGCCGTCAGCGGTGAGCCGACCGGGATCGAAGAAGGACAGATCGTCAAGGTCACCGGACTGATGGCGTTCATGTGGGCGATGGGCGACCGCCACGGCGTCAGCTTCCGGGCCGACGCCATCACACCCGTCCGCGCCACCGCCGCGCACGGCAAGGGCGGTGAGGCGTGATGGGGCCGATCGTGCTCGCCTTCGCCCTGGCCGTGCTGGCCTGGATGCTCGTGGTCGGGGACCTGGTGCGCCGGCACCGTCCGCTCTGGCACTGGTACCTCATCGGCTACCCCATGACCACCTGGAGGGTGCTGTTCACCTGGCGGCGCGTCGCCGTCCTCAACGACCTCGCCATCTCGCGGCTTCCGGCCCGGACGCTCGTCGGCCACCTGCTGGTCAAGGGCGACCCGGTGCGGCCGGTGGCTCCGCGGTGCTCCTTCCCGCGCGCCACGCCCATGGGTCTGACGCTGGTGGTACGGCTGCACGCGGGCCAGACCCCGGCGACGTACCTGAAGGCGGCGGACGCCTTCGTGCACGCGTGGAAGGTGCACGCCGTGCGAGTCACCTCACCGGAACGCGGCCTCGTGCTGCTGACCGCGATGGCGAGTGACCCGCTTCAGCGGCCGGGCTTAGCCACGGCCCCGGCCGAACTCCTCTCCGCGCTCATCGGCGCACTGGAGACTGGCGGCGCCTGGGTGATGAACCTGCGCCTGGTGCCGCACTGGCTGATCACCGGGGCCACCCGGTCCGGAAAGTCCACTCTGCTTGCCCGACTCATCACCCAACTCGCCACACAGCGGATCGCCCTGGTCGGCATCGACTGCAAGGGCGGCATGGAACTCGGCCTGTTCGCTGACCGGTTGAGCGCGCTGGCGACCTCCCGTCGTGAGGCGGTGGCCGTGCTCGCCGCCCTGGTGGTCGACATGCAGGAGCGGATGAGCGCCTGCCGCTCGGCCGGCGTCCGCTCCATCTGGGAGCTCCCGGACAAGCTCCGGCCGGTCCCGGTCGTCGTCCTCGTCGACGAGATCGCCGAGCTGTACCTGTCCGACGGCACCCGCGAGAGCAAGGCGGAAGCCGAACAGTGCTCCACGCTCCTGCTGCGGCTGGCCCAGCTCGGTGCCGCGCTCGGGATTCACCTGGTCGTGGCCGGCCAACGCGTCGGCTCCGACCTCGGCCCCGGCGTCACCGCGCTGCGCGCCCAGCTCGGCGGCCGGATCTGCCACCGGGTCAACGACCCCGGCACGGCGGAAATGACCCTCGGCGACCTCAACAAGGACGCCGTGGCCGTCGCCCAAGCCATCACAGCGGGGGAGCGGGGCGTGGCCGTGTGCACCGGTCCGGACGGTGGTTGGAGCCGTGCTCGCTCCCACCTCACCCCGACGGATGAGGCCGTGGCCACGGCCCGGAAGTACTCCGCGATGACCCCGGAACTGCCCCTCGTCGGCTGCGCGCTCGCCGCGCTGGAAGGAGACAGCAAGTGATCAGCGAAGGTACGGCGTTCACGTTCGCGGTGATCTTCGGGATCATCACCGTCCTCCTCGTCCGCTCCCGTGACGTGCGCGCCTGGGAAGCGATCTGCGTCGGCCTCTTCGGCGTCTACCTCGGCCAGACCCCGGTGATCTTCACCATCCACGGGCTCGTGACCTGGGTCATCAGCGGCTTCTCCCACACCTGAGCAGAAAGGACCTGACCATGCCTATGCCTCGCGTGAGGTGCCCGCACTGCAAGGGCGACGGCGCCCGTAAGACCTGGACCGGACGGCTGCGGCGCTGCCGCGTCTGCCGGGGCACCGGCACCATCCGCTGAACTCCCGCACCACTTCCTGATCACGAAACGGAGTGGTCCCCATGACCCACCTCGCACCACCCACCCCCATCCGTGCCGCTACGGCGGCCCACCCCGGAAGGTCACCACCATCACCCCGGACTACACCCCGGCTGACAGGCGCGCCGCCCTCGACCGCGCGGCGCGCCTGCGTCAGCTCCCCGAAACCGACCGTGACGCCATCCGCCTCGCCCAAGACCCCAAGTTCCCCCGCTGGCTGGAACAGATCACCGCAACCGGCGGCTGCGCCCACCCCATCCACCTCGCAGGTTCGACCACCAGCGTGGACGGCACGACCGGCGAGATCCTCCGCCACTACGACACCCGCGAAGAACCCGGTGAACGCCTCCTCGTCCGCTGCCGTAACCGCCGCGCCACGGTCTGCCCGGCCTGCTCCCGACTGCACGCCGGCGACACCTTCCAGCTCGTCCGCGCGGGCCTCCTCGGCGGCAAGAACGTACCCGCCGCAGTGCGACACCGGCCTCGGCTCTTCGTCACCCTGACCGCTCCCTCCTTCGGGCCGGTCCATCGGTCGGGCGAGGCATGTCGGCCCCGCCGTGACGGCCGCTCCTGCGAGCACGGCCGCCCCCTCGGCTGCGGTACCCCCCACGGGTCAGACGCCCCGGTCGTCGGCCAACCGCTCTGCCCCGATTGCTACGACTACACAGCGCACGTCCTTTGGCACGGCCATGCCTCGAAGCTGTGGGACCGCTTCGTCATCGACGTCCGGCGGCGCCTGGCCTCCTCGGCTGGCCTCGTACAGTCCCGCTTCGCCGATCACGCCCGGCTTTCGTTCGCCCGCGTCGCCGAGTACCAGAAGCGGGCGGCCGTCCACATCCATACCGTCGTTCGCCTCGATGGCCCGGCCGGACCGGGCGACGAGCCCCCTACGTGGGCCACCACCGACGTCCTGATCCAAGCCGTACGCGCGTCTGCCCGGCGCGTCCGCGTCCAGACACCGCACAGCCCGGCCGTAGGTGAAATGGTCTTGAGTTGGGGCGAGCAAATCGACGCCCGGCCTCTGCACGCCGACAACGGCGGCGACGGTCCGGATGATGACGCCGTAGCCGCGTACGTCGCCAAGTACGTCTCCAAGGGAGCCAGCGAGACCGGTGCCGGCCTCGACCACCCGCTCACCACCTGGGCCGAGATCGCCACGACCCCAGTCAGCGCTCATGTCCGCACCCTCATGCGCGCCTGCTGGCGTCTGGGCGGCGTCCCCGAGTACGAGCCTCTGCGCCTCCGGGCCTGGACTCACACGCTCGGGTACCGGGGCCACATCCTCACCAAATCGCGCGCCTACTCCACCACCTATGCGGCCCTTCGAGCCGAGCGCGCCCAACACATGGGCCACGACGACTTCCCTGAGGTGGTCACTGACCGGAACTGGCGCTATGTCGGCTCTGGCCACTCGCCCGGCGCGGCCCTCATCGCAACCGGAGTCGCCGATGACCTTGCGGAGTCTCGGCGGCTTGCAGTGGAGGCGCAGCGAGAGGGGGGATGGCTCTGACAACGGTTCCTTCCCAGCCGTGCAACCAACACTTCAGTCCTTTGCCCTCGCCGCAGGAAGAAGAGAGCGGTACAGGCACCGGGATCCAGAGCGAGATCGTGATCGTGCACGACGACGGGACGGAAGAACCGTTTGATCCGGCGTCGTGGTTCTCGTGACACGAGCAGCCGTCTCGCCATACCTACTGGGCCGGCCGTACTTGGCCGTGACGTGTCCCGTCTCAGAAGGCTTCCGCGAAGTCGTCTTCCTTGAGTATCAAGCGGTCTCGCACGTCCTTGGGGATCATGAGCTTCATGTGGATGTGCGGGGCCCGTACGCCCTTCACCTTGGTCCGCTTGATCGTGCACTTCACGCCCACCCGGAGAAGATCGGCGCCCATGGCCTCCATGCCGCCTTCCTCCCAGCGCTCGCGGAACGACTTGCCGTTGTGCACGGCTACCCATCGGTCCTTGGTCGACTCGGGGTCGATGGCCTCCAACTGCTTGATCAGGTCGTCCATGGTCCTTTCGGCCTGTTCCTTCGTGAAGCGCGTCTTAGTGAAGCGCCCCTCCGGTTCGAGACCGGCCATGTAGTAGCTGATGGCCTCCTCAAGACGCTTCTGCTCCTTGCGGGCCTCGGCGCCCTGGCGGTACTCGCGCACCATGACGGGGTCGTTCCCGAGAACCTTGAGCACGTCTTCGACGAACTGGCTGTAGATGAGATGAGGGTTCGGCGCGCCGTGACCTCCGCTCCTGCACTTGCCGCAACGCAGGTACTCGTACGCCCTGCCCTTGTGGTTGGTCTTCTGGACCACCATGTTGGCGCCGCAGTCGAAGCAGAGCAGGACTCCGAGGAACTTCGTCGCCCCGCCGGGGGCGCGGGTGGGCTGGTTCTTCCCGCGTCGGTCCAGGGCTGCTTGCAGGCTCTCGAACTCCTCTTCCGTGAAGATCGGATCCGCCACTCGAATGGGCTTCCCGTCGTTGCCCAGGACGATTTTCGAGCGGCGTACGCCTCCCGCCTTGTTCTCCTCGACGCGGTATCCCATGAGACCGGGGTTCCTGAGCCGGCGGAGCATGGTTGATGTCGTCAGGCCCGGCCCGCAGAGGTTGGCACGGATGAGCACCCTGGCCATGCGACGCGCGGAGACGGGCTTCGGCCTCAGGGCGGCGCGGCGGCACCAGTGCAGTGCCCTGTACGCGTCCTTATTGATGGCGAGCACGACCCTGCCGTGCTCGTTCTCCACCGTTTCGTAGCCGTAGGGCGGTTTGCCGACGACCCAATCCGTCTGTGTCCTGGCGTAGTCCCACAGGCTTGTGACCCGTGTGCTTGTGTTGGCCGCCTCGATCTCGGCGATGCCACCGATGATCGTCACCATCAGCTTCCCCGCCGTGGTGGTCAGGTCGATCGAGTCGTGCTTGGACACCAGGTTCTTCCCGTACTTCATGCACCAGTCGATCATGCTGCTGAGGTCCGTGAGGCGGCGCACGAAGCGGTCCAGCTTCCAGAACAGGATCTCGTCGAACTCCGGCGCGCGGTTGTTGAGCCAGTCTCCGAGTTCCTTGCGCTTCCAAGGCGGGACCTTGGTGGCCGACACGTTGAGGTCGCTGGCGACTCCGACGACCCGGCGGCCTCGTTCCAGGGCCAGCTTCCGGAGATCGAGTTCCTGCCGGACGGGGGAGGTCGTCTCGTCGGTAAGGACCGAGAGGCGGATGGAGAGGAGCGCCCGCGGGGCGTCGTCGGGCAGCAGGGCCTCAGCTCTCTTCAGGTCTTCCAGGACGGCCAGGTCGGCCGTCGTCCACTCGGTCTCAACTTCGTACTGGGGTAAGTGAGTTGAGTTTCGCTTCCTGCTTCGAGTTCCCATGGGGGCACGGTACTGGATTTGGAGCTGTTGGTGTATGCCCCGCGATGGACACCAGCATCCAGATCGGGCCCACCGGCAAGACCCTCCTCCCGCTGACGGTCAAACAGCCGGCGGGGAGCGGGCACACGCACTGAGTGCCCGCGGCGCCCCGCCGATGTGACGAGCCCCGGCCGATCCGGTCGGAGGCTCGTGCCGCGCATCCGGCCGGGTGGTTCGGGCGTCTCCTTCGGTATGGACTCTGAGAAGCCGTCGCCGGCGGGGCGTCATCCCGAGGGGTGTCTCGTCGTCGCGATCCGTATGCCGGTGCGGATCGTGGTGTTCGTGCTGGTGGTGCCGGTGCGCATGGTGTGGGATCTGCTCGTCGTCGCGGGGCGGGTGCTGAACGACGTGGTGCTGCGGCCGCTGGGACGCGCCCTGGTGTGGGCCCTGCGGGCGGTGTTCGTGTGGCCCCTGACCGGGCTGTGGCGGTACGTGGTCGTGCCGCTGGGCAAGGGTCTGGTCGTGTCCGGTCGTGTGCTGATCGTCCTGCCTCTGGTCTGGCTGTACCGCAATGTGCTGACCCCGCTCGGACACGGCCTCGCCGTGGTGTACGCGCGGGTGCTGACGCCGGTCGGACAGGTCCTGCTGTGGGCGCTCACCGGCCTCGGGGCCGGGGCGTACACCGTCCTGGCGTGGCTCGCGCGGTATCTCCTCGCGGTGCCCGCCGCACTGCTGTACGCGTGGGTGCTCGCGCCCGTGGGACGGGCGGTCGCGTGGGTGGTGCGCGGGCTCGTCATCGGCGCCGGGTTCGTCCTGTACTGGCTCGCCCGGATCGCGCTCGTGCTGCCCGCGTCCGCCCTGTGGCGCTGGGTCCTCGTCCCCGTCGGGCGCGTCCTGCTCGTGGTGGGGCGCGAGGTCGGCGTCGCGCTCGGGCACGCCTGGCGCGTCGCCGGGCACCTCTCGCTCGCCGTCGGACGCTTCCTCGCGACCCTCTTGCGGTGGATCCTCGTCGAGCCGGTGCGGTGGGTGTACCGGACGGTCCTGACACCTGTCGGGCATGTCGTCCGTGACCTGGTGCTGCGGCCCGCCGGCCGGGCCGCGCGGGCGGTGGGCCGGGCCGCCGCGCAGGCGCTCGGCGCCGCCCGCGAGTCCGTCCGGCAGGCCCGGGCCGACATCCGGCGGCTGCTCCTCGGCGCACCGCGGCCGCCCGGGGCGGTGGACCGGCGGGAACCTCCGGCGCCGCGTACACGTATTCTGGAAGGAAGTACGACCGCTCTCACGAAGGACTGAACGACACTGGGCAAGCGACAGCCCGAAGGCCCGCCGCCCGCACCCGCGGTGCAGCGCATCCGACTGCGTTACACCAAGCGCGGCCGCCTCCGGTTCACCAGCCACCGTGACTTCCAGCGCGCCTTCGAGCGTGCGCTGCGCCGTGCCGAGGTGCCGATGGCGTACTCGGCGGGGTTCACGCCGCATCCGAAGGTGTCGTACGCCAATGCCGCACCCACCGGCACGGGCAGTGAGGCGGAGTACCTGGAGATCGCGCTCACCGCCGCGCGCGATCCGGAACAGCTCCGGGTCCTCCTCGACGAGTCGCTGCCCGCCGGGCTCGACGTCATCGAGGCGGTCGAGGCCCGCACCTCGGGTCTCGCCGACCGGCTCACGGCTTCCGTCTGGGAGTTGCGGCTGGTCGGAGTGGACGCGGCCGACGCGGAGCGAGCGGTCGCCGCCTTCAACGCGGCCGAGACCGTCGAGGTCCAGCGGATGGCCAAGAACGGCATGCGCACCTTCGACGCCCGCCCCGCCGTCGCGCACCTGGAAACGCGTGACGCACAGGCTGATAGGCCGACGGACCAGCCCTGTGCGATACTGCGCCTGGTTGTTCGGCACGTGACGCCTGCCGTTCGACCCGACGACGTCCTGTCCGGTCTTCGCGCCGTGGCCGACCTCGCGCCGCCGGTCCCCGCAGGGGTGACCAGGCTGGCGCAGGGGCTGTTCGATGAAGAGACCGGAGCGGTGACCGACCCGCTCGCGCCCGACCGCGAGGCAGCGCCGACCGAGCAATCCACGGTCGTTGTGACTGCCGCCGCGAAAGCGCCGGCGTAAGGAAGGTTCCGCGCAGGGACAGATGTCGTAGCGCCGCCCTGGTACTCGGGAGCCACCTGGGTCGGGCAGCGCACCGACCACAAGACTTTCGCCAGGCCGTCCGCATTCGGCGTACGGAACCGGCGAGACAGGACACTAGAGAGCTCCCGTGCGGCCATCGCGCCCCGGACGGCGGCACCGCGCATCGCGCGAGCCGCGGACGTCACCGGCCCCACCGCCGGACCAGGCGCGGAGCCCGGGAGCCTGACGGGAGAAACGCCCGCATGCTCGAACCGACCGAACCCACCGAGGGTTCCGAACAGAACACTCCCAGCGACACCCTGCCGCCGCGTCGCCGGCGCAGGGCCGCTTCCCGGCCGGCGGGACCGCCCGCCGGCAGCGCCGGAACCCCGGCGGAGACCACCGCTGCGGCCATACCGGCCGCGGAGTCCGACGATCTCGTGACGGACGAGAGCGCCGAGAGCGTGGAGCTCACCGAGGCCGCTCCCGAGGCGCCCGTCGAGGAGACGGCACCGGCCGGCCGTCCGCGCCGTCGTGCCACCCGCCGCGCGTCCGCGCCGACCGCCTCGCCCGCTTCCGCCGAGGCCGCCGAGACCGTGGTTGCCGCCGCCCCGGCTCCGGCCGAGCTCGTCGCCGAGACGGCCACCGAGACGCCCGCCGTCGAGGAGTCCGGCTCCGCCGGCCGCCCGCGTCGTCGCGCCACCCGGCGTGTGTCGGCGCCCGCCGCCGAGGCCGCCGAGACCGTGGTTGCCGCCGCCCCGGCTCCGGCCGAGCTCGTCGCCGAGACGGCCACCGAGACGCCCGCCGTCGAGGAGTCCGGCTCCGCCGGCCGCCCGCGTCGTCGCGCCACCCGGCGAGTGTCGGCGCCCGCCGCCGCCGAGGCCGCGGAGAACGCGGCGCCCGAGGCCGCGGACGTGGCGCCCGCCGACACCGCCACCACCGCCGTCGGGAGTGCCGAGGCACCGGCCGACGCGCCGGCCGGTCGCACCCGCCGTCGTGCCACCCGCCGTACGACGGCGCCCGCCGAGGCGGCCCCGGCCGCCGCCGAGCAGCCCGCCGCCCCGGCGGAGCCGGTGAGCGAGCCCGTCGCGGACGCCGAGGCCGCCGAGCCGCGCCGGACGCGCCGTCGGGCCACCCGCCGGGTGACCACGCCCGCCGAGACCACCGCGAGCGAGGAGACCGCGAGCGAGGACACCGCGCCCGCCGCGGCCGTCGCCGCCCCGCAGGCCGCCGAGACCCCCGCCGAGCCCGAGCCCGAGCCCGAGGCCGTCGAGGAGAACGCCCCGCGTCGTGCGCGCCGCCGGGCCGTCCGGCAGGCCGCCGGTGGCTTCTCCGCGCCGAAGCCCGCCGCCGATGCGGCCGCCGCCGACGCTCCGCGCCGTCCGGTGCGGCCCGCGGTCGCCGTCTTCCAGGCACCCGTCTTCCAGACGGCCGAGCGCGCCGCCGCCGCTGCCGCCGCCGAGGCGGTCGAGGTCGAGCCGGACGAGACCCCCGCGGCTCCCGTGGTCGCCCAGCCGCCCGAGGCCGTCGAGGAGGAGACCGGTGGCCGCCGTCGCCGTCGCCGCCGCGGTGCCGCTGCCGGCGAGGAGGCCGAGGCGCCGGTCGCCGAGGTCGTCGCCGAGCAGGAGCCCGAGGACGTCGAGGAGCCGGACGAGGACTCCGCCGACGTCGAGGGCGACGACAACGAGGACACCGGCTCGCGCCGCCGTCGCCGCCGTGGCGGCCGCCGCCGTCGCCGTGGCGATCTGGCCGAGGCCGCCGGTGACGAGGACTCCGAGGACACCGAGGACTCCGACGACGTCGCGACCGGTCAGGACTCCGAGGACACCGCCGAGCAAGCCGACGAGGACGACGAGGACACGGACGAGAGCCGGGACGAGCAGGGCGGCTCCAGCAGCAGCCGTCGCCGCCGTCGCCGTCGCCGCCGTTCGGGTGATTCGGGCTCCGACGGCGACAGCGAGCCGACGTCGTCCGACGACCCCGAGCGCACCGTCGTCAAGGTCCGCGAGCCCCGCAGGCCCGCCGAGTTCTCCGACGAGGTCCAGTCCATCAAGGGCTCGACGCGCCTGGAGGCCAAGAAGCAGCGCCGCCGTGAGGGCCGCGAGCAGGGCCGCCGACGCGTCCCGATCATCACCGAGGCCGAGTTCCTGGCCCGGCGCGAGGCCGTCGAGCGCGTGATGGTCGTGCGGCAGAGCGGCGAGCGGACGCAGATCGGTGTCCTCGAGGACAACATCCTCGTGGAGCACTACGTCAACAAGGAGCAGGCCACCTCGTACGTCGGCAACGTCTACCTGGGCAAGGTCCAGAACGTGCTGCCGTCGATGGAGGCCGCCTTCATCGACATCGGCAAGGGCCGCAACGCCGTCCTGTACGCCGGTGAGGTCAACTTCGAGGCGCTCGGCATGGCCAACGGGCCGCGCCGCATCGAGGCCGCCCTGAAGTCCGGCCAGTCGGTGCTCGTCCAGGTGACGAAGGACCCGATCGGTCACAAGGGCGCTCGTCTGACCAGCCAGGTCTCCCTGCCGGGCCGCTACCTCGTGTACGTGCCCGAGGGCTCCATGACCGGCATCAGCCGCAAGCTGCCGGACACCGAGCGGGCCCGGCTGAAGACCATCCTCAAGAAGATCGTCCCCGAGGACGCGGGCGTCATCGTGCGCACCGCCGCCGAGGGCGCGAGCGAGGACGAGCTGCGCCGTGACGTCGAGCGGCTGCAGTCGCAGTGGGACGAGATCCAGAAGAAGGCGAAGAGCGGCGGCAGCTCGAACGCGCCGACGCTGCTCTACGGCGAGCCGGACATGACCGTCCGGGTCGTCCGCGACATCTTCAACGAGGACTTCACGAAGGTCGTCGTCAGCGGCGACGAGGCGTGGCAGACCATCCACGGATACGTCTCGCACGTCGCGCCCGACCTGGCCGACCGGTTGTCCCGGTGGACGTCCGAGGTGGACGTCTTCGCCACGTACCGGATCGACGAGCAGCTCGCCAAGGCGCTGGACCGCAAGGTCTACCTGCCGAGCGGCGGTTCGCTGGTGATCGACCGGACCGAGGCGATGGTCGTCGTCGACGTCAACACCGGCAAGTTCACCGGCCAGGGCGGCAACCTGGAGGAGACGGTCACCAGGAACAACCTGGAGGCGGCCGAGGAGATCGTGCGTCAGCTGCGGCTGCGCGACCTCGGCGGCATCATCGTGATCGACTTCATCGACATGGTCCTGGAGTCGAACCGCGACCTGGTGCTGCGGCGCCTGCTGGAGTGCCTGGGCCGTGACCGTACGAAGCACCAGGTCGCCGAGGTGACCTCGCTGGGGCTCGTGCAGATGACCCGCAAGCGGGTCGGGCAGGGCCTGCTGGAGTCCTTCTCCGAGACCTGCGTGCACTGCAACGGCCGCGGTGTCATCGTGCACATGGAGCAGCCGTCCTCCGTCGGAGGCGGCGGCAAGCGCAAGAAGCGCGGGCGTGGCGGTGACGGACACGTGCACGAGCACGAGGCCGTGGCCGACGTCGACACCCTGGAGGTCCCCGAGGAGACCGAGGACGAGGCCGAGGTGGCCGCCGAGGCCGCGGAGCCCCGGGCGCTGCCCGCGCCCGAGTTCTTCCCGGACGAGGAGCTCTACAGCAGCGCCGCCGAGGCGGAGGCCGCGGCTGGCCGGGGCCGTTCGCGGCGCCGGACGAGTCGGCGGGCGTCGGCTCCGGCCGGTGCGCCGAGGCGCGAGGACAGCCGGTACGAGGCTCCGCACCGGGACCAGACGCCGGCGGCCCCGACCGCTCAGGACGTCACGGCCGAGCAGGAGGCCGAGCGTCCGGTGCTGCCCGGGACGGCCGCCGGAGCGCAGGCCGCGCCGGCCGCCGCGGAGGACCCGGTCGTGGAGGCGCCGGTCGCCGAAGCCGCTGCCGACGAGGTCGCGCAGGTCGAGGCCCCGGTCGCCGAGGACGCGGCGCCGAAGGGGCGTACGCGGCGCCGTGCCACCCGCAAGGTGTCCGCGCCCGCCGGTTCGCCGGCCGGGAGCGAGGCCGCCGTGGTGACCGTCGCCGAGACCGTGCCGGTGGCCCAGCCGCAGCCCGAGCCGGTCGCGGCGCAGCAGTCCGAGCAGTCCGAGCAGTCCGGGGTGCCCGCCGAGAGCGCCGCCCCGGCCCGCCCGCGCCGCCGTGCCGTCCGCAAGGCCACCGCGCCCACCGCGTCCGAGGAGGCGGCCGTCGTGGTCGTCCCGTCGGTGGCGGAGACGCCGGCCGCGGACGCGCCGGCCGCGGCGGAGGTCCCGGCCGTCGCGGAGACGGCCGAGGACGCGGTTCCGGCCAGGAAGACGGCCGCCCGCAAGACGGCCAAGAAGGCGACCGCGAAGAAGGCCGCCACCAAGAAGACCGCGGCGAAGAAGACGGTCGCGAAGAAGGCGACGGCCAAGAAGGCGGCGAAGACCACCACCGCCAAGACGGCCGCCAAGTCGGCGTCGAAGAAGACCGCGGCGGCGGAGCAGACCGCGCCGTCCGTGTCGGCCACGACGGAGGACTGACCCGCCTGCGCCCCTCGGGGCGGAGCGGCCGAACAGGCGCGGGGGGGGGGGGGGGGGGGGGGGGGGGGGGGGGGGGGGGGGGGGGGGGGGTGGGGGGGGGAGGGGGGGGGGAGGGGGGGGGGGGGGGAGTA
>NZ_JBWKDW010000014.1:89397-116125 GCF_056435735.1 Streptomyces sp. NPDC043878
ACAAGAGACTCAAATCCTGCGACCGCGAGGCAAAACCACACACACCCACCCCCCCCCCCCCCCCCCCCCCCCCCCCCCCCCCCCCTGTTCGGGTCCGTTCGCCCGGTGCCCGAGGGGCGCCCGGCAGGGTTGTCGGGGCGGTCCGCCGGGTCCGCAGAGGGCTCGGTTTGACCCTTGTGGGAGCGGGACCGTAGTCTTGACCGTCGGCGTGTTCCCTAGGCGCCGCATCCCCGTAAACCTCATCCTCCAGGGCACTGAGTGCTCCGGAGAGGCCGCTCGCGTGCCGGGCGGCTGGACTGCGGGGATCCCGTTCCGAGCGAGAGAGTGAGATCCGCGTGTACGCCATCGTGCGCAGCGGTGGTCGCCAGCACAAGGTTGCTGTCGGCGACATCGTTGAAGTTGACAAGATTTCCACTGCCAAGGTTGGCGACACGGTCGAGCTCTCGACCCTGCTCGTGGTCGACGGCGAAGCCGTGACCAGCGACCCGTGGGTGCTGGCCGGAATCAAGGTCCAGGCCGAGGTCGTGGACCACCACAAGGGTGTCAAGATCGACATCCTGCGCTACAAGAACAAGACCGGCTACCGCCGTCGTCAGGGCCACCGCCAGCAGTACACGGCGATCAAGGTCACTGAGATCCCCGCGGCTGCGAAGTAAGGGACTGAGAACAGATGGCACACAAGAAGGGCGCATCGTCCACCCGGAACGGTCGCGACTCCAACGCTCAGCGGCTCGGCGTGAAGCGCTTCGGCGGTCAGGTCGTCAACGCCGGTGAGATCCTGGTCCGCCAGCGTGGCACCCACTTCCACCCCGGCGCGGGCGTCGGCCGTGGCGGCGACGACACGCTGTTCGCGCTGCAGCCCGGTGCCGTGGAGTTCGGCACCAGCCGTGGCCGCAAGGTCGTGAACGTCGTTCCCGTCGCCTGACACAGGGCTTGACCGAACGGCTTCGTCGCGCGAGGCGGACCTCACTTCCCGGGTGGGAAGGCGGGTCCGCCTTTCGCGTGTTAGAGCAGTAGACACAATCGTACGTTTTGAAGTGCTGGAGGCACCCACATGACCACCTTCGTGGACCGCGTCGAACTGCATGTCGCCGCGGGTAACGGGGGTCACGGCTGTGCCTCCGTCCACCGTGAGAAGTTCAAGCCCCTCGGCGGGCCCGACGGCGGCAACGGCGGCCGGGGCGGCGACGTCATCCTCACGGTCGACCAGTCCGTCACCACGCTCCTCGACTACCACCACTCGCCGCACCGCAAGGCCACCAACGGCAAGCCCGGCGAGGGCGGCAACCGCTCCGGCAAGGACGGCCAGGACCTGGTCCTGCCGGTGCCGGACGGCACCGTCGTGCTGGACCGCGCGGGCAACGTGCTCGCCGACCTGGTCGGCCACGGCACGTCCTACGTCGCCGCGCAGGGCGGCCGGGGCGGACTCGGCAACGCGGCGCTGTCCTCGGCGCGGCGCAAGGCCCCGGGGTTCGCGCTGCTCGGGGTGCCCGGTGACCTCCAGGACATCGTCCTGGAGCTGAAGACGGTCGCCGACGTGGCGCTGGTCGGCTACCCGAGCGCGGGCAAGTCCTCGCTGATCTCCGTGCTCAGCGCGGCGAAGCCCAAGATCGCCGACTACCCCTTCACGACGTTGGTCCCCAACCTCGGTGTGGTCACCGCGGGCGAGACCGTGTACACCATCGCCGACGTGCCGGGACTCATCCCTGGCGCCAGCCAGGGCAAGGGGCTCGGCCTGGAGTTCCTGCGGCACGTCGAGCGCTGCAGTGTCCTCGTGCACGTGCTGGACACCGCGACGCTGGAGTCCGACCGCGACCCGCTGTCCGACCTCGACATCATCGAGGCCGAGCTGCGCGAGTACGGCGGGCTCGGGGACCGGCCCCGGATGGTCGTCCTCAACAAGATCGACGTGCCGGACGGCAAGGACCTCGCCGAGATGGTCCGGCCGGACCTGGAGGCGCGCGGCTACAAGGTCTTCGCGGTGTCGGCCGTCGCGCACACGGGTCTGAAGGAGCTGTCGTTCGCGCTCGCCGACGTGGTCGGCAAGGCGCGGGCGGCGAAGCCGCAGGAAGAGGCCACACGGGTCGTCATCCGGCCCAAGGCCGTCGACGACGCGGGCTTCACCGTCGTACAGGAGGAGGACGGGCTGTTCCGGGTGCGCGGCGAGAAGCCGGAGCGCTGGGTGCGGCAGACCGACTTCAGCAACGACGAGGCCGTGGGCTACCTCGCGGACCGCCTCAACCGGCTCGGTGTGGAGCAGGAGCTGATGAAGGTCGGGGCCCGCTCCGGCGACGGTGTCGCCATCGGCCCCGAGGAGAACGCGGTCGTCTTCGACTGGGAGCCGACCGTCATGGCCGGCGCGGAGATGCTCGGCCGCCGCGGTGAGGACCACCGTCTGGAGGCCCCGCGACCCGCCGCCCAGCGACGCCGGGACCGGCAGGCCGAACACGACGAGGCGGCGCAGGAGTTCGAGGACTTCGAACCCTTCTAGGCCGGCGGGGCCTCCGGGTTCGTCGAGCGTCTCCAGAACCGGCGGGGCTTGCGGTTCGGTGAGCCTCTCGGGAGTCGGTGGGCCCTTCCGGTTCGGTGAGGTTCCTGGTCCGGCGAGAGCCGGACTTCGGCGGCGGGCGTGCCTTCGGGCGCGCCCGCCGCTTCGTGTTGTCGCCGGGTGAACCCCCCGCGGACGGCGGGGTGACCAGGCGGCGGGGCGGTCGGGCGGCGAGTCGTGCTCGGCGGTGCGAGTGGAGACATGGCGGGGCACCGGGTTCGTCCACTGACCGCTCTCACCGGCCGACCGGTTTTCCGTTGTCTCCCAACTGTCTCCCAACTTGTCATGCACGCGAGCCTCTGCGTTCAGCGGTCGGACCGTCCCGAAGCGTGAGCTTCCACGTGTCCATGTGGCCAGCGACGCAAGGGAGTTCCCCGATGACCGGAGCAACCACCCCCGACCGACGCCGCTTTCTGACCGCCGGTGCCGCGGTGCTCGGCGCCACCGCCTCCGCCCAGCTGTGGCTGCCGGCCGCCGCCCGCGCGACCGAGACCCCGTTACCCGAGGGCGTGTTCAGTCTCGGCGTGGCCTCCGGCGATCCGCTCCCCGACGGCATCGTGCTGTGGACGCGGCTCGCTCCCGACCCGCTGAACGGTGGCGGCATGCCCGACCGTGCGGTGCCGGTGCGGTGGGAACTGGCGGAGGACCCGCGCTTCAAGAAGGTCGTACGCCGGGGCACCGCCCAGGCCGAGCCCCAGTACGGGCACAGCGTTCACGTGGATGTACGGGGACTGCGCCCGGGCCGCGTCCACTGGTACCGCTTCCGCGCGGGCGGCCAGCTCTCACCCGTCGGCCGCACCCGCACCGCCCCGCACCCGTTCAGCTCCGCCGGCACCCTGCGCGTCGCCCTCGCCTCCTGCCAGAACTGGCAGCACGGGTACTTCACGCCGTACGCCGACATGCTGGAGCAGGATCCCGACCTCGTGCTGTTCGTCGGCGACTACATCTACGAGTCCGCGCCCTCGGCCACGGCGGTGCGCCGGCACGAGGGGAGCGGTGAGCCGTACACGCTGACGCAGTACCGCAACCGGTACGCGCAGTACCGCTCCGACCCGGACCTCGCCGCGATGCACGCGAACGCCCCCTGGGTGGTCACCTTCGACGACCACGAGGTCGACAACGACTTCGCCGGCGAGGTCCCGCAGGACCCGGACAAGCAGGCGCACGACGCCTTCGTGACCCGGCTGACGGCGGCCTACCAGGCGTACTACGAGCACATGCCGGTGCGGGCGACGGCGATCCCGGACGGCCCGCACATCCGGATGTACCGCCGTCTGGAGTTCGGCGGCCTGGTCCGGCTCAACGTGCTGGACACCCGGCAGTTCCGCGGCGACCAGGCGACCAGCCAGGCCGGCGCCCAGGACCCCGCGCTGACCATGCTCGGCGCCGGGCAGAAGCGGTGGCTGCTCGACGGGCTGCGCCGCTCGCCCGCCCGCTGGAACCTGATCGCCTCGCAGATCATGATGGCCGAGACCGATCTCAAGGTCGGTGAGGGCAAGCTCTGGTACTACGACGCCTGGGACGGCTACCAGGCCGAGCGCAACGCCCTCCTGCAGGAGTTCCGCAACGTCCGCAACCCGGTCGTGCTCAGCGGCGACCGCCACCTGACGATGATCAGCGACCTGAAGCAGGACTTCGCGGACCCGGCCTCCGCCGTGGTCGGCGCGGAGTTCGTCGGCACCTCGATCGCCAGCAACGGCGACCAGGACCAGGCGGCCTTCCACGCCCAGTTCGACCCGCTGCGGGCCGACAACCCGCACTGGAAGGTGATCGACGCCCACCGCGGCTACCACCTCTTCGACATCCGCCGCGACGGCATCGACGCGCGGGTCCGCACCGTGGACACCGTGCTGAAGCCGCAGGCCGTGTCCGGCACGCTGGCCAGGCTCCGGGTCGAGGCGGGCCGGCCGGGTGTGAACTCGGTGTGAGGCCGTGAACCGTGTACGACGGGGCCCGGAACACGGACGTGTTCCGGGCCCCGTCGTGTTCGAGCGCGCCGCTCGCCGCCCCCGCAGAGCCGCTCCGGGCCACTCCCGGACTCGGAATGCCGCCGCATCCCGGCCCGGAATACCGGCCCGGATTACCGGCCCGCCATTCCGGAAAAAGAGTTTCCGGGTGAACCGTATTCACGGCCGGTTCACAACAGATCCGTCACGCCCAGGAAGAACTCGTGCCCTCCCGTCACACGGTCACGGGACCGGCGTCGGACACCCCCGGGACGACCGGCCGCGTCACCGGAATGGCCGAAGCCACCCGCGGTAATCCGGCGCCCCGGGTGACCCGCCGGCGCGAAGAACCGGCGACCCCCTGGTCAGGCCCTCCCGCGGGTCCTGCCGGGAGTGCCGACCCCCGGGCCGGCCACACCCCGCAACGGCTCCCGGGGGGACGTCCGGCGACAGGCGGAGCCAGGGCGGTCGGCCGGACGCGATCCGGGGAACCCGTAGAGTGCTCCGGCGGCGCCGCGGGGAATCGCCGCGGCGACCAGAGGCGCGACATTTCGTCCCGCCTCGTCACCCGCCGCGAAACGGACACCTGTGGATTTACTCACAGTAAATTCACGCCACCACCGGACGGTCTCCGCGACCACCAGGAGTGCGAGGTGAATGACAGGTTGCGCGCACATATGCGGTGGACGGCGCTCACCTTGCACTGCGGTAACCAGGAGTGGGACCATTTGCACGTTCCCTGTCGCCCCAAGGTAGGTCACCTGTGTCACAGCACATAGCCAAGCCCCGTACCACCGCAGTGATCCTGGCCGGTGGCACCGGCCAGCGGGTGGGTCTGTCGATCCCCAAGCAGCTGCTGAAGATCGCCGGCAAGGCAGTCATCGAGCACACCCTGACCACCTTCGAGAAGGCCGACTCGATCGACGACATCATCGTGCTGATGGCGCCGGGTTACGTGCCCGACGTCGAGAAGATCGTCGCCAAGGCCGGATTCCGGAAGGTCACGAAGGTCATCGAGGGTGGCTCCACCCGGAACGAGACCACCGAGCGGGCCATCTCCGCCCTCGGCGAGGGACTGGCGCAGGGCGAGGACCGCAACGTCCTCTTCCACGACGCCGTACGCCCCCTGCTGTCACAGCGTGTGATCGACGACTGCGTCACCGCCCTGGAGCGCTTCCAGGCCGTCGACGTCGCCATCCCCTCCGCGGACACCATCATCGTCACGCGCACGCACGGCGAGGACGGCGAGTTCATCACGGAGATCCCCGACCGCGCCCGGCTGCGCCGCGGCCAGACCCCGCAGGCCTTCAAGCTGTCGACCATCCGCCGGGCCTACGAGGTCGCCGCCGGCGACCCCAACTTCCAGGCCACGGACGACTGCTCGGTCGTACTCAAGTACCTGCCCGACGTGCCGATCCACGTGGTCGCGGGCGACGAGTACAACATGAAGGTCACCCAGCCCGTCGACGTCTTCATCGCCGACAAGCTCTTCCAGCTGGCCTCCACCGCCACGCCCGAGCGCAACGGCGAGGAGGACTACCGCCAACTCCTCACCGGCAAGACCGTCGTGGTCTTCGGCGGCTCGTACGGCATCGGCAAGGACATCTCCGAACTCGCCCAGTCCTACGGCGCGAAGGTGTACGCGCTGGGCCGCTCCACCACCGGCACCCACGTCGAGAACCCGGAGGAGGTCGACGACGCGCTGTCCAAGGCGTACGGCGAGACCGGGCGCATCGACTACGTCGTCAACACCGCGGGCGTGCTGCGCATCGGCAAGCTGGCCGAGACCGACAACGCGACCATCGAGGAAGCGCTGAAGGTCAACTACCTGGCCCCGGTCCAGATCGCCCGCTCCTCCTACAAGTACCTCGCCGAGACCAAGGGCCAGCTGCTGCTGTACACCTCCAGCAGCTACACCCGCGGCCGCGCCGAGTACAGCCTCTACTCCTCCACCAAGGCCGCCATGGTGAACCTCACCCAGGCCCTGTCGGACGAGTGGGCCGGTGACGGCATCCGGGTGAACTGCGTCAACCCGGAGCGCACCGCCACGCCGATGCGCACCAAGGCGTTCGGCCAGGAGCCCGCCGGCTCCCTGCTCTCCTCCGAGGCCGTCGCGCGCACCTCCCTCGACGTGCTGCTGTCCGAGCTGACCGGGCACGTCATCGACGTCCGCCAGCAGGACCCGACCGCGTCGGCCGGCGAGGCCACCGGCTTCGAGCAGGCCCTGGCCAGCGTGCTGGACCGTCAGGACGGCGTGGCATAATCAGCAGCAAATAGCGTTCCGTTATTCAGGCCTCTGTGGCTGCCCGTTCGCCGAGCATTCACAGGGGCCTGAATCCGTAAACTCCCGGAGCCTTCACCATTCGCTTTCCGGACTTTTTCTGCTTTAACAACCGGCACCCCTCCCAGAGCAGGTTCTCCGTGATATCCACCGCTATTCGCGTGGCCCGGGTGGGCAGCGCGGCCGAACTGGCCGCGGCGGTCCTCATGATCTTGGGCTACCCCTGCCTCATGCTGGCCGCGCTCGTCCCGAGCGTCCCCGCCTTCGCGGCGGCGACCGCCGTGACGTACCTCGCGGACCACTTCCTGCACCGCAGGAACAGTTACCTGGTCAGCCGCCTCAGCAAGGTGCGGGCCGGCCTGTCGATCCGCTTCCTGATCCGACAGCTGCTCCTGATCCTGCTGCTGGCCCGCCTGGACCTCTCGGACGGCCTGGTCTTCTACGGGGCGATCGCCTGCTTCATCGCCTTCTACGGCCTCCAGGCCCCGCACGGCGCGCTGGTCACCCTGATCCGCAACCGGCGCCGGATGCCGGTCGCCACCCGCAACGTCGACCTGGCCGCCCGTATCCGCATCCCGGACGCCCCGCCGCGGGGCCTGCTGAACCGCTCCGCGGAGAAGATCCTCCACCTCGACCTCGCGGCGGTCGTCGGCCTGCTGGTCTCCGGGGCCACCGACACATCCGTGGCGGCCTTCGTCGGCATCGGCGTCACGCTGGTCCTGGGCACCCTCTACGTCGCCGCGCTGATGCCGTACGTGCGCGGCAGCAAAGTACCGCCGAACGCCGAGCGGGTACTGGCCGCCGTGGACGAGTGGCTGCGCGACTACCGGCCCCAGACAGTGCTCTACTTCTCCGGCTCCAGGGACTCCACCTACCAGGTCAACATGTGGCTGGAGACCATGGAGCAGCTGGAGTCGCGGCCGCTGATCATCCTGCGTGAGCGCGTCATACTGCAGAACCTGGCGCCCACCACGGTCCCCGTCATCTGCGTGCCCGGAGGGGTGCACCTGATGAACATGGACCTGTCCACGGTGCGGGTCGCGCTGTACGCGGCGAACGTCGGAAAGAACATCCACCTTCTGCGCGTGCCGACCATGAAGCACGTCTTCATCGGTCACGGCGACAGCGACAAGCTCGCCAGCGTCAACCCGTTCAGCAAGGTGTACGACGAGGTGTGGACCGCGGGCCGGGCCGGCCGCGACCGCTACGCCATCGCCGACGTCGGCGTCCGCGACGAGGACATCGTGGAGGTCGGCCGTCCCCAGCTCGCGCCGATCCGGACCTCGACGGACGCCTCCGGCACGCCCGGTGACGCCGCCGCCGGCGACCGCTGCCCGACCGTGCTGTACGCGCCGACCTGGGAGGGCTGGGACGACAACCCCGGCAACACCTCCCTCCTGCTCGCGGGCGAGAACATCGTGCGCCGGCTGATCCAGGCCGACCCGCCGGTCCGTGTCCTGTACAAGCCGCACCCGTTCACCGGCACCCGCAGCGCCCAGGCCGGGGCCGCGCACCGCCGGATCACCGCCCTGATCGAGAAGTCGGCCGCCGAGCGTGCCGCCGACCCGCGCTTCGCCGTCGACGCGACCGCCCAGGCCGCGGCGAAGGCCGAACTCGCCCGCGTCCAGGCCCGGATCGCGGAACTGTCCGGCACCGGCGACGAGAAGGGCGACGAGGCCGAGGCCACCCGTGACGGCCTGGTCGACGTCAAGAAGCACGAGGAGATCGCCCGGCTGCGTGTCGAGTGGAACGACGCCTACTGGCGTTCCTTCGGCAGCTGGGAGCACCGGGTCATCACGGGCGCCGAGCCGCGCCTGTACGACTGCTTCAACGTCTCCGACGGCATGGTCTCCGACATCTCCAGCGTCGTCTCCGACTTCATCGCGAGCGGCAAGCCGTACGCGGTCACCGACTCCGCGGAGCTCGGTGTGGAGGAGTTCAAGCGGCAGAACACCGCGGTGCGCGCCGCGGTGATCCTCTCCAACGGCGCGGCCGAGCTGGACGCGCTGCTCGCGGCCGTCCGCGCCCCCGCGTCCGACCCGCTGGCCGGGGACCGCGGCGAGCTCAAGCAGTACCTGCTCGGCCCGGACGAGCCGGCCTCCATCGTCCAGTTCAACACCGCGGTGACGAACCTGGCGGTCAAGGCCGACACCCGCAACGTGGGCCAGGACGCACGGGTCGCCACCGCCGGCGCCGAGGAGGCCGAGGAGATGGCCGACGCGATGCCCGTGCCGCGGGCCGCCTCGACGCCCGGCGACCCGGACGAGGTGGCCGCCGGCTGACCGCTCCCGCTCGCCGATCAGGGGCCCGGCCCCGGGACTTGCTTCCCGGGGGCGGGCCCTTTCGGTGTTCTCGCACCCTCGCTTTACCGTTCGCGCCGTCGCTCTTACCCGCCCGCCCTATCGTGAGGTGAGGCTGTCGCCCGCCGGGTGACCTGGGTCACGGAGCGGTGGGGCACAGGCAACCACCGGCGCTACCGGACCGTCTTCCAGGTAGCCAATAGGTGGATTCGGGGGAAATGTTCCATGACTAGGGGGAAGAGTGACCCTGCCGCAGCCTGATGTGAGCGTGATCATCGGGGCGTACGACGCGATGCCGTATCTGGTGGAGTGCCTCGCCTCGGTCCGGGCCCAGACCCTCGACCCGGCGCGCGTCGAGGTGATCGCGGTCGACGACGGCTCGACGGACGGCACGGGGGAGTACCTGGAGGAGTTCGCGGCGGACGCCCCCATGCCGGTCACGGTGATCCGGCAGGAGAACTCGGGCGGCCCCAGCGGCCCGCGCAACGTCGGCCTCGGCAAGGCCGCGGGGAGGTACGTCTTCTTCCTCGACGCCGACGACCGGCTCGGCCCCGAGGCCCTGGAGCGGATGGTCGCCGTCGCCGACCGCAACGGTACGGACGTGGTCGTCGGCCGTGTCGAAGGCGTCAACCGCGTCGCGCCGAAGTCGATGTGGGGCCGGAACCTCGACCGTACGGACGTCTTTTCCTCCAACATCAAGTTCACGCTCAGCGCGCAGAAGCTGTTCCGCCGCGCCCTGCTGCAACGTCACGGCATGCGGTTCGACGAGTCCCTGTGGACCGGCGAGGACGCGCTGTTCACGATGGAGGCCTATCTGCGGGCCGACGGCGTCTCCGTGATAGCCGACCACACCTGCTACTACCTGGTGGGCCGCACGGACGGCAAGCACGTGACGAAGAAGGGGAGTTACACCCTGCGCTTCGACTCCGCCCGCGCGCTGATGCGCCTGATAGCGGAGATGGTCCCGCCCGGGCCCCGGCGCGACACCCTCATGGTCCGCCCCTTCGTCGTCACCCTGCTCCCGCAGTTCGGCCCCAAGTACCTGAAGGACGGCGAGAACGTCCGGCGCACCAAGTTCGAGCTGGCGAAACCCCTCATGGAGGCGTACTGGAACGACGAGGTCGCCCGCCGCCTCAAGGTCCACGAGCGCCTGCGGCTGCACCTGGTCGCCACCGGCCGGCCCGAACTCCTCGAAGAGGTCGTGGCATTCGTCAGGAGCAAGAAGGCGCCCGCCGCCGTCCTGGAACGCAAGGGCAGCCGCCTCTATCTGGCCTACCCGCACTTCCGCGACCGGACGGCCGGCATACCCGACGCCGTCTACCTCGCCCCGCCCCGCGAGGCCCGCGCGTTCCCGGGCTACCGGGAGGACCGCGTCGACACCCTGGTGCGCCGGGTGGCCCGCAGGGCCCGCCGCATCCTGCCCTCGCGCGAGGGCGGCCCCGGGGACCGGGCGGCGGCGGCATGACCGGCCGGCCGTACGGCTGTCACCGGACGGCCTGCCCGGCGTCCCCGGGAGCGGACCCGGACGCCCCGTCGCGGCGGGACGGCGCGCGGAGTGCCGGCGGCGCGGCCCCGACGCACACATGCGCGTGCCGACCGGTGGTCGGCACGCGCATCTCGGTCCGTCCGGAGTCGTTCCGGACGGTAAGCGTCCTGGTGCCACGACGGGCAGCGTTCGCGACGGGGCGAACGTTGCCCGTCGCGGCACTAGTCGCGGCCCGGCTGGAGGCGCCGCAGCGGGCGGCCGACGGCACGTCGGGCCCGGCGGTAGACCGAGGTCGGCGAAGCGTTCGCGGTCGGCTTGACGGACACCGCGGCCGGTTTGGCCGGCGTCTTGGCCCGCGCCACGTCACGCTTCAACTGCGCGTTGTCCTTCGACAGTTGGGTGATACGGCTCTGCAGGAAGCCGAACCGGGTGGTGAGCGACTCCAGGTCCATGTCATTCCAGGGGCGGATGCCCGCCGGGAAGGACAGCTTGCGCATGCGGGCCTCGAAGGCCGCGCCGCCGTCGCCGTGCGTGAAGGTGTTCTGCAGGCCGTTCTTGTCCAGGAAGCCCGTGAAGCGCTCGAACCGCTCCTGGTGACCGCCGGCCAGCTTGGTGAAGTCGGCCTCCTCGTACAGCCGTGCCGGGTCCAGGTCCTCGGGGATCTGGTCGACGCGCTGGTGCGGGATGTCGAAGTAACGGCACAGCTCCAGCGTCCGCGAGTCGGCGGTCAGCACGGTCGCGGGCGTGCCCGCGAGCAGCGCCGCGATGTTGCCGTGGATGCGGGAGCCGAAGGAATAGTCGAAGTCGCGCAGGTCGTCGATCCAGGTGACCGGGTCGATGTAGATGCGGACCTTGTCCTCGGCGTACATCGGGTGGTCCGGGTGCGACGGCATCCCGGTGACCTTGCCGTTGGGGTGCGACAGGTCCCGCCAGTGCAACTGCTTGGCGTCGCTGAGGTTCTGCGCGATGTACCGCAGGTTCGGGTAGCGGGCGTGGGTGCGGCGGATGACCTTGTCCAGGCCCTGGGTGCGCACCGCGCTGTGCGACCCGTTGATCGCGATGCGGGAGTCGGCGGTCAGCGCCGTCGCCCGCTTGTGCACCGCGAGTTCCTTGCCGTACATGAAGAGGGAGGGGCAGCCGATGACCTCGACGTCCCGGAAACCCATGCCCTTCAGGTACTGCTCCGTGAACTCGCCGCGCACGCCGATGCTGGCGCTCCGGTCGAGCACCGCGGCGACGAACTCGCGTACCGAGGGCTCCATGGCCTTCAGCCGGTCCGGGTTGTAGTCGAGCGAGGACTGCGCCCCCACCCCGACCACGACGACCGGGATCTTCAGCTTGGTGATGAGCCGGGTGAGCTTCTGCAGCGCGGGCTCGAACGACAGCCGGAAGGCGTTGGCGAGTGGTACGACGAACGCGTCGTACTCCTCGTTGATCCGCCCTGCCGCGGTCGGGTCGATCCGCATGCGGTTCGAGACGACCTCGACGTCCGGAGTCTCGAGGATCTTGTGTGCGGCGTCGCTGAAGATCAGGTTGCCGGAGTTGGTGGCGATCACGTCGCGGTGGAGGGCTTCCTCCACAGGGACGACGTCGTAGGGGCTCTTCCCCGATCTGAGGAGTATGCGCTTCACGTGGCGAACTGTAGGTGACACAAACTTCAGATTAAATTTGGATGCTCTTTGATTTCTATGAGCAACCCGCACAACCTTTTTGCCATATGCGGTGCGTGAGTGAGCGGTTACAGCTGTGACATGTCCGCGAGGTGGACCGATGCGCGGCGCCCGCCCCGCTTCGCGTAGATTGCCGGACGGGACGGCCGGACCTACGTGAGGGGACAAAGACCAAGGTGGCAGGCGCACGACAGGCCGTGAACGAGGCCCACCGGATCGTCGTCAAGGTGGGTTCCTCGTCGCTGACCACCGCGACCGGCGGACTGGACGCCGACCGGGTCGACGCGCTCGTCGACGTCCTCGCCAAGAGCCGAAGTGGAGGGGAACGTGAGATTGTTCTCGTTTCCTCCGGCGCCATCGCGGCCGGCCTCGCCCCGCTCGGCCTGCGCCGACGTCCGCGCGACCTCGCCCGCCAGCAGGCCGCGGCCAGCGTCGGCCAGGGCCTGCTCGTCGCCCGCTACACCGCCTCCTTCGCCCGCTACGGCGTACGCGTCGGCCAGGTCCTGCTCACCTCCGACGACATGAGCCGGCGCTCCCACCACCGCAACGCCTCCCGCACCCTCGACCAGCTCCTCGCGATGGGCGCACTCCCGGTCGTCAACGAGAACGACACCGTCGCCACCGACGAGATCCGCTTCGGCGACAACGACCGGCTCGCCGCCCTCGTCGCCCACCTCGTCCGCGCCGACCTGCTGGTACTGCTGTCCGACATCGACGGCGTCTACGACGGCGACCCCGGCAAGCCGGGCACCTCCCGGATAGCGGAGGTGCGGGGACCCGCCGACCTCGCGCACGTCGACATCGGCAGCGCCGGCAGGGCGGGCGTGGGCACCGGCGGCATGGTTACCAAGGTCGAGGCCGCCCGGATCGCGGCGGCGGCCGGCATCCCCGTGGTGCTGACCAGCGCGGTCCACGCGGCCGACGCGCTCTTCGGCGGCGACACGGGCACCTACTTCCACTCCACCGGCAAGCGCTCCGCGGACCGGCTGCTGTGGCTGCAGCACGCCTCCACCCCGCAGGGCTCGCTCACCCTCGACGACGGGGCCGTGCGCGCGGTCGTGGAGGGCCGCAAGTCGCTGCTGCCGGCCGGGATCGCCGGCCTGGAGGGCGAGTTCAGCGCGGGCGACCCGGTCGAGCTGCTCGACGCGGAGGGGCGCGCGGTGGCTCGCGGGCTCGTCAACTTCGACGCCCGGGAGATCCCCCGGCTGATCGGCCGCTCCACCCGGGAGCTGGCCCGTGAACTGGGCCCCGGATACGAACGCGAGGTCGTCCACCGGGACGACCTGGTGCTCCTGCAGCCCTGAGTCCGGCCGGGCACCGGCCGGACAGGTGCCCGAGTGACCCGAAAACGCCGTGAACGTCCCGGCGCGGGCCTTGCCCTGAGGTGGACGTTCCGCAAAACCGCCCCACGAGCCCTTGCGGCCTGCTCAACTTTGTCCCAGGGACCCATCGAGTGCGAGCACTGCCCGGGCACTGCTCGACCGTCGTGTGAAGGAGGCCGTCGTGAGACGAGTGCGCCCTGGGGCGGCGTCCCGCGGTGGTACCCCCTCCCGGGCGGTCGGCGAAGAGCGGACCCTGACGAGTGTGGCGGCCGGCGACCGCTTCGAGGGTGAGCGCCCCGAGGACCTGCCGCGGCTGTGGCACATCACCCTCAGCGTCTCCGGCGAGGAGGCCCCGCTGAAGGAGGTGCGGCGGGCGCTCGAACAACTCGCGCACGACCACCCCTTCCTGCTGACCAGCAGATACGCCAACGACCACGCGGAGATCCGGTACTGGGAGGAGGCCCGCGACCTGCACGACGCGGCCGCCGTCGCCCTGCGCCTGTGGGGCGAGCACCGCCAGACCGCGGGACTGCCGCCGTGGGAGATCGTCGGCCTGGAGGTCATCGACCGCCAGACCTACCACCAGCGCGTCGCCGAGGGGTACGGACCGGCGCCGGCCACCCCTGTCGGAGTTCACCCCTTTTGAGCCCGTCTCGCGCTGTGGAACGACCGGTGGACGCGCCCGCCCGGCGCACTACCCTTTGCTCATGACCACGCTCTCTCCGTACGACTCCATGTCCCCGGTGACCCGGGCCGCCTACCGCGCCAAGGCGGCCGCCGCCGACCTCGCGCCGCTGCCTCGGGCCGACAAGGACGACGCGCTGCTCGCCGTCGCGGACGCGCTGGAGGTCCGTACGAGCGAGATCGTCGAGGCCAACGCCAAGGACGTCGCCAGGGCCCGCGAGGCCGGCACCAGCGAGTCCGTCGTCGACCGGCTGACGCTCACCCCCGAGCGGGTGCGCGCGATCGCCTCCGACGTCCGGGACGTCGTCGCGCTGCCCGACCCGGTGGGCGAGGTGGTGCGCGGCTCGACCCTGCCCAACGGCATCGACCTGCGCCAGGTCCGCGTCCCGCTCGGCGTCGTAGGCATCATCTACGAGGCCCGACCCAACGTCACCGTCGACGCCGCCGCCCTGTGCCTGAAGTCCGGCAACGCGGTACTGCTGCGCGGCTCGGCCTCGGCGTTCGAGTCGAACAGCGCCCTGGTCCGGGTGATCCGCGACGCCGTGGGCGGCGCCGGGCTGCCCGCCGACGCCGTACAGCTGGTGCCCGGCGAGAGCCGCGAGAGCGTGCGCGAGCTGATGCGCGCCCGCGGCCTGGTCGACGTGCTGATCCCGCGCGGCGGCGCCTCGCTGATCCAGACCGTCGTCTCGGAGTCCACCGTGCCGGTCATCGAGACCGGCACCGGCAACTGCCACGTCTACGTCGACGCCCAGGCCGACCTCGACATGGCCGTCGACATCCTGATCAACTCCAAGGCGAGCCGGGTCAGCGTCTGCAACTCCGCGGAGACCCTCCTCGTGCACCAGGACATCGCCGCCGCGTTCCT
This sequence comes from Streptomyces sp. NPDC043878, assembly GCF_056435735.1. Classification (NCBI taxonomy): domain Bacteria; kingdom Bacillati; phylum Actinomycetota; class Actinomycetes; order Kitasatosporales; family Streptomycetaceae; genus Streptomyces; species Streptomyces sp. NPDC043878. The sequence goes on from NZ_JBWKDW010000014.1 coordinate 104,500, forward strand.
GCCGCGCGCCCTGGACGCCCTGGCGGAGGCCGGGGTCACCGTGCACGCCGACGAGCGGGTCCTGGCCTACGCCAAGGACTCCAAGGCCACCGTGGTGGAAGCCACCCCGGAGGACTGGGAGACCGAGTACCTCTCCTACGACATCGCCGCCGCCGTCGTCGACTCGCTCGACAAGGCCGTCGAGCACATCCGGCTGTGGACCTCCGGTCACACCGAGGCCATCGTGACGACCTCCCAGCAGGCCGCCCGGCGGTTCACCCGACTGGTCGACTCCACGACGGTGGCCGTCAACGCCTCCACCCGGTTCACCGACGGCGGGCAGTTCGGCTTCGGCGCGGAGATCGGCATCTCGACGCAGAAGCTGCACGCGCGGGGCCCGATGGGACTGCCGGAGCTGACCAGCACCAAGTACATCGTCACCGGTGACGGGCACATCCGGCGCTGAGGACGGCGCGGGGCGCGGCTGATTCCGTACGGGAACACCCGGTCTGGCATATGCGCACGGCGCGTGCTCTCCGCTCGTACCCCGCACCCGTCGCGCGTCCGCCCGGCCTTCCGGTCCGCCTGGGCGGGGCGTCTCAGCAGTCGGATGAATTGCCATATCGTCTGCCCAAATTGACCCCCCAGGTCTACTCTGGAGTCGTGCCGGAGGACGTGGGGGGCAAGCCGTTCCCAGACGGCTGGGAGCCCGACGACGACCACGACCGCGGGGTGTCGGACGAAGAGTTCGCCTCCGTGGTCTTCGACGAGGCCTTCGTACAGGCGGCCGTGGCGCACGAGCCGACCGCCGTCGAACGCCTCCTGGCCGCGGCCCGCGCGAGAGCGGAGGCCTCCGAGGCCGAGGCCCGCCGGGCGCTCGGCAGAGGCGAACACTACGAGCACGGCTTCGGCCCCGACGGACCGCTCGGGTTCGGCCACGATCCCGACCTCGACGACCTGGACGACGCCGACATCCTCGAACGGCGCTACGGCGCCCCCGGGACGTACGGCAAGCACGTCCGCTGGCACCGCCCCGTCGCCTGGATGCTGGCCGTCGTGATGGGCGTCGGCATGGTCGCGCTGGCCTTCGCGGCGGTCTACCGGGGGACGTCCTCGGGCGGCAGCCGCGACCAGGTCCCGCCGCCCGCCTCGACCGGCCTGGAACAGGGCGGCACGACGGCTCCCTCCGCCTCAGCCGACCACTCACGGCCGGCCGTCTCGGCCGTCCCGCGCACACCCTGACCCCGCTTCGGGGGCTTCCCGGCATTTCTGGTGAGAACCTGTCAGAAGTTGTCGTGCAGCGGGGCGTTTACCCGAGGGCCCGGAGACCTACCCTGAAGATATGGGAGGGCCTGGAGAACCACCTGAGGGGGCACCCGAGGGCGGCCCCGGTGGCGCGGAGGACGAGTACCGATCCGTCGTCTTCGACGAGTCGTTCGTCCGCGCTGCCCGCCTCCAGGAGTTCTCCGCACAGGAGCGCATGGCCGACCACGCGCCCGCCGTACGCCGCCGACCGCCCCTGCGCCGGGGCCTGTCCCGGCAGGTCCTGGTCCTCGTCCTGCTGATCGCCGTCGCCTTCGGCACCGCGATCTACATGGGCGTACGGCACCCCTACCAGACCCCCGCCTCCCGGCAGCCCGTGGAGCCGCTGCGGATGACCGTCATCCCGCTCACCCCCGGCGGCAAGGTGCCCGGCCACACCAGCCCCGAGTACCTGTACGCGCACAGCCCCGCCGCCCAGTTCCGCATCGGCGCCGAGGGCATCCCGCTGCCCGCCTCCCGGCGCACCGCGCACTTCTCCGACAGCCAGATCGTCAGCGCCCTGACCACCGCGAAGGACTACGTCGTCCGCTCCTCGCTGTACCCCGAGGTCCTCACCGGGCAGCAGGTGCGCCCCGTGCGGGTGCTCCTCGACAGTGACCAACTCGACCAGTTCGACGAGAGTTTCGCCCACCCGACGGCCGACGGCCGGCACGCGCCGACCGGCTGGCTGGTCCGCTTCGACCCGGCGGGCGCCGAACTGGCCGACTCCAGGATCCGGGTCCAGGGCACCCTCCAGGCAGCCGAGACCGACTCGTCCACCCTGGAGGTCACCGCCGACCACACCTTCGTCTACGCCCTGCGCCCGGCCGGCGCCGACCGCGCGGCCGCGGCCTCGCTGTTCACCGTCCGGCGCGAACTGCACTTCCGCTTCGACCGCGACGACCTGCGCCTGCACACCGCGCAGCTGGCCGTCTCCTACGTCCAGGCGGGCCCCCTGTCCTGCGCCGAGGACTCGACGAACCACCTGCGGCCGCTGCTCGCCGGCCAGACCGCCAAGGCCGGCGGCCCGGCCGGCACGGACCCCTACGCGACCGGAAGCGCCACGGCCCTGTGCGGCTCCCTCGCGACGAGCGCCCAGCCCAGGGTGTGAGCGGCGGTGCCCGCGGGCGCCGTCACCTCCGCAGCGCTCGGCGCCGTCACCTCAGCGGCACTTCCGGGCCGGGTGTGAACCGGGCGGTCAGTCGCGCGGGGGCGGGGTGTCCGAGGGCGGCCCGTCGGTGGGCGGCTGGTCCTGGGACGCGCCGTTGGTGAACCCGCCGAAGCCGCGCCGCACCCTGCCGCCGAGGTCCCCGGCCCCACCGGCCAGGTCGCTGACCAGCTTCATCAGCGGGTCCTTGGAGCTCTTCACCTGCGTGGTGTAGCTCGCCGCCGACTCACGGAATGAGTCGGTGACCGAGGTGTTCCCGTCCTCGCTGCGCCGCGGGTAGTGGCCGTCCATGATCCGCTGGAAGTCACGGGACTCCGACCACTTCTTCAGCTCGGCCGCCCGCACGGTGGTGAAGGGGTGCGAGCGGGGCAGCACGTTGAGGATCTTGAGCACGGAGTCGCGCAGGTCGCCCCCCGCCTCGTACTCCTCGGCCTGTTCGAGGAACGCGTCCACGTTCATCTCGTGCAGGTGGTTGCCGCCCGCGATCTTCATCAGACCGCGCATCGAGGCCCGCAGGTCCTGCCCGACCAGCAGACCCGCCCGGTCCGCGGACAGCTCCGACTTGCGGAACCACTCGCGCAGCGCGGTGACGATCGCCATGATCGCGAGGTTGCCCAGGGGTATCCAGGCCACCTTGAGGGCCAGACCGGTCAGGAAGAGCAGGATGGTCCGGTAGACCGAGTGGCCGGACAGGGCGTGACCCACCTCGTGCCCGACGACCGCACGCATCTCCTCCTCGTCGAGCAGCTCGACGAGCCCCGTGGTGACGACGATGATCGGCTCGTCCAGGCCGATGCACATCGCGTTGGGCCGCGGGTCCTGCGTGACGTACATAGGCGGGACCTTCTCCAGGTCCAGGATGTAGCAGGCGTCCCGCAGCATGTCGTGGAGGTGCGCGAACTGTTGCTCCGAGACGCGCACCGAGTCGGACAGGAACAGCAGCCGCAGGCTGCGCTCGGGCAACAGGCCGCTCAGCGCCTTGAAGACCGTGTCGAAACCGCTCAGCTTGCGCAGCGCCACCAGCGCGGAGCGGTCGGCCGGGTGCTCGTACGCCCGCGAGGAGATCCCCGCGAAGCGCCTGCGCTGCCTGCTCGGCACGTGCTCGTGCCCGCTGTGCTCGTGGCCGTCGTCGTCGGACATGACTTCCCCCATGTGCGTCTGTGGTGGCCGCCTGCGGCCCCTGCGCGCCCCCGAAGCAGAGCCCAGCCTAGGCGGAGATACCTTGGACGGGCAGTACAGCGAAGGAGTCGACGTCATGGAGCACAATCCCGCAGCCACCTGGCTCACCGAGGCCGCGAGCGCCGCCGAGCAGCAGGGGGCGGGCAATCTGCTCCGGGTCGTACTGATCGTGATGATCGTGGGCTGTGTCCTGACCGCGTGGTTCCTGCTGCGGGGGTACAAGCGGAAGGACGACTGAGCCGGCGGGAAGGTTCCCCAACGGTGGAGTCGGCGTGATCGCGGCCGAGGTGCCCGCTTACCATGAGCCGACATCTTTATCCCGCCCACACCGGATAGGTCCTGCCGAAGATGAGCTTCCACAGCACCGCAGCCCAGTTGGTCACCCTTGCCGCCGAGGGCGAGGAGCACGGCGGAAACCACGAGAGCCTCAGCCCCTACCTCACCGGCGGCGGCGCGCTCTTCGTCCTGCTGCTCCTGCTGTGGATCACCACGCGCTTCAACCGCGACCGCTGAGTCCGGCAAAGGCCCCTTTCCGGGCCGGCCCCGGGGATCGCCCGGCCGAGCCTGACAGGCCGGGCCGGTAGGGTCTGCACGCATGGGAGAGCAGGACATGCCTACCGGTCCGGCGAATGACGCGGCGAACGGTGCGGACGACGAGCCGGCGGGTGCTGCCGGGAACCCTCCGGCGAGCGGCGGCACGGGAAGCCGGCCGGCCACCGGCGGCCGCGGGAGACCTCCGGTGACAGGCCCGCGCAACGGCCCCTCCAACCCGGGCAAGCGCCGTCTGGGCGTCATGGGCGGAACCTTCGACCCGATCCACCACGGGCACCTCGTGGCGGCCAGTGAGGTCGCCGCGCGGTTCCACCTCGACGAGGTGGTGTTCGTCCCCACGGGGCAGCCGTGGCAGAAGACCCACCGCGCGGTCTCCCCGGCGGAGGACCGCTATCTGATGACGGTCATCGCGACCGCCGAGAACCCGCAGTTCTCGGTCAGCCGGATCGACATCGACCGCGGCGGCCCGACCTACACCGCGGACACCCTGCGCGACCTGCGCGCGCTCAACCCCGACACGGACCTGTTCTTCATCACCGGCGCCGACGCCCTCGGTCAGATCCTGACCTGGCGGGACACGGAGGAACTGTTCTCCCTCGCGCACTTCGTCGGGGTCACCCGGCCGGGCCACGTCCTGTCCGACGACGGTCTCCCCGAGGGCGGTGTCTCGCTCGTCGAGGTCCCCGCCCTCGCCATCTCCTCCACCGACTGCCGTGCGAGAGTCGCCAAGGGCGATCCCGTCTGGTACCTGGTGCCGGACGGCGTCGTGCGCTACATCGACAAGCGTGAGCTGTACCGCGGCGAGTGAGCCGAGAGGGGCACCGGTGAACGACCGACACGACGCGGGGCACGACGACGACCCCTACGAGGGCGACCGCTACGAGATCGTCGGCTACGACGAGTACGGCCGCCCCGTCTACCAGCAGGTCCCGAGGCAACAGGCTCCGCAGCAGCCGTACGACCCGTACGCGCAGCAGAACCACGGCTACGACCCGTACGCGACGAGCTGGCAGCAGCCCGCGCCCTCCTACGACCCCTACGGCACGGACCGGCAGCAGCCCGCGCCCTCCTACGACCCCTACGCCGCGGGCCGGCAGGCGCCCGCCCCGCCTTACGACCCCTACGCCACGGGTGCGCAGCAGACGGGCGGCCCCGCGACGGCCTACGACCCCTACGGCCAGACCGCCGCGGGCGGCCGGCAGGCCGGTGCCGCCGAACAGACCGCGTACATCCCGCAGCAGGCCGGCCCGGTCGCGGAACCGGGCGGCCCGGTTCGCCCCGCGCCCGGCCAGGGCGGCGAGCAGCAGGGCGAGTACGGCGCCGGGCCCGGGCAGGGCCAGGCAGCCGAACCCGAACGGGACTACCGCACGGAGCAGTTCGCCTTCATCGAGGAACCGGACGCCGAGTCCGAGGACGTCATCGACTGGTTGAACTTCACCGAGAACCGCACCGAGCGCCGGGAGGAGGCCAAGCGGCGCGCCCGCGGCCGCCTCGTGGCCCTGGTCGTCACCCTGGCCCTGGTCGCGGCCGGCGGGGTCGGCTACCTCTGGTACGCCGGGAAGCTGCCCGGTCTGTCCTCCTCCGAGCCGAAGACCGGCACCGCCACGGCGGCGGGCGCCCAGAAGCGGGACGTGATCGTCGTCCACCTGCACAACACCAAGCAGGGCGGCACGTCCACGGCGCTGCTCGTCGACAACACCACCACCAAACAGGCCACCACCGTCCTGCTGCCCAACTCCCTCTCCCTGACCGATGGCGACGGCTCCGCGACCACGCTGGCCAAGTCGGTCGACGACGACGGATCCTCGGGCACCCGCGACGCCCTCGACACCGTCCTCGGCACCGACATCCAGGGCACCTGGCGGCTGGACACCCCCTACCTGCAGAACCTCGTCGACCTCGTCGGCAACATCGAGGTCGACACCGACACCGACGTGCCCGACCCGGCCGCCAAGAAGGGCACCGCGCCGCTCGTGCACCGGGGCAGGGCCCAGACCCTCAGCGGCAAGGCGGCCGTGGCCTACGCCACCTACCGCGCCTCCGGCGAGGCCCAGAACGCCCAGCTGGAGCGGTTCGGCCAGGTCATGCAGGGCGTGATGCGCAAACTGTCCTCCGACCCGGCGGGCGCGACCACCACCGTCCAGACGCTCGCCCAGATCCTCGACCCGCCGCTGACCGACAAGGACCTCGGCGCCTTCCTCGCCAGGCTCGCCGACCTCGCCAAGGGCGGTGACTACAAGACCGCCCTGCTGCCCGTGCGGAGCGACGGCACGCTGAGCGCCCAGACCAGCGCCAGCGTCGTCAAGGACGTGCTCGGCGGTACCGCGAAGAGCCCCGACCAGGGCACCTCGGTCCGCGTCTCACTGCAGAACGCCAGTGGGACCAAGGACAACACCGAGAAGGCCCGCGTGGCGCTCCTCAACGGCGGCTTCACCTTCCTGGGCGGCGGTACGCCGGCCGGCACCCAGGCGAGCTCCACGGTCGTCTACGCGGACGCCGCCGACAAGGAGAACGCCTCCGAGGTCGCCAAGACGCTCGGCCTGCCCACCGGTGCCGTGGCCAAGGGCATGGTCTCCTCGAACGCGAACGTCTCGGTGGTCCTCGGCCAGGACTACCGGCCCTCCGGTTCCTGACCGGCGACGGCGCCCCGGGTGATCCACTGATCGCGTGGGGCGCCGTCGGCCGTCCGTGAGACCCTTGACGTCCAGTGCCCGCCGACGGAAAGCCACGCAGTGACCGCGACCGACCGCTCTCTCGCTCTCATCAACACCGCCGCACAGGCGGCCGCCGACAAGCTCGCCCACGACGTCATCGCCTACGACGTCAGTGACGTCCTGTCGATCACCGACGCCTTCCTGCTGGCGTCCGCGCCCAACGACCGCCAGGTCAAGTCGATCGTCGACGAGATCGAGGAACGGCTCCAGAAGGAGCTCGGCGCCAAGCCGGTACGCCGTGAGGGCGACCGCGACGCCCGCTGGATCCTGCTCGACTACGTCGACATCGTCGTCCACGTCCAGCACAGTGAGGAGCGCGTCTTCTACGCCCTGGAGCGGCTGTGGAAGGACTGCCCCGAGCTGGAACTGCCCGCCGACGCCAAGGCGACCCGCGGCAAGGGCGAGGAGCACGCCAAACTGCGGTCCGACGAGGACGCCGAGGAGTTCGGGGAGCTGCGGTGACTGCCCCCTCGGGAGCCGGCGCCGGGGCCGGCTCCCGGACCAGCCGCGGTCGCCGCGTCATCCTGTGGCGGCACGGCCAGACCGCCTGGAACGTGGAGGGCCGCTTCCAGGGCACCACGGACGTCGAGCTCACCGAGACGGGCGTCGGACAGGCCCGCCGCGCCGCCCGGCTGCTCGCCTCCCTCAAGCCCGACGCGATCGTCGCCTCCGACCTCCGGCGGGCCGCGAACACCGCCGCCGAGCTCGCCGAGCTCACCGGCCTCGAGGTGACCCACGACGAGGGACTGCGCGAGACCTACGCGGGTGTCTGGCAGGGGCTGACGCACCAGGAGATCATCGCCCGGCACGGCGAGGAGTACTCCGCGTGGAAGCGCGGTGAGCCGGTGCGCCGCGGCGGCGGTGAACTGGAGACGGAGGTCGCCGACCGCGCCGCCCCGGTGGTGCTCCGGCACGCCGAGAAGCTGCCCGAGGAGGGCACGCTCGTCGTGGTCAGCCACGGCGGCACGATCCGCACCACCATCGGACGCCTCCTCGGCCTGGAGGCGCGCCACTGGGAGAGCCTCGGCGGTCTCTCCAACTGCTGCTGGTCGGTGCTCGGCGAGGGCGCCCGCGGCTGGCGCCTCCTGGAGCACAACGCCGGCACGCTGCCCGAACCGGTGCTCGGCGACGACGACTGAGCGGCACGGACCGGACCCCGCTGCGGGGTCGGGACCCGGATTTCACTTTCCGGCAGGTCGCAGGCTAAAGTTCTTCTTGTTCGCCCCCGCCGAGCGGGAAGAACACGCGGGGCTATAGCTCAGTTGGTAGAGCGCCTGCATGGCATGCAGGAGGTCAGGAGTTCAATTCTCCTTAGCTCCACACCGTGACACTCTGTTGAGTTGTCAAGGACCGTTTCACGAAGATCCCGTCCCCTTCAGGGGGCGGGATTTCTCGTTCCGTCGCCGCACTCCGCCGCGGAGCGGGCCGGCGACGGAGGCCACAGGCTCTGCCCCCGCTCCCGCAGCAGGGCCGCGCGCCGTGCCGTGTCCTCGTCGGCGGGCGTGTAGACCACGATCCGGCACTCCGGCATGCCGTTGACCGACAGCGACACCGACGTCATCCGCAGCTCGCCCAGCTCCGCGTGCCGGAAGACCTTGACCCGCTGTCCGGGTTCCAGCACGTCGCCGCTCTCCCACAGGCGGGCGAAGAGCGGGCTCGCCGCGGACAGCGCGCGTATGAAGTCCTCCCACGCGGGCTCTCCGGCATGCAGTCCGTACGCGGCGCGCAGGGTCGCCACCATCACGGGCAGCTCGCTCTCCCGGAATCGCAGCGGGCAGTCCTCCTCCGGCACCGTGAACAGCTTCCACAGCGCGTTGGGAGGGCGATCGCCCGGTCTCAGCCGCACCGAGAACAGGTCACGGTAGACCGGGTTGGCGGCCAGGACGTCGTAGCGCGCGTTGTAGACCACCGCCGGGCGCGGCGCCAGGGCGTCGATGATGCCCTGGATCTCCGCGCCCACGCTCCGCACGACGGACTCCGGGACGGCGGCGTACGGCACGTCGGCCAGGTGGTACAGATGCTCCCGCTCGGGTGTGTCCAACCGCAGGGTGCGGGCCACGGCGTCCAGGACCTGCGGGGAGGCGTTGATCGGCCGGCCCTGCTCCAGCCACGTGTACCACGTGACGCCGACGCCCGAGAGCTGCGCGACCTCCTCGCGGCGCAGCCCCGGTGTGCGGCGCCTGAGGCCCGGCGGCATGCCCACGTCCGCCGGTGTCACCCGGGCGCGCCTGCTGCGCAGGAAGGTGGCCAGCTCGGGCCGGCGCCGCTGTGTCGTCCCCATCGTCACACCCCCATACTCGACGGCCGGCCTGTCCGCTGCCAGGTGCTGTCAGTACCAGCATCAGCGGGCACTCGGCACCCTTACCGAAGCGTCGCCAGGCTCGACCCCATGACGACAACTCCCGGGACGGGCCCGGGTCTCGCACCCGTTCCAAGTCCTGCAGCCAGTAAAGCGCCCGCCACTGACAATCGGCCCCGGGCGCTCCTCGCGACCGTGCTCGCCGCCCAGTTCATGGCACTGCTCGACGTGTTCATCGTGAACGTCGCGGCCCCCACGATCGGTTCCGGTCTCCACGCCTCGGGCGCCGACCTGCAACTGGTGATCGCCGGGTACGCCATCACGTACTCCGTGCTGCTGATCACCGGCGCCCGCCTCGGTGACCGGCTCGGTCACGGCCGGGTCCACCTCGCCGGTCTCGCCCTGTTCACCGCCGCCTCGTTCGCCTGCGGCCTGGCCGGCGGAGCGGGCGAACTCATCGTGTTCCGGCTGGTGCAGGGCGCCGGATCGGCCGTGATGATCCCTCAGGTGCTCAGCCTGATCCAGCGCACCTTCACCGGCGAGGCCAGACTGAAGGCCCTCGGCGCCTACTCCGCGGTGATCGCCTTCGGCTCCGCGGCGGGGCAGGTGCTGGGTGGAGTCCTGGTCGACGCCGACCTGTTCGGCACCGGCTGGCGGCCCGTCTTCCTCGTCAACGTGCCGGTCGGCCTGGTCCTCCTGGCCGTCGGCCGGAGGGTGCTGCCACGGGACGGCGCGGTTCCGCGTGAGCGGGGGCGCGGCCTCGACCTGCCGGGTCTGGTGCTCCTCGGATCGGCCGTGTCGCTGTTCAGCGTGCCGCTGGTGCTCGGACAGGAGGAGGACTGGCCGCTGTGGTCCTGGCTCTCCCTGGCCGCCGCCGCGGTCGTCTTCGGGCTGTTCTGCGGCTACGAGTCCCGGCTGGCCCGGCGCGGCGGTGCCCCGCTGATCGCGCCCCGCGTGCTGCGCCAGCCCGGGATGGGCCTGGCCGTACTGCGCGTCATGGCCGCCATGGCCGTCAACGGCGGCCTCCTGTTCGCGCTCACCCTGCATGTCCAGGGCGGCCTCGGCTACAGCCCGTCGCGGGCCGGCCTGGCCTTCGCGCCGACCGCGGTCGTCTTCGGGCTGGTCGGCCTCACCTGGCGGAGCTGGCCGGCCGCCTGGCAGCGCGGTCTCACTCCCGCCGGGTTCACGCTCACCGGCCTCTCGGTGGCGGGCGTGGGCCTGGCGCTGAAGGGCGGCGACCACGGCGGGGTGCCGCTGTACGTCGCCTACGCGGGCCTGGGCGTGGGACTCGCGCTCGCCTTCAGCCCCACGCTCGCGCGCGCGCTGGCCGGGGTCCGGCCCGAGGACGCGGCGGACGCCAGCGGGCTGCTCGCGACGGTCACCCAGCTCGGCCAGCTCATCGGAGTCGCCGCGTTCGGCACACTGTTCCTGAACCGGCTTGAGTCACTCGGGGCCTCCGGGGCGTATACCTCTGCGGAGGCGCTTTTGGCGTGCACGTTCGCGCTGGCAGGGACCGCCGCGGTGGGTGCCGTGGCCGGACTGGTACTGAGGCGTCGCTGACCGTATTGGTCCGGTCGTGGCAGAATCAAACGACCGGAAGGGGGCGCGGCCCGACGGGAGGGAGCAGTGATGCCTGCGAGCATCATCGGGGAGGTCGGCCACCTTCCCGATGCAGCGTCGACACGGGGTACGGTCACCCGTCTCAGCTGCCCTTCCTGCGGTTCTGTCCGGGTCGCCCAAGTCCTCGGGGACAACGGCGGGATCTCCTACGTGTGCACGGCCTGCGGCCACAGCTGGAGCTGATCGATGGGTGCCCACAGGCGAAAGTGCGACTGGTGTGGCAGCGGCACGCCCATTGTCCGGGACATGGAGCCGGTCAACCCCGACTACCAGTACTGGTGCGAGGAATGCGCGCGGGCGCTGATCATAAAGGGTGACCCGATCGAGACGTACCGCGAACTCGAGGGTGAGCCGATCTACGGCCGCCTCCTCGAAGAGCACTGCACGCTCAAGCGGTTCTATTCCTTCGTCACCGCCTGAGGCCGGCGGGACCGCGCGGACGGGTCCCGGCGACCCGGCCGGCAGGGCCGCGCGCGGCGGCACCAGGTCCTCGTACCTGGCGTGTCCGCGCGGAACGGAAACGATTTGGTACTGCACCCGGTGGACCGTGTAATGTTGGCGTCGCCGCCGGGGAGACCGGGCGGAACACCCCAAGGGGCTATAGCTCAGTTGGTAGAGCGCCTGCATGGCATGCAGGAGGTCAGGAGTTCAATTCTCCTTAGCTCCACAGAAGTCGAGGGCGGGTCATCCGAATCGGATGACCCGCCCTCGGCGTGTGTACGGGCTCCCGCCCCCGCCAACAGCGGTGGGGCGCCCGAGGCGGGCGGTCCCCCCGCCGCGTGGTTAGCGGTACCGTGTGTGGCGGCTCCGGGC
>NZ_JBWKDW010000014.1:116135-178316 GCF_056435735.1 Streptomyces sp. NPDC043878
ACCACGCCCTGGGACACCCCCTCAACCACACATAATCCCAACCCCCCACCCCCCACACCCCCCCCCCCCCCCGCGGCGGCGCCCCCCCCCCCCCCCCCCCCCCCCCCGCGCGCGTGGTCAGCGGCCCAGTGCGCGGCGGCCGCGGCCCTGGGAGAGCACCGGGAGGTTGCGGGACGGCGCCTGCGCGCGCGTGTCCTCCTCCAGGCGCAGGGCGAGCGCCGGGCAGCGGCGCACCGCCCGCAGTGCCTTCGCCTCCGCGTACTGCGGGACCTTCGCCTGTGCCACCGTCGGGAAGCCGTCGGCGCCGAGCTGGAAGACCTCCGGGAGGATGTCCGCGCACAGGCCGTGACCGCGGCACAGGGTCCAGTCGACGAAGATCTTCTGGCGGCTGCCACCGTCGTCCGCCGCGACGCCGCTCGTGATGCCCGCCGGGGCCATCCCGGCCTCGAAGAGCGGCAGCACGCCCTCCACGGGCCGTCCGCAGCCGTTGCCGAGGACGTGCGCGGCGAGGTCGTCGGTGAACGCCTTGATGGTCGACTCCAGGAACATCGCGGAGCCGTCCGGGTGCGAGCACGCACCGCGCCGCTTGACGTTCTTGGCGACCTGCTTGAGGGCCTCCAGGGCGGCCGGGCCGCCCCCGTTGATGATGTCCTCCATGCCGCGCGCGGCGGCCGGCAGACCGAGGTAGCAGGGACCGCACTGGCCCGCGCTCTCATCCGCCAGCCACTGCGCCACCCGCAGGGACTCGCCCAGCGGGCACGTCTCCTGGCTGATCGGCAGGATCGCCCCCGCGCCGAGGGACCCGCCCACCGCGTCCAGGGAGTTGCGGGAGACGACCGCCTCGTTGACCGTCGCCGCGTCGATCCACTTGCCGTGGTAGCCGCCCGTCAGCACGCCCTGCGGCACCGGCGGGGCGCCGGCCAGCTGCAGGACGTATCGCAGCGGGACGCCCGTGGGCACCTCGATGACCATCGGGCGGGGCACGGCGCCCGAGACCGTCAGCATGACGGTGCCGGGCTCGTCGTACAGGCCGGTGTTGCCGTAGCGCTCCGGGCCGATGCGGGCGGCGATGGCCAGCTGGGCGAAGGTCTCCGCGTTGGACAGCAGCGTGGGCGCGCCGCCCACGCCGTTCTGCGAGGCGCTGACCTTGCGGCCGGGCGGGATCGCGGGGCCGCCGTCGATGGAGCGGATCAGCGACGCGGCGGCGCCGGTGACCATCCGGATCGGGTTGCGCTGGACACTGGCGCGCAGCGCCGACCGGCGCCCGTTGCTCAGGCCGCGCTCGGCGAGCGCGGCCTCCATGGAGCGCTGGGTCGATTCACGGGTGACCCCCACCACGAGCGTGCGGGCACCCAGCGCCTCAGCGACCAGCAGTGCGCCGTCCAGGATGAGGTGCGGCGCACGGTTGATCAGCACCGTGTCCTTGCGGCAGGCCGGTTCGTCCTCACTGCCGTTGACGACGACGACCGGCCGTACACCGCGCTTGATCGCCGCCTCGGCGACCGAGCGCAGCTTTTTGTGGAAGGGGAAGCCCGCGCCGCCGCGGCCCTTCAGGTTGATGTTCTCGGCGAGCTTCGCGAGCTGTTCGCCGCCCAGGGGCTCGAGCGGCCCGTGCACCTTGAGGTGCATGGGCAGATCGAGCCTTTCGACAAGGTCGAAACCCGACGTGAGCTGTGGAAGCCCGACCACGCGGACTTCTGGGACGTCGGGCAGGGCCTCGTTCACTTAAAGCCTCCGGAAGGCGTGTTCCAAGGTTCGCCCGAGCCCGGCGCGTCGAAGTCGTAGGAAGCACCGGGCAGCGTTTCAGTGGCGGGACCGCTGTTGTACGTGTCGTTCGGGTTATACGTGCCATAGGCACTGTTCGACTCACCCGTGTCGTACATGTCACTCGTCCCGTACCCGACGGTGCCCGAACTGCCATAGGTCGGGATGTTGTATCCGGTGTCCTGCAGGGGGTCGTAGGCCGACGGCGGCGCCTCGCCCACGGGCGGCGGCGACGGGATCGGCCAGCTGCCGGAGGTGCTGCCGCCGCCGTCCATGCGGGGGATCGCCTCCGTGGGCTGCATGTCCATCGGCACGTTCATGCGCGCGGTCTGGTCTGCGGCGTAGGGCTGCTGGGGGCGCTGCGGGGTCGAGACGGTCCGGTAGGCGGCCGCGAAGCCGTTGGGCTCCGGGGCCGGAGCGGGCGCCGCCGGCGGGTCGAAGCGGGACCCGGCGCCGCGCGACTGCCTGTCACGCCGGCTGTCGAAGCCGGAGAGCGTGGACTCCGCCATCCTGGCCCGGCTCGCCTCCAGTCCCTCACGGCCCGGCCGTTCCTCGGGGCCGAGGACCGCGGCGATCCGGTCGGCGACCTGGCGCTTGATCGGCCGGGGCGCCGCGCGCAGGGCGAGGGCCGCGGTGACCCCGAGCAGGGACAGGCCGTAGAGGATGACGAAGATCGGCTTCGCCGCGCGACCCGCGTAGAGCCCGTGGATGAGCGCGGCGCACCAGGCCGGATAGGCCAGCATGTGCATCGCCCGCCAGCGGGCCGCCACCGGGGCCGGCGAGGCGAACTTGCTGCGCAGCGCACCGGTGATACCGACGAAGATCATGAGCAGGCCGGCCAGGGAGCCGAGCCCGATGAGGCCGGCGCTTCCGGTGACGCCCAGGGAGAAGGGGAGTACCGCGGCGATCAGCTGGGTGTGATCGAGCGCGATCTTGGTGGTGATGTGCAGCAGCAGGAACGCGATCGAGGCGACCGCGGTCGTCCGGTGCACCGCCTGGCCGATGATCCGCTGACGTGTGTTCAGGAAGATCCGGTCCTGGGCGACGAGGCCCCAGATCACCGAGCAACTGAGCGACACCAGCGACAGGACGCCCGCGCCGAAGTTGAGGAAGTCACGGAACCTGTCACCTCCTACCAGCACCATCACGGGTATCAGGAGCAGGACGACAGCCGACGCCATCCCGTAGGCCGACCGGCCTGTACGGGGAAGCGAGCTGTTACTACGACGATCGTTCATGGGGGCAACTCCGAGCAGTTCGGGAAAGCGGTCCCGTTGCCGCACTCTAAGTGGCGCCATACCGGTGGGTACGAGGTTTGAGTTATTGCGTTGTTATCAAACGACCACGATGTCGTCGTGATGTCCTTTAGCGGCCGTTACGCGAAGTAACTTTTGGCCTTGTTCAGTTGTTGTGCGTGATGACGACGCGACCCAGGGGGTCGCCGCGCGGGCGGCACCCGGTGCCAAGAAGGCATACGTAAGCGCGTCGCGGCGTGCTCAACGCCTGCGGTACCCTAACGCCATGCGTGCCGTACGCCTTCTGCTTAGCGAGCCGCGCTGATCAGTCCCGACCGCCGGACAGCCGGCTGGTGTGGAATCGGCGCGGCGTCCCCTCCTGTGCGAGGGGATTTTTCGTTTCTTGGATGTCGCAGCCGCCGGCAGAGACGATCGATGGAGCTTTGAGGATCATGAGCGAGACGAACCCCGCTGCCGCCTCCGATGCGGTCGCGCCGCACCGCTACACGGCCGCCATGGCGGCCGAGGTCGAGGCACGCTGGCAGGACTTCTGGGACGCCGAGGGCACCTACGCGGCCCCCAATCCCACGGGTGACCTCGCGGGCGACCCGGCGCTGGTCGCCAGGCCCAAGAAGTTCATCATGGACATGTTCCCCTATCCGTCCGGTGCCGGACTGCACGTCGGCCACCCCCTGGGGTACATCGCCACCGACGTCTACGCCCGGTTCCAGCGGATGACCGGCCACAACGTCCTGCACACCCTGGGCTTCGACGCCTTCGGCCTGCCCGCCGAGCAGCACGCCGTGCAGACCGGAGAGCACCCCCGGATCACCACCGAGGCGGCCATCAACAACATGAAGTCCCAGCTGCGCAGGCTGGGCCTGGGCCACGACAAGCGCCGGTCGTTCGCGACGATCGATCCGGACTACTACAAGTGGACCCAGTGGATCTTCCTGCAGATCTTCAACTCCTGGTACGACGACGAGGCGGACAAGGCCCGCCCCATTGCCGAGCTGGTCGCCCGCTTCGAGAGCGGTGAACGCGCCGTACCGGGCACCACGCGCGCGTGGAGCGAGCTGAGCGCCGTCGAGCGCGCCGACGTCCTGAGCGAGTACCGCCTGGCCTACGCCTCCGACGCGCCCGTCAACTGGTGCCCCGGGCTGGGTACCGTGCTGGCCAACGAGGAGGTCACCTCCGAGGGGCGCTCCGAGCGCGGCAACTTCCCCGTCTTCAAGGCCAAGCTGCGCCAGTGGAACATGCGGATCACGGCCTACGCCGACCGCCTGCTGAACGACCTGGACGCACTGGACTGGCCCGAGGCCATCAAGCTGCAGCAGCGCAACTGGATCGGCCGCTCCGAGGGCGCCCGCGTCGACTTCCCGGTCGACGGCGAGCACATCACCGTCTTCACCACCCGCCAGGACACCCTGTTCGGCGCGACCTACATGGTGCTGGCCCCCGAGCACCCGCTCGTCGAGAAGTTCACCCCGGACTCCTGGCCCGAGGGCACACACCAGGTGTGGACCGGCGGCCACGCGACCCCTGCCGAGGCCGTCGCCGCCTACCGCGCGCAGGCCGCCGCCAAGTCCGACGTCGAGCGGCAGGCCGAGGCCAAGGACAAGACCGGCGTCTTCACCGGCGTGTTCGCGACCAACCCGGTCACCGGCGAGCGGATCCCCGTCTTCATCGCCGACTACGTGCTCATGGGCTACGGCACCGGCGCGATCATGGCCGTCCCCGCCCACGACACGCGCGACTTCGCCTTCGCGCGCGCCTTCGAACTGCCGATCCGCTGTGTCGTCGAGCCGACCGACGGCCGCGGCACCGACACCTCCACGTGGGACGACGCCTTCGTGTCCTACGACGCGAAGATCGTCAACTCCTCCCAGGACGCCGTCTCCCTGGACGGTCTGGGAGTCGTCGAGGCCAAGGCGCGCATCACCGACTGGCTGGCGCGCGAGGGCATCGGCGAAGGCACCGTCAACTTCCGTCTGCGGGACTGGCTGTTCAGCCGCCAGCGCTACTGGGGCGAACCCTTCCCGATCGTCTACGACGAGGACGGCGTCGCCCACTCCCTGCCGGAGTCGATGCTGCCGCTGGAGCTGCCGGAGGTCGAGGACTACTCGCCGCGCACCTTCGACCCGGACGACGCGGACACCTCCCCGGAGACCCCGCTGTCCCGCAACGAGGACTGGGTCGACGTCACCCTGGACCTGGGCGACGGCCGCGGTCCGCGCAGGTACCGCCGCGAGACCAACACCATGCCCAACTGGGCCGGTTCCTGCTGGTACGAGCTGCGCTACCTGGACCCGCACAACGACCGCGAGCTGGTCGACCCGGAGATCGAGCGCTACTGGATGGGTCCGCGCGAGGGCCAGCCGCACGGCGGCGTCGACCTGTACGTCGGCGGCGCCGAGCACGCCGTACTGCACCTGCTGTACGCGCGCTTCTGGTCCAAGGTCCTGTTCGACCTGGGCCACGTCTCCTCGGTCGAGCCGTTCCACAAGCTGTTCAACCAGGGCATGATCCAGGCCTTCGTCTACCGCGACAGCAGGGGCATCGCGGTGCCGGCCGCCGAGGTGGAGGAGCGCGACGGCGCCTACTACCACCAGGGCGAGAAGGTCTCCCGGCTGCTGGGCAAGATGGGCAAGTCCCTGAAGAACGCGGTCACTCCGGACGAGATCGCCGCCGAGTACGGCGCCGACACGCTGCGCCTGTACGAGATGGCGATGGGCCCCCTGGACGTGTCGCGGCCGTGGGACACGCGCGCGGTGGTGGGCCAGTTCCGGCTGCTGCAGCGACTGTGGCGCAACATCGTCGACGAGGCGAGTGGCGAGGTCACCGTCGTCGACGCCGAGGCCGACGAGGAGACGCTGCGTGCCCTGCACAAGGCGATCGACGGCGTGCGCCAGGACCTGGAAGGGCTGCGCTTCAACACCGCCATCGCCAAGATCACCGAGCTGAACAACCACCTGACGAAGACCGCCGGCCCGGTGCCGCGTTCCGTCGCCGAGGACCTGGTGCTGCTGGTCGCGCCGCTGGCCCCGCACATCGCCGAGGAGCTGTGGCGCAAGCTGGGCCACACCGACTCGGTCGTCCACCGGGACTTCCCGGTCGCCGACCCGGCGTACGTCGTGGACGAGACCGTCACCTGCGTGGTCCAGGTCAAGGGCAAGGTCAAGGCGCGCCTGGAGGTCTCCCCGTCCATCTCCGACGTGGAGCTGGAGAAGGTCGCGCTGGCCGACGAGAAGGTCGTGGCCGCGCTGGACGGCGCGGGCATCCGCAAGGTGATCGTGCGGGCGCCGAAGCTGGTGAACATCGTCACCGCGTAGGGGCCACGGAGCCGCGGGTGCGGCTCGGGGTAGTCCCCTACGGGCAGGTTCGGGGTTTTTCTGGAACTCCGCGCCTGCCCTTTGCGTTTACCGTTGAGAAGTGGCGCGCCGCGCGCCGTGACCGGCCGAGGAGGAGCGTCATGGAAGCAGTGATCACCATCGTCGCCCTGCTCTTCGTGCTCTGCCTGGTGCTCGGCGCCTACGCCACGGTGAAGGTGGTCGGAGCCGCCAAGCGGGGCGTGGACCGCACGATCACCCAGGCCCGCCGCACGGTCGAGGACCACACGCTGCGTGCCAAGTCCTTCGCGCAGCCCGGACCGGCCGGCGAGATAGCCCAGCTGCGGCTGAAGCTGCGCACCTCGATGCGCGCGACCCAGGACACCCTGCTGGCGGGCGTGGCCGAGGACGGGACGCTGAAGGAGTCCCTCGGCCTGTTCGAGCGGCTCAGCGCGCACGGCCACGAACTCGACGGCGAACTGAAGCGCATGGAGTCCGAGCCCGACCGGGCGACACTGGCCGCGCGGCTGCCCTCCCTGCGCGAGCGCGCCGAACGGCTCACCCACTCCGCGGACTCCCTGCGCTGGGCGGCCCGCGACCGCGCCCACCGCTTCGCGAACGACGACCTGGACTCGCTCAGCGCGCAGATCGACGTCGAGTCCGGCGCCCTGCGGCACTGGACGACGCCCGAGCCGCCGCCCCAGGCCGCCCCCTGGCCCCAGGCCCCCGCCACCGATCGCACCACGGTCCACCAGACCTGGCCGGAGACGCCCCGATCACCCGCGGCCGAGGAACCGACGCCGCCCGCCATCACCCCGCCGGCCGGCCGGCCGGCGTACCCGTGGCAGAAGAAACCCCGTCCTGAGAGCACCACTTGATCCGGACACGGCCGTCCCGGCTCAGCGGGGCCGGGCTGCCACCCGGGCGCTACGCCAGGTAACCTCCAGCTCATGTCCCGCCATGTCGCGATCGTCACCGATTCAACGGCCTACCTGCCGCCACGGATGATGCAGCGCCACGGCATCACCGCGGTGCCCCTGACCGTCGTCCTCGGCGACCAGGCGCTCGAAGAGGGCACCGAGATCTCGACCCGTTCGCTGGCCCAGGCGCTCCAGAAACGCCGGTCGGTCACCACCTCCCGCCCCAGCCCCCGGCACTTCGCGGAGACCTACCGCAAGGTCGCCGAGTCCGGCGCCACCGGCATCGTCTCCCTGCACCTGTCCGCGGAACTCTCCGGCACCTACGACGCCGCGGTCGTCGCCGCCCGCGAGGCGTCCGTGCCGGTGCGCGTGGTGGACACCGGAATGGTCGCGATGGCGCTCGGATTCTGCGCGCTGGCCGCCGCGGAGACGGCGGGAGCGGGCGGCACGGTGGACGAGGCCGTCACAGCCGCGGAGAAACGGGCCGCGGGGACGGCGGCCTACTTCTACGTCGACACCCTCGACTATCTGCGCCGCGGCGGCCGGATCGGTGCGGCGCAGGCCCTCCTCGGCTCCGCCCTCGCGGTGAAGCCCCTGCTGCAGTTGGGCGGCGGACGTATCGAACTCCTGGAGAAGGTGCGGACGGCGTCCAAGGCGATCGCCCGTCTGGAGGAGATCGTGGCCGACCGGGCGGGCAGTGCCCCCGTCGACATCGCCGTCCACCACTTGGCGGCGCCCGACCGTGCCTCGGCTCTGGCGGACCGCCTGCGAGCCCGGGTGCCGGGACTCGCCGAGCTGCACGTGAGCGAGGTGGGTGCGGTGATCGGGGCGCACACGGGTCCCGGCCTGCTGGGAGTTGTGGTCTCGTCTCGCTGACGGGGTGTGGCCTGACGTGCCCGGCCCGGGTGTGGCGGGTGCCCGGGGGTGACCGAGGGGACGGGCTGGTTCCGTCGGCGGGTTGTCGGCGTGCGGGCAGGACGCATGACTCGTGCGGGTGACGGACTTATCCACAAGTGGGCGGTCGTCCACCGATTTTATCCAAGATCATCGCGGGGTCGCCGAGGTGATCGATCCTCGTCGCATGGCACTTCGATCACGTTCACGCACAGCGACCGTAAGCAGTGGCCCCGGACGCGGCCCGACCTCCGACGGCCGCACCCGGCACCGCCGGCCGGCCGGCCGCACCAGGACCCGCCACGGGCACGCGTCGGCGGAGGAACTCCGCCGACGTGCGGAGACACTCTTCGGCGAGCGGGCCGGAGCCGTGGAACATGCCCCCGGTCGGGGTGATTTGGCCGATCGGGGTGACCGAAGTGATCAGGACGACGGAGGCGATCAGGCTGACCGAGCCGGTCGCAGTGATCGAGCCGGTCGAGGTGATCGAGGTGGTCGGGGTGATCGCGGCGCGGAGTGGCCGGAGTCCGGGAACAGGTCGCCTGGCGGGGGAGAGGCGTCGGACCAGGACGAGTTGAGCGCTCGTGGCGACGATGGGGACATCGAGTCGACTGCGCGTCATCCGGGTGTGGCCTTGAAGGCGGATGCGAGCGCGGATTCGCACCCGTCGCAAGCCCTGTACACCTCCCGGACCTCGCGCTCCGCGTATGACCTGTACGCCAACGGCCCGTACGGCGGCGTGGCCGCAGTCGGTGCGGACGGTGACGGATCGGACGGACCCGGTGCCTCACGTGGCTCGGACGGCTCGCACGGTCCATACGACTCGCCCAGTCCGTACGGCTGGGGTTGTCGGGACAGTCCGGACGCGTCAAGTGGCTTTCTACCAACGGAGGTTCACGAGGGGGTGGCGGGTGACGGGCGAGGTCCCTGGGCGCGGGTAGGGCCCGCGCTGCGGGATCGGCTGCCCGTGTGGCTGCAGGTGAGGTGTGCACTGGAACGGCGGAGCGTGGTCGCGCTGACCGTACTGCTTGTGGTCTCCGCGGCCTTCGCCGTCCAGCACTTCTGGACGGGGCGGACCCAGTCCGTCCGGGCGCCCGAGGTGGTGCGGGCGGTCGCCCCCTACTCCGAACGACGGCAGGGCAAGGAGGCGGATCCCGCTGGTTCGGCCGGCGCGTCGAACGCCACGGGTACGGCCGGGCCCGAGATCGTCGTGGACGTCAGCGGCAAGGTCCGAGATCCCGGGATTCACCGCCTGCCGACCGGTTCGCGTGTCGCCGACGCGTTGCGCGCGGCCGGCGGTGTCCGCCCCGGCACCGACACCGACGGCCTCAACCGCGCGCGCTTCCTCGTGGACGGCGAGCAGGTGGTCGTCGGCCGCCCCGCACCTCCCCAGGGTCCGGCGCCGGGCGGAGCCCAGGTCGGCGGCATGCCCGGTGCGGCGGGAGCGGCACCGGCGGCACCCGTCTCCCTCAACACAGCCACGGTGGAGCAGCTCGACACCCTGCCGGGCGTCGGCCCCGTGCTGGCCCAGCACATCATCGACTACCGCACCCAGCACGGTGGTTTCCGCTCGGTGGGCGAGTTGCGTCAGGTCAACGGCATCGGCGACCGCCGCTTCGCCGACCTGCGCGAACTCGTACAGCCATGAGCCCCGGCTCCGGCCTCCGCCCCGACGGCCGACAGCAGACGCCGGCCCGCCGAGAGCGAGCCGCCGCACATCGACACCCGACCAGGCGGCGGGTCCGGTCCACGGAGCGACCTCACCCGGCCGTGCCCGGCCGTCCCGAAGGGCACGCCGCCGATCTCCCTCAGGGAGCCGCCCACCCCCGACAGGAAGGACCGACGGATCTACGACTCGTACCCCCGGCGCTCGCCGCGTGGGCGACGGCCGCACTGCTGGTGGTCGCCTCGCCGGAGTGGACCATCGGCGTCGTGGCCGCCTGCCTGGTCACAGCCGGCGCGCTGCTCATGAAACGGCGGCGCGGCGAGGGCGGCTCCCCCGGCCCACGGCCGAACGCGCCTTCCCTCCGGTGCCTTCGGTTCGGCCGGTTGGTCAGGTCCCGCCGGTCCCTCCGTTCCGGGCGCGTCACCTGGCCCCGCGTCTCCGTCGCCGCCCTGCTTCTCTGTGTCGCCGCGGCTGCCGCCTCCGCCGGTCTGCACGGGGCCGACCTTCGGCGGGGGCCCATCCCGGCGCTGGCACGGCAGAACGCCACCGTGGTCGCGGAGATCGAGACCAGCTCCGATCCCCGCCTCACCCGGCCTCGGATCACCGGCGATCACGCGGCCCCCACGTCGGTGCTGATCAACGCCGAGGTCCGACGCGTCGAGAACGCGGACGGGACGGGCACCGTGACGCGCACACCGGTGCTGGTGCTCGTCGACGCGGGCACGGTGCGCGGGGGGCGCTCGCCTTGGCTGGAGCTGCTGCCGTCGACGCGGCTCAGCGTGACCGCGCGGCTGGCGCCCCCGATGGTCGGCGGAGACCGGATCGCGGCCGTGTTGCGGGTGCGGGGCCGGACGGCACCGGACGTGGTGGGGCAGCCGTCCGCACCGCAGCGGTTCGCGGGCCGGCTCCGCGCCGGGCTGCGGGAGGCGACCGACGGGCTGCCGGCGGACGCACGGGCGCTGCTGCCGGGACTGGTGGTGGGGGACACCTCGCGGATCACCCCCGAGCTGGACGCGGCCTTCCGGGCGACGGATCTCACGCACACACTGGCCGTGTCCGGCAGCAACCTCACCATCCTGCTCGCCCTGCTCATCGGACCGCCCGGCCTGGCCCAGCTCGTGGAGCGCCGTGGTCTCGCGCCGCGTCTCGGCCTTCCGCTGCGGACGACCGCGCTGCTCGGCGGGACACTGACGCTCGCCTTTGTCGTCGTGTGCAGACCGGACCCGAGTGTGCTGCGGGCCGCGGCCTGCGGAGCCGTCGCGTTGCTCGCGCTCGCGACCGGACGCCGCCGGTCCCTGATCCCGGCCCTGGCGACGGCCGTCCTGCTGCTGGTGTTGTACGACCCGTGGCTGAGCCGCAGTTACGGGTTCCTGCTCTCGGTGCTGGCCACCGGCGCCCTGCTCACGATCGCGCCTCGCTGGAGTGCGGGGCTGCGGCGGCACCGGGTTCCGCCCCGACTGGCCGAGGCGCTGGCGGCGGCCGCTGCCGCGCAGGCCCTGTGCGCGCCGGTGGTCGCGGTGCTGTCGGCGCGGGTGAGCCTGGTGGCGGTGCCGTGCAATCTGCTGGCGGAGTTCGCGGTCGCGCCGGCCACCGTGCTGGGCTTCGCCGCGCTGGCCGCAGCGCCGGTGACGATGCCGGTGGCCAAAACACTGGCCTGGTGCGCGAGTTGGCCCACCGGGTGGATCGCCGGCATCGCCCGGACCGGGGCCGCGCTGCCGGGCGGAGGAGTGGACTGGCCGGGCAGCTGGGCCGGGGCGCTGCTGCTGGCGCTCGTCACGGCGGTGGTCGTGCTCGCCGGCCGGAGGCTGCTGGGACACCCCTGGCTGTGCGCGGCCTGCGGGGTGCTGCTCCTGCTCGCGATCGTGCAGCCACCACCGTTGACCAGGGTGATCACGGGTTGGCCTCCGCCGGGCTGGCGGTTCGCCGTGTGCGATGTGGGACAGGGCGACGCGACCGTGCTGTCGGCGGGGGACGGCGTCGGGGTCGTGGTGGACGCCGGACCCGATCCGGAGCCGGTGGACCACTGTCTGCGCGCGCTCGGCGTCACCAGGATTCCGTTGGTCGTGCTGACACATTTTCACGCCGATCACGTGGCGGGCCTTCCGGGTGTGCTGCGTGGACGCGCGGTCGGCGCGATCGAGACGACCGGGTTCGAGGAACCCGCGGACCAGGTGGCGTTCGTGCGTCGGGCGGCGGCCGCCCGGGGGATTCCCGTGACGCCGGCCGCGGCCGGGGAGCGACGGCGCACCGGCTCGCTGTCCTGGGAGGTGCTGTGGCCGCCGGTGCGGCCGGCAGCGGAACCCGACGGGCCGAACGACGCCAGCGTCGCGCTGCTCGCCCGGTCGGCGGGGTTGCGGTTCCTGCTCCTGGGGGACCTCGAACCATCGGCCCAGCAGGACCTGTTGAGGTCCCCGGAGGGTGCGCGGCTGGCCGGCGTGGACGTGCTCAAGGTGGCCCACCACGGGTCGGCCTACCAGGACCCGGACCTCATACGCCGGGTGGCGCCGCGGCTGGCGCTGATCTCCTGCGGGACCGGCAACCCGTACGGGCACCCGGCTCCCAGTACGGTCGCGGCGCTGCGGGCCGGGGGTGCGGCGGTGCTGCGGACGGACCGGGACGGGGCGCTGGCGGTCACCGGTGGGGTCGGCGGGGAGGTGCGGGTGGCGAGAGACTGAGGTCATGGATTCCGCACAGGTCGATGCCTATCTCCGCCGCCTGGGTGCCGAGCGCCCGGCGCGGCCCACCGACGACGCCCTGCGTGAGCTGCACCTGCGCCATCTGCGGGCCGTGCCCTTCGAGAACCTGTCCGTCCACCTCGGGGAGGAGATCGTGCTGAGCGAGGAGCGGCTGCTGGAGAAGCTGGTCAACGCGCGGCGGGGCGGGTTCTGCTACGAACTGAACGGCGCGTTCGGGGCGTTGCTGGCCGCGCTCGGTTTCGAGGTCGTGCTGCTCGCGGCGCGGGTGTACGGGGACCAGGGGCGGCCGGGCATCCCTTACGACCATCTCGCGCTGCGGGTGCGGACGGTGGACGGCGGCGAGTGGCTGGCCGACGTCGGGTTCGGGGCGCACAGCCACTACCCGCTGGAGTTCTCCGAGCGGGGGGACCAGGTGGACCCCGGTGGTGTGTTCCGGATCGGCGGGGCGAAGCCGGACGCGGCTGGGGCGCGGGGCGGGTCCGAGGAGGTGGCGGCGGTCGACCTGGACGTGGCACTGGGCGGCAGGGCGCAGTACCGCCTGGAGACACGGCCGCGGGTGCTGGAGGACTTCGTCGCCGGGGCCTGGTGGCACAGCACCTCGCCGAAGTCGCACTTCATGCGGTCGCTCGTGTGCTCGCGGGTCACCGAGGACGGCGGCAGGATCACGCTCAGCGGCCGCAGGCTGACGGTGACGGCCGCCGACGGGACGCGTGTGGTAGGCGAGCCGGCCACGGACGAGGAGGTCCTCGCGGTGTACCGGGACCGGTTCGGCATCACCCTCGACCGGGTCCCGGTGGTGCGCCCGGCCGGCACCTGAGTCCCCCCGCCCGCCGCCGCACACTGCCGTCAGCCGTCAGCCGTCAGCCGTCAGCCGTCAGCCGTCAGCCGCCAGCCGTCAGCCGTCAGCCGTCAGCCGTCAGCCGCCAGCCGTCAGCCGCCAGCCGCCAGCCGTCAGCCGTCAGCCGTCAGCCGTCAGCCGCCAGCCACCCGCCGCCCGCCACCCGGGCTGCACGGCGCACCGTCACCGTCGGCCCTCTCGCCGGCCTGCCGACCGGCCCTCTCGCCACGCGCCGGCGGACGGCCGGCCTTGCGGACACCGGACAATGGTTCCGTGAGCGATGTGAGACATGTGCTGGTGCTGCCCGACCGGGATGCGGCGGAGGAGGCGGCCGAGGCGCTCGGGGAGCGGTTCCGGCTCAGTGAGGAGCCGCAGCTCGTCCGGGACGCGCTGGCCGGTGAGGACGACGCCGAGGACGCGCAGTGGCTTCTTGTGCTGCGGGACGAGGAGGAGCGGTTGGACTTGCGCGAACTGGAGGAGTTCGTGGGGGAGTGGGACGGCTGGCGCGAGGAGCCGTGACCCCGCGGGCCGACAAGGGGGCGACCTGCGGCGGGACATGACGGGAGCGGGCGGCCTGCGGCGTGCCCAAGACGGGACTGGGCAGCCTGCGGCGGGCCCGGCGGGAGTGGGAGGCGCGGTCCGGGTCGCTACGGGGCAGGCGGCCCCGGGCCGGCCATGGCCGGCCCCCGGCTGTGTCAGTCAGTGGCAGAGCCACCACCACCGGAACCCGCTTCCGGGTATCAGTGTCAGTGGCGCGTGCGATGCTTGTCGCGATGGCCAGGAACACTGCGAATGACAGTCCGCTCGCCCCGGTGACCCTTGCCGTGGGCCAGGAGGATCTTCTGCTCGACCGTGCCGTGCGGGAGGTGGTGGCCGCCGCCAGGGCAGCCGACGCAGACACGGACGTACGTGATCTGAACCCGGAGCAGTTGCAGCCCGGAACCCTCGCCGAGCTGACGAGTCCCTCGCTTTTCGCGGAGCGCAAGGTCGTCGTCGTACGCAATGCGCAGGATCTGTCGGCCGACACGATCAAGGACGTGAAGGCGTATCTCGGGGCGCCCGCCGAGGAGATCACGCTCGTGCTGCTGCACGCGGGTGCGGCCAAGGGCAAGGGGCTGCTGGACGCGGCGCGGAAGGCCGGGGCGCGTGAGGTGGCATGCCCGAAGATGACCAAGCCGGCGGACCGGCTGGCCTTCACCCGGGGTGAGTTCCGCACGCTGGGGCGCTCCGCCACCCCCGAGGCGTGCCAGGCGCTGGTGGACTCGATCGGGAGCGACCTGCGGGAGCTGGCCTCGGCGGTCGCGCAGCTGGTCGCGGATGTCGAGGGGACGATCGACGAAGCGGTCGTCGGGCGGTACTACACCGG
This sequence comes from Streptomyces sp. NPDC043878, assembly GCF_056435735.1. Taxonomy (NCBI): domain Bacteria; kingdom Bacillati; phylum Actinomycetota; class Actinomycetes; order Kitasatosporales; family Streptomycetaceae; genus Streptomyces; species Streptomyces sp. NPDC043878. The sequence goes on from NZ_JBWKDW010000014.1 coordinate 130,844, forward strand.
GCGGGCCGAGGCCTCCAGCTTCACGGTCGCCGACCGGGCCGTGGAAGGGCGGGCGGCGGAGGCGCTGGAGGCGCTGCGGTGGTCGCTGGCGACGGGGGTGGCGCCGGTGCTGATCACCAGTGCGCTGGCGCAGGGGGTGCGCGCGATCGGCAAGCTGTCGTCGGCCCGCGGTGGCCGGCCGGCCGACCTCGCGCGTGAGCTCGGGATGCCGCCGTGGAAGATCGACCGGGTGCGCCAGCAGATGCGGGGCTGGACGCCGGACGGTGTCGCCGCCGCGATGCTGGCCGTGGCCGAGGCGGACGCGGGGGTCAAGGGCGGCGGGGACGACCCGGAGTACGCCCTGGAGAAGGCCGTCGTGGCGATCGCCCGGGCGGCGCGGTCGCGCGGGCGGGCCTAGCGGGGACCTGCACAGCAGGTGCCCGGCCGCGAGGAGCGCCCGCGGGGCGGGTACCGATGCCGGTGCTGCCCTCGCCCCGACCTTGTTCGGAGAGGACAATCGGCACTGTCAGCCGGATCGCCTACGCAATGGAGAGGTGGCGGTTGGAATGGCTGAACACCCGCACGCAGCGCTCGTCCGCAAGGGCTATGAGGCCTTCTCGCGTGGGGACATGGACACCCTGCGCGGGCTGATGACGGCGGACGCCACCCATCATGTGCCCGGCAGTCACCCTTTGTCGGGGGACTTCAAGGGGCAGGACGCGATGATCGACATGTACGGCCGGCTCTTCTCGGAGACGGGAGGGACCCTGCGCGTGGACGTGCGTTCCGTGCTCGTGGACGGCCGGGGTCACGCGGTGGCAGTGCACCGCTTCACCGCCGAGCGCCAGGGCAGGCACATGGACGAGACGGGCTGCATCGTCTTCCGGATCGTCGGAGACAAGATCAGCGACCTCGACGAGTGCGTCGAGAACATCGACCGGAGCAACGAATTCTGGTCGTGACGTCACGAAGCCGTCCGGTATGAAGCCGTCGGACCGCGGACCCGTCGGGGGACGGATCCGCGAGGCGACGGCCCCATCGGGCTGCGAACCCGCGAGGTCACGGCCCCCTCGGGTCACGGCTCCCTCGGGCCACGAGCCCGTCTGGCCACAACCCGTGCGCGGCCATCAAGCCGCGCGTCCACGAGACCCACCGGTCGTACACGAGGCCGAACGCCGAAGGCCCCGGTGCCCGCCCTGGGGAAGGGTGGGCACCGGGGCCTCGGTTCAAGAGGGTGGATCCGCGCCCGCGTGGCGAACGCAGGCCGCGCGCGGATACCGGGGTGCCGGACGGGAGCGGATGAGAGGGCCCGCTCGATTCCCTCCGGCGATCAGATCAAGAGATGAGTGTCAGCCCTTGAGGGACGCGGCCTTGGCGGCCAGTGCCGACTTCTTGTTGGCGGCCTGGTTCTTGTGGATGACGCCCTTGGAGACGGCCTTGTCGAGCTGACGCGCGGCAGCGCGCTGGTACTCGGTGGCCTTCTCGACGTCACCCGCGGCAGCGGCCTCGCGGGCCTTGCGGATCGCGGTCTTCAGGGAGGACTTCACGGCCTTGTTGCGCAGCCGCGCCTTCTCGTTGGTCTTGATCCGCTTGATCTGGGACTTGATGTTCGCCACGAATGAGCCTCTACAGGTTCTGGCACGGGGCCGCACGGGTCCCGCACCGGTGAATTTCTTGGGTTGTGTCTCCTGCTGAGAGGGCATGAGACACAGCCACCCAGAGTAGCAGTGGCCTGTCGGGCAGCCCAAACCGGCCGGGGACCGCCGCCCCTCGCGGGAAGGGATCGGGGCAAATCCGCCTCCGCCCTCCACCCGTGGGACCATGGAGTCTACGTATCGATCCGACCCGAGGCACAAGGCGCCTCAAGAGACAGGACCCTGCGTGCCCGCGACCCCTAACAATGTGCCCGAGCCGAGCCGTACCGCCCCGGCTCTGGTCCGCAATTTCTGCATCATCGCGCACATCGACCACGGCAAGTCCACGCTCGCCGACCGCATGCTCCAGCTGACCGGCGTGGTCGATCAGCGGCAGATGCGTGCCCAGTACCTCGACCGGATGGACATCGAGCGCGAGCGTGGCATCACGATCAAGTCCCAGGCCGTGCGTCTGCCCTGGGCCCCGACCCACGATCCGGGCAACACGCACATCCTGAACATGATCGACACCCCGGGGCACGTCGACTTCACCTATGAGGTCTCACGGTCCCTCGCCGCCTGCGAGGGCACCGTCCTCCTCGTCGACGCCGCCCAGGGCATCGAGGCCCAGACCCTCGCCAACCTCTACCTGGCGATGGAGAACGACCTCAAGATCATCCCCGTACTGAACAAGATCGACCTGCCCGCCGCGCAGCCGGAGAAGTTCTCCGAGGAGCTCGCCAACCTGATCGGCTGCGACCCCGAGGACGTGCTGAGGGTCTCCGCGAAGACCGGGCTCGGCGTCGAGGCGCTGCTCGACAAGGTGGTCGCGGAGGTGCCCGCCCCGGTCGGCGTCCAGGACGCCCCGGCCCGCGCGATGATCTTCGACTCGGTCTACGACTCCTACCGGGGCGTGGTCACCTACGTCCGGGTCATCGACGGGCAGCTCAACAGGCGCGAGCGCATCCGGATGATGTCCACGAACGCCACGCACGAGCTGCTGGAGATCGGGACCAACTCGCCGGAGATGCTCCCGGCCGACGGTCTCGGCGTCGGTGAGGTCGGCTACATCATCACCGGGGTGAAGGACGTGCGGCAGTCGAAGGTCGGTGACACGATCACCAGCCTCCACAACGGCGCGACCGAGGCCCTCGGCGGGTACAAGGACCCCAAGCCGATGGTGTTCTCGGGTCTGTACCCCCTCGACGGCTCCGACTACCCGGAGCTGCGCGACGCCCTCGACAAGCTCCAGCTCAACGACGCGGCGCTGGTCTACGAGCCGGAGACCTCCGCCGCCCTCGGCTTCGGTTTCCGCGTGGGCTTCCTCGGGCTGCTGCACCTGGACGTGATCCGGGAGCGTCTGGAGCGCGAGTTCGGGCTCGACCTGATCGCGACCGCGCCCAACGTGGTCTACCGCGTGGTGATGGAGGACGGCACCGAGCACACCGTCACCAACCCGAGCGAGTTCCCCGAGGGCAAGATCAACGAGGTGTACGAGCCGGTGGTGCGCGCCACGATCCTGGCGCCCTCCGAGTTCATCGGTTCGATCATGGAGCTGTGCCAGACCCGGCGCGGCACCCTGCTCGGCATGGACTACCTGTCCGAGGACCGGGTGGAGATCCGCTACACCCTTCCGCTCGCGGAGATCGTCTTCGACTTCTTCGACCAGCTGAAGTCGAAGACCCGCGGGTACGCCTCCCTGGACTACGAGCCCACCGGTGAGCAGACCTCCGCCCTGGTCAAGGTCGACATCCTGCTGCACGGCGACAAGGTGGACGCCTTCTCCGCGGTCACGCACAAGGACGCGGCGTACGCGTACGGTGTGCGGCTGGTCGCCAAGCTGCGCGAGCTCATCCCGCGGCAGGCCTTCGAGGTGCCGATCCAGGCGGCCATCGGCTCCCGGGTCATCGCCCGCGAGACGATCCGCGCCATCCGCAAGGACGTCCTCGCCAAGTGCTACGGCGGTGACATCTCCCGGAAGCGGAAGCTGCTGGAGAAGCAGAAGGAAGGCAAGAAGCGGATGAAGATGGTGGGTTCCGTGGAGGTTCCGCAGGAGGCCTTCATCGCGGTGCTCAGCAGCGATGACAACGCGGGGTCGGGCAAGGGCAAGAAGTAGGCGCGGGTAACTGCGGGTAACTGCGGGTGACCGTGTCCTGCCCGGCCAAATCCGCCGCAACGGGGGCTCGTCGTGCGAAAGTGCGACGGGCCCCTACGCGTGCGTAGCGTCGCTCTCTGTAGGAAGTGACAGGCCGCGGCCTCTTACGAACCGGCCGGTCGGGCTCTACCCTGATCTCTGCTCGATAGTTACTCGCGAGTTAAACAGCAGCCGCAACTGAGCCAAGCCGCACCGCCGCGGGCGCCCCGGAGGATGTCGTGAGCGACACACAGACCCTGATCGACAACCGCCCGCCGACCGTGGCGGCCCTCTTCCTGGAGCGCGTGGCGGCGACACCGGACGCGGAGGCGTACCGCTACCCCGTGCCGCCGGCCTCCGGCCAGGGACCGGACGACTGGAAGTCGCTGAGCTGGGGTCAGGCCGCCGAGCGGGTCTACGCCATCGCGGCCGGCCTGATCGAGCTGGGTGTGCGGTCGGAGCAGCGCGTCGCGCTCGCCTCCTCCACCCGGGTCGAGTGGATCCTCGCCGACCTCGGCATCCTGTGTGCCGGAGCGGCCACCACCACGGTCTACCCGCAGACCAACGCCGACGAGTCCGCCTTCATCCTCGCCGACTCCGACAGCCGGGTGCTGATCGCCGAGGACGCGGCCCAGCTCGCCAAGGCGCGCGAGAAGCGCGGCGAGCTGCCCGACCTCACGCACGTCGTGGTCATCGACCCGGCCGGCGTCGAGACCGGCGACTGGGTGCTCACGCTCGCCGAACTGGAGCAGCGCGGCGCCGCGTACCTGGAGAAGAACCCCGACCTGATCAAGGAGCGGGTCGGCGCGATCACCAGGGACCAGCTCGCGACGCTGATCTACACCTCCGGCACCACCGGCCGCCCCAAGGGCGTCCGCCTGCCGCACGACAACTGGTCGTACATGGCCAAGGCGACCGCCGCGACCGGGCTGATCAGCGCCGACGACGTGCAGTACCTGTGGCTGCCGCTCGCGCACGTCTTCGGCAAGGTGCTCACCTCCGGCCAGATCGAGGTCGGACACGTCACCGCCGTCGACGGCCGCGTGGACAAGATCATCGAGAACCTGCCGGTCGTCGAGCCGACGTACATGGCGGCCGTGCCGCGCATCTTCGAGAAGGTCTACAACGGGGTCGCCGCCAAGGCCCGGGCCGGCGGCGGGGCCAAGTACAAGATCTTCCAGTGGGCCGCCGAGGTCGCCCGCGAGTACGCCAAGGTCACCCAGGACAACTTCCGGCGCACCGGCACGGCCTCGGCGCCGTTCGGCCTGAGCGCCCGGCACAGGGTCGCCGACGCCCTGGTGTTCTCCAAGATCCGCGAGGCGTTCGGCGGCAACCTGCGCGCCTGCGTCTCCGGCTCCGCCGCCCTCGCGCCCGAGATCGGCTACTTCTTCGCCGGCGCCGGCATCCACATCCTGGAGGGCTACGGCCTCACCGAGTCCTCCGCTGCCTCCTTCGTGAACCCGGGCGAGGCCTACCGCACCGGCACGGTCGGCAAGCCGCTGCCCGGCACCGAGGTGCGGATCGCGGACGACGGCGAGATCCTGCTGCGCGGCCCCGGCATCATGGAGGGCTACCACGGGCTGCCCGAGAAGACCGCCGAGGTGCTGGAGTCCGACGGCTGGTTCCACACCGGTGACATCGGCGAACTGTCACCCGACGGCTACCTGCGGATCACCGACCGCAAGAAGGACCTCATCAAGACGTCCGGCGGCAAGTACATCGCGCCCGCCGAGGTCGAGGGACAGTTCAAGGCGGTGTGCCCGTACGTCTCGAACATCCTGGTGCACGGCGCCGACCGGAACTTCTGCACCGCGCTCATCGCGCTCGACGAGCCGTCGATCCTCGACTGGGCCAAGGAGAACGGGCTGGCGGGCAGGTCCTACGCCGACGTCGTCGCCGCGCCCGCCACCGTCGCCCTCGTCGAGGGATACGTCAGGGAGCTCAACGAGGGTCTTCAGCGCTGGCAGACCATCAAGCAGTTCCGGCTGCTGCCGCGGGATCTCGATGTCGAGCACGGTGAGATCACGCCGAGCCTGAAGCTGAAGCGGCCGGTGGTCGAGCGGGAGTACAAGCACCTGATCGACGAGATGTACGCGGGCTCGCGGGAGGCCTGACCGTTCGCGGGGCGACGGACCACGCCGCCGCCCCGTCCCCCCGGGCCAGCCGGTGCGCCCGTCCATGCCGGGCCTGCGGACGTCGAGCGGGGTGACGGCGAACGGCCCGCGCAGCAGCGCCTTCATCGCCTCCTCGCCCGAACGGGCGCGCACGAGCGGCTCGTTGAGGGACCTCGGGACCGCCTCCAGCGCGATCAGGTTGTCCTCCATGTCGTCGGCCAGGGGGATGCCGGCGCGCTCGTCGGTCGTCGCCCCGGCGCTCATGGTGACGGTGCCTCATGCGGTCGGCGGCGGAAGCGCGGCCTCCGCCGCCGGCCCGGCGCCCCGGTGGTGTCTCACCGGATGCTCGAATATGAACGTCGTTGTGTCCGTCTTCGAGCACATGCGTAGCACTGTTCTCACTCATGGCTGCCCACTTCGGTAACTCGGCGCTTATGGGCGGGGTCGGTCTGTCACTCTGTCGCCATCGACCGAGGCGTATTAGTCCGAACCGTTCGGGGAGCTGTCCATGGGGGCCATTCCGGCGCAACGGGAGACCGCTTCCCGTGCCTCCGAGGTGCCCGGGGGCGAGACCCCGGATCACTCCGGCACGCCCGCGCGAGCCCCTGACGCGCCGGCGTCGGCGCCCGCGCCGGCGTCGAAACCCGCGCCCGCGTCCGCGTCCGCACCCGCGTCCGCGTCCGCTGCTTCCGAACTTCCGGCGTCCACCGAATCGTTCGCGTCCGCCGAATCGTTGGCGTCCAGCGAATTACCGGTGTCTGTCGAACTCTCCACGCGTGACCAACCGCGTGCCCAACCGCTTGCGCCCGCCGAACACTCACCCCCCGGGAAACCCCCGGCCCCCGACACACCCCCCGCCCGCGCCGAGGCGCATGCCGCGTTGCCCGGGAGTTCGGCCGCGCCGGGCTGTGCCCGGGCGCTCGTGCGGGACTCGCTCGCCGAGTGGCGCGAGCGCGGACTGCCCGGCACGCAGCACCTCACCGGCCGTCTCGCGGACGACGCCGTGGTGGCCGTCAGCGAACTCGTCACGAACGCCGTCGTGCACGCGGGCACCGACGTCGAGCTCGCCTGGCGGCTGGAGCCGGACACCGGCGCGCTCGTCGTGGAGGTGGCGGACCACCACCCCTCCCGCGCCCCGCGCGACGCCGACGCCGAGCCGCCGTACGAGACCCCGGAGTACGGGCGCGGGCTGCGGCTGGTGGCCGCGCTCGCCGAGTCCTGGGGTGTCACCTACCGCATCGGCGCCAAGACGGTGTGGGCGCGGCTGCCCGCCGAGGGCAGGACGGCGGGCGCAGCGAAGGTGGCGTATGTCGGGGAACGCGCACTCCAGCGCGGTCTGCGCGTCGCCGGCATCCTCGCGCCGGAACCATTGCGGGCCGAACAGGACCGGGAATGGCTCGACCGGGGCGCCCTGTCCTTCCTCGCCGAGGCATCCGACCTGCTCGCCGGGCAGCTCGACGAGAACCTGGTCGCCGCCCTCGCCGGACAGCTGATCGTGCCGCGTCTGGCCGACTGGTGCGCGGTGTGGATGGAGGACGAGGTCATGGGCCGGTGGGGATCGCCCGGTTCGGGCGAGACCGAGGGGGCGGGGGGCTGGGGCGAGGGCGGCGGGTTCGCGCCCGGGCCGCGGCTCGCCCGCGTCTGGCACGGCAGCGAGAACCGGATCGAGGAGCTGCGCCGGGCCCTGGAGAAGGACCCGCCGGGCCCGCCCGACGACCTGCGCTCCGGGCCGGTCCCCTTCCCGTGGCCCGGGGAGGCGCTCGGCCCGCACGGAACCCACGGCTCCGCGCTCGCCTACCGGCTCGTCGCCGGCGGCCGCCCGCTGGGCACCCTGGTCATCGGCCGGGCCGGTCTGCTGCGCTTCCCGGACGAGATCACCGGGCTGGTCGAGGACCTCGGCCGCCGGGTGGCGCTCGCCATCGGCGCGGCCCGCCAGTACGCCCGGCAGGCCACCATCAGTGCCGTACTGCAGCGCGGGCTGCTGCCCGGGGCGGTTGCGGAGATACCCGGGATGCGCAGCGCCCTGGTCTACGAGCCCTGCGACAAGGGCGGACCGAGCGGCGACTTCTACGACCTCTTCCCGGGCGGCGACGGCCGCTGGTGCTTCGTGCTCGGCGACGTCCAGGGCAAGGGCCCCGAGGCGGCGGTCGTCATCGGTCTGGCCCGGCCCTGGCTGCGGCTGCTGGCCCGGGAGGGCTACCGCGTCGCCGACGTCCTCGACCGCCTCAACCAGCTGCTTCTCGACGACGCGACGGAGGCCGCGGACGCGGCGGCCCGCGCGCTGGTGGCCGCGGGCGCCGGACCGGCCCTTCCCGGCGATGGTCCCCAGAACCGTTTCCTCTCCCTCCTCTACGGCGAGCTCGTCCCCTTCGACGGCGGGGTGCGCTGCACACTCGCCTCCGCCGGGCACCCGCTGCCGCTGCTGCTCGGGGCGGGCGGCGAGGTCTGCACGGCCGCCCGGCCGCAGACCCTCCTCGGGGTGGTCGAGGACGAGACGTACGTCAGCGAGACCTTCGTGCTGCGGCCCGGCGACAGCCTGCTGTGCGTGACCGACGGCGTGACGGAACGCCGCTCCGGCTCCCGCCAGTTCGACGACGGCGACGGCCTCGCGGCGGCGCTCACCGGCTGCGTGGGGCTGAGCGCCCAGCTGATCGCGGAGCGCATCAAGTGCCTCGTGCACGACTTCGGCACGGGCCCGCCGGAGGACGACCTCGCGCTCCTGGTCCTCCAGGCGGAGTGACGCGGCTTCTTCCCCGGCCCGCGCCCGTCCCTGGCCCCGCGCCCGCGCCGGACCCACGCCCCCGTCCCCGGTCCGCACCCGTCCCCGGCCCCCGCCCGTGCGCGTGGCGGCGGCCCGCGCGGCCGGCGCCGTCTCCGGCTCGGAGACCCGCCGGCCGCCCGCCGGACGACGTACGCACGCGGGTGCGGGTGGGTGCGGGTGGGTGCGGGTGGGTGCGGGTGGCCGGGCGGCGCCGGCCCCACGGCCTCGGGCACCTGTGGCAGTCGTACGGCAGCGAGACCATCCGCAGCCCGCAGCCCGCAGCCCGCAGCCCGCAGCCCGCAGCCCGCAGCCCGCAGCCCGCGCCAGCCGCCCACCCCCCGGCACCCCCATGCCAGCCCCCCACCCCCATGCCAGCCCCCGCACCCCCGCCAGCCCCACCGCCCCCGCCCCGACACGCCCGACCCCCCGGTGCTGGACAATGGGGTCATGCCTTCCGCTCTTCCCGACGGCGAGCCCGTTCCCGGCGACGGCGCGTTGCCCGCGTCCGCGCTCGCCGGGGCCGCCGACCGCCCCCTCGGGTTCTATCTGCACGTTCCGTACTGCGCGACCCGCTGCGGCTACTGCGACTTCAACACGTACACGGCGACCGAGCTGCGCGGCACCGGCGGGGTGCTCGCCTCCCGGGACAACTACGCGGACACGGTGATCGACGAGATCCGCCTGGCCCGCAAGGTCCTCGGCGACGACCCGCGCCCGGTCCGTACGGTCTTCGTCGGCGGCGGCACGCCCACCCTGCTGGCCGCGGGCGACCTCGTACGGATGCTGCGCTCGATCCGTGAGGAGTTCGGGCTGGCCGAGGACGCGGAGGTGACGACGGAGGCGAACCCGGAGTCGGTCGACCCGGCGTATCTCGCGGCCCTGCGGCACGGCGGCTTCAACCGGGTCTCCTTCGGCATGCAGAGCGCGCGGCGGCACGTCCTGAAGGTGCTGGACCGCACGCACACCCCGGGCCGCCCAGAGGCCTGTGTGGCGGAGGCCCGCGCCGCGGGCTTCGAGCATGTGAACCTCGACCTGATCTATGGCACCCCCGGTGAGTCCGACGACGACTGGCGGGCCTCGCTGGAGGCGGCGCTCGGTGCCGGTCCCGACCACGTCTCGGCGTACGCCCTGATCGTCGAGGAGGGTACCCAGCTGGCTCGCCGGATCCGCCGCGGCGAGGTGCCCATGACGGACGACGACGAGCACGCCGACCGCTACCTGATGGCCGACGAACTGCTGTCGGCGGCGGGCTACGACTGGTACGAGGTGTCGAACTGGGCGACCTCGGACGCGGGCCGCTGCCTGCACAACGAGCTCTACTGGCGGGGCGCCGACTGGTGGGGCGCGGGCCCCGGCGCGCACAGTCACGTGGGCGGAGTGCGCTGGTGGAACGTGAAGCATCCGGGGGCCTACGCGGCGGCGCTCGCGGCGGGGCGCTCACCGGGCGCCGGGCGGGAGGTCCTGTCCGCGGAGGACCGCCGGGTGGAGCGGATCCTGCTGGAGCTGCGGCTGCGGGAGGGCGTGCCGCTGTCGCTGCTGCGCGCGGCGGGGCTCGCCGCGGCGGGCCGGGCGCTGAACGACGGACTCCTGCAGCGGCGGCCGTACGACGACGGGGCCGCGGTGCTCACCCTGCGGGGACGGCTGCTGGCGGACGCGGTGGTCAGGGACCTGGTCGACTGACCCGCGCCGGGGTCGGCCCGGCAGGGCTCGCCGCCTCCGGTCAGGCGTCCGCCGTCACGAAGTCGATGAGCTCCTCGACCCGGCCCAGCAGCTCCGGCTCCAGGTCCCGGTAGGAGTGGACCCTCGACAGGATGTGCTGCCAGGCCGCGCCCGTGTTCTCGGGCCAGCCCAGCGCCCGGCACACGCCCGTCTTCCAGTCCTGGCCGCGCGGGACGCGGGGCCAGGCCGCGATGCCCAGGGCCGACGGCTTCACCGCCTCCCAGACGTCGATGTAGGGGTGGCCGACGACCAGCGCGTGGTCGCTGGTCACGGACGCGGCGATACGGGACTCCTTGCTGCCCGGCACCAGGTGGTCCACCAGGACACCCAGGCGGGCGTCGGGTCCCGGCGCGAACTCGGCCACGATGGCGGGCAGGTCGTCGACGCCCTCCAGGTACTCGACCACCACGCCCTCGATGCGCAGGTCGTCGCCCCACACCCGCTCGACCAGTTCGGCGTCGTGCCGGCCCTCGACGTAGATGCGGCCGGCGCGGGCCACGCGCGCGCGTGCGCCGGGGACGGCGACCGAACCGGACGCGGTGCGGGAGGGCCGTACCGGAGCCTGTCCGGCGGGCCGTACGAGCGTCACCGGGCGGCCCTCCAGCAGGAAGCCGCGCGGCTCCATGGGGAACACGCGGTGCTTGCCGAAGCGGTCCTCCAGGGTGACCGTGCCGGCCTCGCAGCGGACCACCGCGCCGCAGAAGCCGGTGCCCGGCTCCTCCACCACGAGACCCGGCTCCGCCGGCACCTCGGGCACGGGCTGGGGCTTCTTCCACGGCGGGGTCAGGTCCGGAGAGTACAGACGGCGCCGCGGGCCCGAAGGGCCCTCGTTGGAGGGGTGGTGGCGGGAGACGGGTGGGCGCATTCGGATGACGATAGGAGAAGCGCCCGGGTGGCCCTACGAGGGTCCCCGCGACACGCCGAAGCGGGCCGCCAGGGTGTCCCGCTGCGTCCGTACGAACGCCGCGTCCACGACGGCCCCGTGGCCCGGCACGTACAGCGCGTCCGCGCCGCCGAGGGCGAGTAGCCGGTCGAGGGCGGCGGGCCACCGCGACGGTACGGCGTCCGGGCCGGCCTGCGGCTCGCCGGACTCCTCGACCAGGTCGCCGCAGAACACCACCCGCGGGTCGCCCGGCACCACCACCGCCAGGTCGTGCGCGGTGTGGCCGGGACCCGCGTCCGCCAGCAGCGCCCGCCGGCCGCCCAGGTCGAGGGTCCGCTCACCGTGGACGAGCTGCCCGGGCGGGGTGAGCGCGGCCGCGGCCTCGCCCGCCGCCCGTTCGTCCAGCCCGTTGCGCACCGCGTCCGCGCGCATCTCCTCCCGCCCGGCCGCCCCGGTCACCGTGTCGAAGCCGGCCGCGCCGAACACCTCCGCGTCCGTGAACGCCGCCGCCCCGAAGACGTGGTCGAAGTGGGGGTGGGTGAGCGCGAGATGGGTCACATCCCGGCCCGCCAGCTCCTTGGCCCGCGCCCGCAGCAGCGCGCCCTCCGCGAGACGGGACCCGGCGTCCACCACGAGGACCGCGTCCGCCCCGACGACCAGCCCGGCCGTGCAGTCCCAGCCCGGCAGTCTGCGCCGCCCGACCCCGACTGCCAGCCACTCCCACCCGAGCTCTTCCCAAGTCACCGTCATACCGCGACGCTAGGCCGTGTCCGGCGATCGGCGCCGCCCGCCCGGCGGGAAACACCGGATTCGCTCCGGGCCGTGTCCGGCGGCTCTCGCGGGGCAGGTGACAGCGGTGGCCGGTCGTGCGCCGGGGTGCCGGCAGCGAGCCGTGCGACCGGCCTTGCCCGGGGTGCACCCCCCGGCCGTACACTGGGCGGGTCGGTGCTGGCACTCGGACCGACAGAGTGCCAGGAGCAGGGCCCGGGGGACGACGTCTGGAGGTGAGCGCGGTGCTGAGTGAACGCAGGCTGAAGGTGCTGCGCGCCATCGTCCAGGACTATGTGGGCACCGAGGAGCCGGTCGGTTCCAAGGCGCTCACCGAGCGGCACAGCCTCGGCGTGTCCCCGGCGACCGTGCGCAACGACATGGCGGCCCTGGAGGACGAGGGGTACATCGCCCAGCCGCACACCAGCGCCGGGCGCATCCCCACCGACAAGGGCTACCGGCTGTTCGTCGACAAGCTCGCGGGCGTCAAGCCGATGACCGCGCCCGAGCGCCGCGCCATCCAGAACTTCCTCGACGGCGCGGTCGACCTCGACGACGTCGTCGCGCGCACCGTGCGGCTGCTCGCCCAGCTCACCCGGCAGGTCGCCGTGGTGCAGTACCCGTCGCTGACCCGCTCGACCGTGCGGCACGTGGAACTGCTCGCGCTGGCCCCCGCGCGTCTGATGCTCGTGCTGATCACGGACACGGGCCGGGTCGAGCAGCGGATGGTGGACGCCCCGGCGCCCTTCGGGGAGGCGTCGCTCGCGGATCTGCGGGCCCGGCTCAACAGCCGGGTCGCCGGCCGACGCTTCAGCGACGTGCCGCAGCTCGTGGAGGACCTGCCGGAGGCGTTCGACGTCGAGGACCGCGGTACGGTCGCCATGGTGCTCTCCACCCTCCTGGAGACGCTCGTCGAGGAGAACGAGGAGCGGCTGATGATCGGCGGCACCGCCAATCTGACCCGCTTCGGACATGACTTCCCCCTCACCATCCGGCCCGTCCTGGAGGCACTGGAGGAGCAGGTCGTGCTTCTCAAGTTGCTGGGTGAGGCGGGGGATTCGGGCATGACCGTACGCATCGGTCATGAGAACGCCTATGAGGGACTCAACTCCACTTCTGTGGTGTCGGTCGGTTACGGTTCGGGCGGCGAGGCAGTAGCCAAGCTCGGCGTGGTCGGACCGACCCGCATGGATTACCCGGGAACGATGGGAGCGGTACGCGCAGTGGCACGGTACGTCGGACAGATCCTGGCGGAGTCGTAAGTGGCCACGGACTACTACGCCGTTCTCGGCGTGCGCCGCGACGCGTCGCAGGAAGAGATCAAGAAGGCCTTCCGGCGGCTCGCACGCGAGCTGCACCCGGACGTCAATCCGGACCCGAAGACCCAGGAGCGGTTCAAGGAGATCAACGCCGCCTACGAGGTGCTCTCGGACCCGCAGAAGAAGCAGGTCTACGACCTCGGCGGCGACCCGCTCTCGCAGGCCGGCGGTGGCGCGGGCGGCTTCGGGGCCGGCGGCTTCGGGAACTTCTCGGACATCATGGACGCGTTCTTCGGGACGGCGTCGCAACGGGGCCCGCGCTCGCGCACCCGGCGCGGCCAGGACGCGATGATCCGGCTGGAGATCGAGCTCGACGAGGCGGCCTTCGGCACCACGAAGGACATCCAGGTCGACACGGCCATCGTCTGCACCACCTGCAACGGTGAGGGCGCGGCGCCGGGCACCTCCGCCCAGACCTGTGACATGTGCCGCGGACGCGGTGAGGTGTCGCAGGTCACGCGGTCCTTCCTCGGCCAGGTCATGACCTCGCGGCCGTGCCCGCAGTGCCAGGGCTTCGGCACCGTGGTGCCCACCCCGTGCCCGGAGTGCGCGGGCGACGGACGGGTGCGCTCGCGCCGGACGCTGACCGTGAAGATCCCCGCCGGTGTCGACAACGGCACCCGCATCCAGCTCGCGGGCGAGGGCGAGGTAGGCCCCGGCGGCGGCCCCGCCGGTGACCTCTACGTCGAGATCCACGAGCTGCCGCACTCGACCTTCCAGCGGCGCGGCGACGACCTGCACTGCACGGTCACCCTCCCGATGACGGCGGCGTCCCTCGGCACCAAGGTGCCGCTGGAGACCCTCGACGGGATGGAGGAGGTCGACATCCGCCCGGGCACCCAGTCCGGCCAGTCGATCCCGCTGCACGGCCGGGGCATCACGCATCTGCGGGGCGGCGGACGCGGCGACCTGATCGTCCACGTCGAGGTCATGACCCCGAGCAAGCTGGACCCGGAGCAGGAGCGACTGCTGCGGGAACTCGCCAAGCTGCGCGGCGAGGAGCGGCCGACGGGGCAGTTCCAGCCCGGTCAGCAGGGGCTGTTCTCCCGGCTCAAGGACGCCTTCAACGGGCGGTGACGGGCGGTGGCTGAGGCCGTCCGCCAGGCGGTGCGGGTGGCCCGTGCCGGGCGGAAGGCCGGATTCGGACCTGTCGGGTGGACGTGACAACATGCCGTCATGTCCACCGCACTGACCGATCTCTGCCGCCATCCGATCGTGCAGGCTCCCATGGCGGGCGGTGTCTCCGTCCCGCAGCTCGCCGCCGCCGTGTCCGAGGCGGGCGGGCTGGGCTTCCTGGCCGCCGGGTACAAGACCGCGGACGGGATGTACGAGGACATCAAGCAGGTGCGGGGGCTCACCGGCCGGCCGTTCGGCGTGAACCTCTTCATGCCGCAGCCGGAGTACCCCGGGGCCGGCGCGGGCGGCCCGGCCGGCACCGCGCCGCCCGCTCCGGCGACCGTGGACGTCTACGCCCACCAGCTGGCCGGCGAGGCCAGCTGGTACGCCACCGAACTCGGTGACCCCGACACCGGCCGCGACGACGGCTACGACGCCAAGCTCGCCGTGCTGCTGGACAACCCGGTGCCGGCGGTCTCCTTCCACTTCGGCGTCCCCGGCCCCGACACCCTGGAGGCCCTGCGCCGCGCCGGCACCGTGACCCTGGTCACCGCGACCACCGTGGAGGAGGCCCTCGCCGTGCAGCGGGCGGGCGCCGACGCGGTGATAGCGCAGGGCGTGGAGGCGGGCGGCCACCAGGGCACCCACCGCGACGACCCGGAGGCGGACGGCTCCGGCATCGGACTGCTGTCGCTGGTCGCCCAGGTGAGCGAGAGCGTGGACCTACCGGTCGTCGCCGCCGGCGGCATCATGCGGGGCAGCCAGATCGCCGCGGTGCTCGCCGCGGGCGCCCACGCGGCCCAGCTCGGCACGGCCTTCCTCGCCACCCCCGAGTCCGGCGCGCACGCCGTGCACAAGCAGGCGCTGACCAACCCGCTGTTCGTGCGCACCGAGCTGACCCGCGCCTTCTCCGGCCGTCCGGCCCGCGGCCTGGTCAACCGGTTCATGCGCGAGCACGGCCCGTACGCGCCGGCGGCCTATCCCGAGATCCACCACCTGACCTCCCCGCTGCGCAAGGCGGCCGCCAAGGCGGGCGACGCGCAGGGCATGGCGCTGTGGGCCGGGCAGGGCCACCGGATGGCCCGCGAGCTGCCCGCCGGGCGGCTCGTCGAGGTGCTGGCCGCCGAACTCGACGCCGCCAGGACAGCGTTGTCGGAGTTCCCGGCCGGGGGCACGGGCCGATGACCGCCCCGGTGTTCGTGGTCGAGGCCGTCCCGCCGGGTGACGGCGGACCCTACGTCCTCGACGGCCCCGAGGGACGGCACGCCGTCTCCGTGAAGCGGCTGCGCGCCGGGGAGGCCGTCGTCCTCACCGACGGCGCCGGCCGGTGGGCCGAGGGCGAGGTGACCGCCGCCGAGGGCAAGGACCGGCTGGTCCTGCGGCTCACCCGCGTGTCCGAGGAGCCCGCGCCGCAGCCCCGGATCACCGTCGTCCAGGCCCTGCCCAAGGGGGACCGGGGCGAGCTGGCCGTGGAGACGATGACCGAGACCGGCGTCGACGCGATCGTGCCGTGGGCCGCCGCCCGCTGCGTCACGCAGTGGCGGGGCGAGCGCGGGCTGAGGTCCCTCGCCAAGTGGCGCGCCACCGCCCGTGAGGCCGGCAAGCAGTCCCGCCGGGTCCGCTTCCCCGAGGTCGCGGACGCGTCGACGAGCAAGCAGGTCGCGGCACTTCTGGCCACGGCCGACTTCGCCGCCGTACTGCACGAGGACCGCGCCTACGGCAGCGCCCCGCTCGCGACGGCCGAACTGCCCGCCACCGGCGAGATCGTGCTGGTCGTGGGGCCCGAGGGCGGTGTCTCGCCCGAGGAGCTGGCACTGTTCGAGGAGGCCGGCGCGAAGGCGTACCGGCTCGGTCCCACCGTGCTGCGCACCTCGACCGCCGGCACGGCGGCCACCGCCCTGCTCCTCGGCCGCACCGGCCGCTGGTCCTGACCCCCGGAGAGCTGATCGTGGAACTCGCACAAGTACGCCTGCTGGTCACCGACTTCCCCGCCTGCTACCGCTTCTACGCCGAAGTCCTCGGCCTGCGGCCGCAGTCGGGGGCGGCGGACGGGCCGTACGAGAAGTTCAGCCCCGCGGCCGGCTCGGCGGGCATCGCGCTCCAGGACCGGGCCATGATGGCCGAGGTGCTGGGCGAACTCGGTGACGCGGCGAGCGGCCACCGTTCCCTGGTCGTGCTGCGCGTCGACGACCTGGACGGCTACTGCGCGGACCTCGCGACCCGCGGCGCGACCCTGCTCAACGGCCCGGAGTCCATGACCGACCGGCTGCGCGTCGCCCATCTCAAGGACCCCGAGGGCAACCTCGTGGAACTCCAGGAGTGGCTGCTGCTGCGCGGCTGACAGCGGGGCGCACGCGGGCGCGTGAGTGGCCGTATGCGCCCTTCCGCGACGACGCGGTCGGTGGCAGGCTGCCTTCCATGGGGGCTTTGAGGCGCATCTGGCGTCGGCCGCGGGGCCGGCGGGTGGCGGCAGCGGCCGTGTTCGCGGTGGTCGCGGTGGGCGGCGCGGCCGCCTGCGATCCGAACGGACTGAGTTCCGCGAGCGTGGCGTTCACCACCGACCAGACCGCGACCAAGCGGCTGGAGCGGCAGAACGTGGACGTCCGCTGGCTGACCTGCACCGCCTCCTACGACGGCCACGCGTCGGCCTCCACCGCGCCCTCGGCGACCGAGCGGACCGTCGCGAGCGTCGACTGCAAGGGGGAGACGGACGACGGGCAGGACATCGCCGTCACCGGCAAGGTCACCCACGCCGTCAACGGCGCCTGTGTGCGCGGCGATCTGACCGCCAAGGTGGGCGGCAGGGTGCGCTTCCACGTGGACGGGCTCGGCAACTGCGACGCCACGACCGCCCCCCGCGTCGACAACCCCGGACAGCGGGGACCCACCACCACGGTGACCGTCACCCGGACCATCTGGTGCCAGACCGATCCGCGGTGCCGTCCCGTCGAGGGGAAGTGATCCGTTTCCCTGTGCGCGGCGGGCGGCCGCTGCGTAGGGTGACCGGGTGACACAGTCGCCCACACCGGCCTACCTCCGCTTTCCGCACCCGCACGGCGAGTTGGTCGCCTTCACCGCCGAGGACGACGTCTGGCTGGCCCCCCTCGACGGGGGCCGCGCCTGGCGGGTCAGCGCCGACAACGTGCCGGTCACCCAGCCCCGGATCTCCCCCGACGGCACGACCGTCGCCTGGACCTCCGGCCGGGACGGCGCCCCCGAGGTGTACATCGCCCCGGTCGACGGCGGGCCGTCCAGGCGCCTGACGTACTGGGGCAGCGGCAGGACCCAGGTGCGCGGCTGGACCCCGGACGGACAGGTCCTCGCGATCACCACCCACGGCCAGGCCAGCCTGCGCCGGACCTGGGCGCGCGCCGTCCCGCTCGACGGAGGACCGGCCACCACCCTGCCCTACGGCCCTGTCGGCGACGTCGCCGAGGGGCCCGCCACGGTGCTGCTGTCCGCGCCCATGGGACGCGAGGCCGCCTGGTGGAAGCGCTACCGGGGCGGCACCGCGGGCAAGCTGTGGATCGACCACGACGGCCAGGGCGAGTTCGTCCGGCTGCACGCCGACCTCGACGGGAACATCGAGTACCCGCTGTGGGCGGGGGACAGGATCGGGTTCCTGTCCGACCACGAGGGCGTCGGCGCGCTGTACTCCTCCCTCGCCGACGGGTCCGACCTGCGGCGACACACCCCGCTCGACGGCTATTACGCCCGCCACGCGGCCGGTGACGGCACCAGGGTCGTGTACTGCTGCGCCGGTGAACTGTGGCTGCTCGACGACCTCGACGGCGCCGAACCCCGCAGGCTGGACATCCGGCTCGGCGGCCAGCGCACCGGCCGGCAGCCGTTCCCGGTGAACGCCGCCCGCTGGTTCGGCTCCGCGGCCCCCGACCACACCGGGCGCGGCAGCGCGGTCGCCGTCCGCGGCGGTGTCCACTGGGTCACCCACCGCTCCGGACCGGCCCGCGCCCTCGCCGCCGAGCCCGGTGTGCGGGCCCGGCTGCCGCGCACCTTCCGCGCCGAGGGCGAGGAGTGGGTGGTGTGGGTGACGGACGCGGAGGGCGAGGACGCCCTGGAGTTCGCGCCCGCCACCGGACTCGCGCCCGGTGCGACCCCGCGCCGGCTCGCCGCCGGACAACTCGGCCGGGTCCTCGGTCTCGCCATGGCGCCCGACGGCAGCCGCGCCGCCGTCGCCGCGCACGACGGCCGCGTCCTGCTCGTCGAACGCGAGACCGGCGAGGTCCGCGAGGTCGACCGCAGCGAGGACGGGGACGTGTCCGGGCTGGTCTTCTCACCCGACTCCGCCTGGCTGGCCTGGTCGCACCCCGGCATCGACCCGCTGCGTCAGCTGCGGCTCGCCAACACCACCGACCTGTCGGTCACCGAGGCCACCCCGCTGCGGTTCAAGGACTACGCGCCGGCCTTCACCCTCGACGGCAAGCACCTCGCCTTCCTGTCGACCCGCTCCTTCGACCCGGTCTACGACGAGCACGTCTTCGACCTGGCGTTCGTGGAGGGCGTACGCCCGCACCTGATCACCCTGGCCGCGACCACCCCGTCCCCCTTCGGACCGCAGCGGCACGGCCGGCCCTTCGAGGCACCGGACAAGGACGAGACGCCCGACAGCGAGGGCACCCCCGCCACCCGCGTCGACCTGGAGGGCCTCGCCGACCGCATCGTGCCGTTCCCGGTCGAGGCCGCCCGCTACTCCAACCTGCGCGCGGCCAAGGACGGCGTGCTGTGGCTGCGGCACCCCGTGCGCGGAGTGCTCGGCGCCTCCCGGGCCACCCCGGACGCCCCGGACCCCGACACCGAGCTGGAACGCTACGACCTCGTCCAGCAGCGCATCGAGCATCTCGCCGCCGACGCCGACCACTTCGCGGTCAGCGGCGACGGCAAACGCGTCCTGCTGTGGACCGACGGCCGGCTCAAGGTCGTCCCCAGCGACCGGCGCGCCTCCAACGACGAGGACAGCGACACCAACATCACCGTCGACCTCGGCCGGGTCCGCCAGACGGTCGACCCGGCGGCCGAGTGGCGCCAGATGTACGACGAGACCGGCCGCATCATGCGCGACCACTTCTGGCGGCCGGACCTCGGCGGAGTCGACTGGGACGGCGTCCTCGACCGCTACCGGCCGGTCCTCGACCGGGTCGCCACCCACGACGACCTGGTCGACCTGCTGTGGGAGGTGCAGGGCGAACTCGGTACCTCGCACGCCTACGTCGTCCCGCGCGGCCGAGCCGGCCGGCGCGCCCGGCAGGGGCTGCTCGGCGCCGACATCTCCCGTCACGAGGACGGCAGTTGGCGCATCGACCGGATCCTGCCCACGGAGACCTCGGACCCCGACGCCCGCTCCCCGCTCGCCGCGCCAGGAGTCGCGGTGCGCGCCGGGGACGCGATCGTCGCGGTCGGCGGGGCACCGGTCGACCCGGTCGCCGGGCCCGGCCCGCTGCTGGTGGGGACGGCGGGCAGACCGGTCGAGCTGACCATCTCCCCGTCCGGCGGCGGAGACGCACGCCATGCCGTCGTCGTGCCCGTCGCGGACGAGGAACCGCTGCGCTACCACGCCTGGGTCGCGGACCGGCGGGCCTACGTCCACGAACGGTCCGGCGGCCGGCTCGGCTACCTCCACGTGCCGGACATGCAGGCGCCGGGCTGGGCCCAGATCCACCGTGACCTGCGCGTCGAGGTGACCCGCGAGGGCCTGGTCGTGGACGTCCGCGAGAACCGCGGCGGCCACACCTCCCAGCTGGTCGTCGAGAAGCTCGCCCGGCGGATCGTCGGCTGGGACCTGCCGCGCGGGATGCGTCCCGTCAGCTACCCGCAGGACGCGCCCCGCGGTCCTGTCGTCGCCGTCGCCAACGAGTTCTCCGGCTCCGACGGGGACATCGTCAACGCGGCGATCAGGGCGCTGCGCATCGGGCCGGTGGTCGGCACCCGCACCTGGGGCGGTGTCATCGGCATCGACAGCCGCTACCGCCTGGTCGACGGCACGCTCATCACCCAGCCCAAGTACGCGTTCTGGCTGGAGGGGTACGAGTGGGGCGTGGAGAACCACGGCGTGGACCCGGACGTGGAGGTCGTGCAGCGTCCCCAGGACCACGCGGCGGGCCGCGACGCGCAGCTCGACAAGGCGATCGAGCTGGCGCTGGCCGCGTTGGAGGAGACCCCGGCCAAGACGCCCCCCTCGCTGCCGTGACCCTTCTGCGGACTGCCGCCCCCGGACCCCCGCTTCGGCCCTGAACGGGCCTCGTCCGCAAACCCCCCGGAGGGGCTGGAAGATCAGCCCCTCCGGCGTTCGAGGAGCGGGGGTCCGGGGGCAGCGCCCCCGCGGCGGTCGAGTCGATACCATGCCGACGTCAGAGATCACCACGCGTGGAGGAGACACCGCATGGCTGGGGAGCCGCAGGACGACTGCCTGTTCTGCAAGATCGTCGCAGGGCACATCCCGGCGACCATCGTCCGGGAGACCGGGACCACCGTGGCGTTCCGCGACATCAACCCGCAGGCGCCCACCCACGTCCTGGTGATCCCCAGGGCGCACCACCAGGACGCCGCCGCGCTCGCGGAAGCCGATCCCGCGCTCACCGCGGACGTGCTGCGCGAGACGAAGGCGGTCGCCGAGCAGGACGGCCTGGAGAGCTACCGGGTCGTCTTCAACACCGGCGCCGGCGTCGGCCAGACCGTCTTCCACGCGCACGCCCACGTGCTGGGCGGCCGCGGCATGCAGTGGCCCCCCGGATAGCGGGCGATGTCCGTACGCGAACTGGTGGTCCTCGGCACCGCCAGCCAGGTCCCGACCCGGCACCGCAACCACAACGGCTACCTGCTGCGCTGGGACGGCGAGGGCATCCTGTTCGACCCCGGTGAGGGCACCCAGCGCCAGATGCTGCGGGCGGGGGTCGCCGCCCACGACCTGAACCGGATCTGCGTCACGCACTTCCACGGCGACCACAGCCTCGGCCTCGCCGGAGTCATCCAGCGCGTCAACCTGGACCGGGTCCCGCACGAGATCACCGCGCACTACCCGCTGTCCGGCGCCCACTTCTTCGACCGCCTGCGGTACGCGACCGCCTACCGCGAGACGGTCGAACTCACCCGGGTTCCGGTCGACACGGACGGCGTGCTCGCGACCGCGCCCGGCTACACCCTGGAGGCCCGCAAGCTCTCCCACCCCGTCGAGTCCTACGGCTACCGGCTGGTCGAGCCCGACGGCCGCCGCATGCTGCCCGACCGGCTCGCCGCACTCGGTGTGAAGGGCCCGGACGTGGGCCGCGTCCAGCGCGAGGGGTCCGTGGGCGGGGTGCGGCTGGAGGACGTCAGTGAGGTGCGCCGGGGGCAGCGGTTCGCGTTCGTCATGGACACCCGGCTGTGCGACGGTGTGCACGCGCTCGCGGACGGCTGCGACCTGCTGGTCATCGAGTCCACCTTCCTCGACGAGGACGAGGAACTCGCGGTGGAGCACGGCCATCTGACGGCCGGTCAGGCCGCCCGGGTGGCGCGGGACGCGGGCGTGCGCCACCTGGTGCTCACCCACTTCAGCCAGCGCTACCCCGACCCCGACGCCTTCGAGCGCGCGGCGCGGGCGGCCGGCTTCGAGGGGGCCCTGACCGTGGCGCACGATCTGCTGCGGGTCCCGGTTCCGAAACGCCGATAAAACCCCCGTACGATACTTCGATGCCTCTCCCGAAAGCAGAACTGCACCTCCATATCGAAGGCACCCTGGAGCCGGAGCTGGCCTTCGAGCTGGCCGCCCGCAACGGTGTCGTGCTGCCGTACGCCGACACCGACGCGCTGCGTGAGGCGTACCGGTTCGAGGACCTGCAGTCCTTCCTGAACCTGTACTACGAGCTCATGGCCGTGCTGCGCACCGAGCAGGACTTCGCGGACCTGGCGAACGCCTACCTCGCGCGGGCGGCGGCGCAGGGGGTGCGGCACGCGGAGATCTTCTTCGACCCGCAGGCACACCTCGCGCGCGGCGTCGGTATGGACACGGTCGTCGAGGGGCTGTGGCGGGCGCTGGAGTCGAGCGAGTCGGCGCACGGCGTGTCGACCCGGCTGATCCTGTGCTTCCTGCGGGACGAGTCGGCCGAGTCGGCCCTGGAGACCCTGGACGCGGCCAAGCCGTACCTGGACCGGATCACCGGGGTGGGGCTCGACTCGGCCGAGGTCGGGCACCCGCCGGCGAAGTTCCGCGCGGTGTACGAGGCGGCCGCCGCGCTCGGGCTGCGCCGCGTGGCGCACGCCGGCGAGGAGGGCCCGCCGCAGTACATCACCGAGGCTCTGGACGTGCTCGGCGTGGAGCGCGTCGACCACGGTCTGCGCTGCATGGAGGACCCGGCGCTGGTCGAGCGGCTGGTCCGCGACCGGATCCCGCTGACGCTGTGCCCCCTGTCCAACGTCCGCCTGCGCACGGTCGACGTCCTCGCCGACCACCCGCTGCCCGCCATGCTGGACGCGGGGCTGCTCTGCACGGTCAACTCCGACGACCCCGCCTACTTCGGCGGCTACGCGGGCGACAACTTCGACGCCGTACGACAGGCGCTCGGCCTCGGCGACGAGCGGCTGCGGGAGCTGGCCCGCAACTCGTTCGCCGCGTCCTTCCTGGAGGACGACGAGGAGCGGCGGTCCCGGTACCTCGCCGAGGTGGAGGCGTACGAGTTCCCCTGAGCCGATGCCACGAGGACCCCGGCGCGGCCGTCGCCCGCCGGGGTGTGGGGCCGGCCGAGCCAGGCCCTTCCCGTGTGTCTACCGGCGCCAGTGCGGTGCGCCGCCGGTGCCCCGCGCCGTCGCCTCGATCTTCGCCCTGATCTCCCGCGTCACCGCGACGATCCGCCCCTCGTGCTCCGGCGTCAGCCGGGCCACCGGTACCGAGCAGCTGATCGCGTCCCGCACGGGGGAGTCGTAGCGCAGCGCGAAACCGAAGCCGACGATGCCGGTCACGCCCTCCTCCCGGTCGATCGCGTACCCCCGCGCCCGCACCCGCGCGAGGTCGGCAGCCAGGGACCGCCTGCTCGTGTGGGAGCGGGGGGTGAGCGCCTCGTAGGGTCCCTCGGGCAGCTCGTCGTCGCCCCGCTCGGCCAGCAGCGCCTTGCCCAGCGCGCCCACGTGCGCGGGCAGCCGCCGCCCCACCCGGCTGATGGTGCGCAGGTACTCGTGCGACTCGCGCGTCGCCAGGTACGTCACGTGCCGGCCGTCGAGACGGCCCAGGTGCAGTGTCTCGCCCAGGGCCTGCGACGCCTCGTCGAGATACGGGCGTACGGCGCGCACGCGCGGGTCGGAGTCCAGATAGCTGGTGCCGGTCAGCAGGGCGTGCATGCCGATGCCGTACAGGGAGCCGGTGACGTCGGTGCGGACCCAGCCGCGCGAGATCAGGGTCTGCAGCAGCGCGTACATCGAACTGCGCGGCACGCCCAGTTCGTCGCTGAGTTCCTGGAGGCGGGCCGGCCGCTCGCCGCGCGCGGCCAGCACCTCCAGCAGCTCGACGGTGCGCGCCGCGGACTTCACCTCGCGGACGCCGCCTGTCTCTGACATGTGCCGATCGTAAGCGGACCGGACCGTCGCTTGACGGCCACCGTTCGCGTATCTAACCTCCATCTACATACGTAGATAACGTCTGCACAGGGAGATGAGCGAGGGTGAGCCTCGACACCGACACGGTCCGGCGGCTGCGGGAGGGCATGACACGCGGCGTGCTGTCCTTCCCGCTGACCAGCTTCCACGACGACGGCTCGCTCGACCCCGACGGCCTCCGCGCGCACCTCGCGGCCCAGGTCGCCACCGACCCCGGCGCCGTCTTCCCCGCCTGCGGCACCGGCGAGTTCTTCTCCCTCGACGAGGACGAGTACCGCCGGGTCGTCACCGTCGCCGTCGAGGAGACCGCCGGCCGCGTGCCCGTCGTCGCCGGCGTCGGCTACGGCTGGGCCCAGGCCACCCGCTTCGCCCGCATCGCCGAGGACGCCGGCGCCGACGCCCTCCTCGTCCTGCCCCACTACCTCGTCGCCGCCCCGCAGGACGGCCTGGTCGCCCAGCTGGAACAGCTCGCGGCCCGCACCACGCTCCCGCTCATCGCCTACCAGCGCGGCCAAGTCGCCTACACAGCCGACTCGTTGAAGCGCATCGCCCGCATCCCGCACGTCATCGGGCTCAAGGACGGCCACAGCGACCTCGACCGGCTGCAACGGCTCACGCTCGCCGCCCCCGAGGACTTCCTGTTCTTCAACGGCGCCTCCACCGCCGAGATCCAGGCCCGCTCCTACGCCGCCGTCGGCGTCCCCGCCTACTCCTCCGCCGTGCACGCCTTCGCCCCCGAGATCGCGAACGCCTTCTTCACCGCCCTCCGCGACGGCGACGACGGCACCGTCGAGAAACTGCTGCGCGGCTTCTACGTCCCCCTCGTCGAACTCCGCGACCGCGTACCGGGATACGCCGTGTCGCTGGTGAAGGCCGCGGCCCGGCTCCGCGGCCGCCCGGTGGGACCCGTGCGCGCCCCGCTCACCGACCCGTCCGCCGCCGACCTGGCCGACCTCGCGACCCTGCTCACCGCCGGACTCGACCTCGTGGGAGCCACCCTGTGAACCTCACCGTCACGGACGTACGGCTGACCCCGATCCTGGTCGCCGACCCGCCCCTGCTCAACACCCAGGGCGTCCACCAGCCGTACACCCCCCGCCTGATCGTGGAGGTGGAGACGGCCGACGGGATCACCGGCGTGGGCGAGACGTACGGCGACACCAGGTACCTCGACCTGGCCCGCCCGTTCGCCGCCCGCCTGACCGGACGCCGGGTCAGCGACCTGAACGGCCTGTTCGCCCTCGCCGACGAGGTGGCCGTCGACAGCGCACACGTCTCCGGCCAGGTCGACGTCGGCGGACTGCGCGGTGTCCAGACCGCCGACAAGCTGCGGCTGTCCGTGGTCTCCGCCTTCGAGGTCGCCTGCCTCGACGCCCTCGGCAAGGCGCTCGGCCTGCCCGTGCACGAGCTGCTCGGCGGCAAGGTCCGGGACACCGTCGAGTACAGCGCCTACCTGTTCTACAAGTGGGCCGCCCACCCGGCCGGCGTGCGCGCCGAGAAGGACGACTGGGGCGCCGCCGTCAACCCCGCCGGAGTCGTCGAGCAGGCCCGCAGGTTCACGGAGCGCCACGGCTTCACCTCCTTCAAGCTCAAAGGCGGTGTCTTCCCGCCGGACGAGGAGGTCGCCGCCGTCCGCGCCCTCGCCGAGGCGTTCCCCGGACACCCGCTGCGCCTGGACCCCAACGGCGCCTGGTCCGTGGAGACCTCGCTGAAGGTGGCCGCGGAACTCGGCGACGTCCTCGAGTACCTGGAGGACCCCGCGCTCGGCACCCCCGCCATGGCCGAGGTGGCCGCGCGGACCGGCGTACCGCTCGCCACCAACATGTGCGTGACGACCTTCGCCGAGATCGAGGAGGCGTTCACCAAGGGCGCCGTCCAGGTGGTGCTCTCCGACCACCACTACTGGGGCGGACTGCGCAACACCCAGCGACTCGCCGCCGTCTGCCGCACGTTCGGTGTCGGGATCTCGATGCACTCCAACACCCACCTGGGGATCAGCCTCGCCGCGATGACCCACGTCGCCTCTACGGTCCCCGACCTCCGCCACGCCTGCGACTCCCACTACCCCTGGCAGTCCGAGGACGTGCTGACCGAACGCCTCACCTTCGACGACGGCCAGGTCACCGTCTCCGACGCGCCCGGCCTCGGCGTCACCCTCGACCAGGACCGGCTGGCGTTCCTGCACCGGCGCTGGCTCGACGACGACGGCTCCCTGCGCGAGCGCGACGACGCGGCGGCCATGCGGGTCGCCGAACCGGGCTGGGTCACCCCGAGCGTCCCCCGCTGGTAGACCGCCCCCTCCGGCCGGCACGCAGGGGCCGTCCGGCGCGAGGCGGCCGTCCCTCGCGCAGGGCCCGTCCGGCGCCGGGGGGCGCCCAAGCGCGGGCGCCCGGTGAGGTCACGCGGTGTCGGCACGGGTGTGGTGCAGACTGGCCTGAACCGCACCTGTCAGGGAGTCACCGTGACCATGTCCACCGGAGAGGACCACCGCGACCGGCCCCAGGTCGACCCGCTCGCCGCCCTGCGCGCGCCGCAGGACCCGCCGCGGGACGTCTACCTCACGGGGACCGTCTTCCTGGACATCATCTTCACCGGGCTCGACTCCGCCCCGGTGCGCGGCACCGAGTCCTGGGCACGCGGCATGGGGTCGAGCCCCGGAGGCGTCGCGAACATGGCCACCGCCCTGGCCCGCCTCGGCCTGAAGACATCGCTCGCCGCCGCCTTCGGCGACGACCACTACGGCGAGTACTGCTGGGACGCCCTCGCGCAGGGCGAGGGCATCGACCTCTCCGCGTCGCGCACCGTGCCCGGCTGGCACTCCCCGGTCACCGTCTCCATGGCGTACGAGGGGGAGCGCACGATGGTCTCCCACGGCCACGAGCCGCCCCCGGAGGAGCCCGCGCCCACGTGCCCGCCGCACGCCCGAGCCGCCGTCGCCTCGCTCACGCCCGGCAAGCGGGCCCCCTGGATCGCCCAGGCCGCGGGGCGCGGCACCCGCGTCTTCGCCGACGTCGGCTGGGACGACACCGGCGCCTGGGACCTCGCCGGCCTCGCGGACCTGGAGCACTGCGAGGCGTTCCTGCCGAACGCCGAGGAGGCCATGCGGTACACGGGCGCCGGCTGTCCGCGCGCCGCCGCGCACGCCCTCACCGACCACGTACCGGTCGCGGTGGTCACCCTCGGCGCGGACGGCGCCTACGCCGTGGACCGGCGGACCGGGGAGAGCGCGGAGGTCCCGGCCATCGCCGTGGAGGCCCTCGACCCGACCGGCGCGGGCGACGTCTTCGTGGCCGGCTTCGTCACCGGCAGCCTGGCGGGCTGGCCGCTGGCCGACCGGCTCGCCTTCGCGGGACTCACCGCGGCCCTGTCGGTGCAGGAGTTCGGCGGCTCCCTGTCGGCCCCCGGCTGGTCCGAGGTCGCGGCCTGGTGGCGCACCGTGCAGTCGGTCCGGGAGCAGGACCCGGAGGCGCTCAGCCGGTACGCGTTCCTGGCGGACATGCTGCCCGGCCTGGCCGAGCCCCGGCCCTGGCCGCTGCGCCGGGCGGTGCCCACGATCGGGTTCGGCGGGTCGGCCTGACCCGGCCGCCGCGCCGGGCCCCGCCCGCCCCGCCGAAGCGCCGGTGTCCGGCCGCAAAACTCCTACGGTGTTGTCAGTCCCGCGGCGTACCCTTGAAGCGCCAGACCGCCCCGGAGGCGGGCGAGTCGTATCGAGGAGGACGAGCAAGGCCTACAGCGCCGGCCCATGACTCAGACACCCACAGCTCACACCCCCGCGCAGGGGCAGGCGAGAGCAGAGTTCACCGTCCCCGCCCAGCACCCCATGGTGACCGTGCTGGGTTCCGGCGACACTCTCCTCCGCGTGATCGAAGAGGCCTTCCCGGCGGCCGACATCCACGTCCGGGGCAATGAGATCAGCGCGGTCGGCGACGCCGGTGAAGTCGCCCTCGTCCAGCGCCTGTTCGACGAGATGATGCTGGTGCTCCGCACCGGACAGCCGATGACGGAGGACGCAGTGGAACGCTCGATCGCCATGCTCAGGGCGAGCGAGAACGGGGAGAGCGACGGCCAGGAGACCCCGGCCGAGGTCCTCACGCAGAACATCCTGTCCTCGCGCGGCCGCACCATCCGCCCCAAGACCCTCAACCAGAAGCGGTACGTCGACGCGATCGACAAGCACACGATCGTGTTCGGCATCGGACCCGCGGGCACCGGCAAGACCTACCTGGCCATGGCCAAGGCGGTCCAGGCGCTCCAGTCCAAGCAGGTCAACCGCATCATCCTGACCCGCCCCGCGGTCGAGGCCGGAGAGCGCCTGGGCTTCCTGCCCGGCACGCTCTACGAGAAGATCGACCCCTACCTGCGCCCGCTGTACGACGCGCTGCACGACATGCTGGACCCGGACTCGATCCCGAGGCTGATGGCGGCCGGGACCATCGAGGTGGCCCCGCTGGCCTACATGCGCGGGCGCGCCCAGCCGCGGTTCACCAACGTGCTGACACCCGACGGCTGGCGGCCCATCGGTGACCTTCAGGTCGGTGATCTGGTCATCGGCTCGAACGGTGAGCCGACGCCCGTCCTCGGCGTGTACCCACAGGGCGAGAAGGACGTCTACCGCGTCACCGCGCAGGACGGCTCCTGGACCCTGTGCTGCGGCGAGCACCTGTGGACCGTCCGTACGGCCTCCGACAAGCGCCGGGACAAGCCGTGGCGTGTCATGGAGACGCAGGACATGATCGGCAACCTGCGCGCGGCCCACGCGCGTCGCTACGAGCTGCCGCTGCTCACGGCGCCGGTCTGTCTCCCGGAGCGGGAGGTCCCCATGGACCCGTACGCACTGGGGCTGCTGCTCGGCGACGGGTGTCTCACCGGGTCCACCACGCCGTCCTTCGCGACGGAGGACCCGGAGCTGGCCCAGGCACTGGGGAACGTGCTTCCGGGCGTCACCGTGCGACACAAGGGCGGCCCCGACCACGTCCTCAACCGGACCAGGTCCGCCGGCGACGTGGTCACCCTGGAGAACCCTGTCACACGGGTTCTGCGGGAGCTGGATCTGCTGCGCACGCGCTCGCACACCAAGTTCGTCCCGGACGCCTATCTGCACAACTCGGCCGAGGTACGACTGGCTGTCCTGCAGGGCCTGCTGGACTCGGACGGTGGTCCTGTCAGGCAGAAGGACCGCACCTGCCGTATCCAGTACACGACGACATCCATCTCGCTCCGGGACGACGTCATCGCGCTGGTCCAGTCGCTGGGCGGTGTCGCGTACACCCGCCGCCGGGCTGCTGAGGGCCGCACGCCGGGTCTCGCCAAGGGCCGGGAGGTCCGGTACCGGCACGACGCCCACATCGTCGACATCCGCCTCCCCGAGGGCATCGAGCCCTTCCGCCTGGTCCGCAAGCGCGACACGTACCTCGCGGCCGGAGGCGGGGGCCGACCGATGCGCTTCATCGACGGCATCGAGCCGGCGGGGCGAGAGGAGACCGTCTGCATCCAGGTGGCGGCCGAGGACTCGCTGTACGTCACGCAGGACTACCTGCTGACGCACAACACCCTCAACGACGCCTTCATCATCCTGGACGAGGCACAGAACACCAGCCCCGAGCAGATGAAGATGTTCCTCACCCGGCTCGGCTTCGAGTCGAAGATCGTGATCACGGGTGACGTGACGCAGGTCGACCTGCCGAGCGGCACCGCGTCGGGTCTGCGGCAGGTCCAGGACATCCTGGAGGGCCTCGACGACGTGCACTTCTCGCGGCTGACGTCCCAGGATGTCGTCCGGCACCGGCTGGTCGGCCGTATCGTCGACGCGTACGAGAAGTACGACAGCGAGAACGGTACGGAGAACGGCACCCACAAGGGCGCCCGTAACAAGCGGAAGTAGACCAGCACGCCCATGTCGATCGACGTCAACAACGAGTCCGGAACCGAGGTCGACGAGCAGGCGATCCTCGACATCGCCCGCTACGCCCTCGCACGGATGCGCATCCACCCGCTCTCCGAGCTCTCGGTGATCGTGGTGGACGCCGACGCCATGGAGCAGCTGCACATCCAGTGGATGGACCTGCCGGGGCCCACGGACGTCATGTCCTTCCCGATGGACGAGCTGCGTCCGCCGTCGAAGGACGACGACGAGCCCCCGCAGGGCCTCCTCGGCGACATCGTGCTGTGTCCCGAGGTCGCCGCCAAGCAGGGCACCGAGGCGCCCACGCAGCACTCCATGGACGAGGAGCTCCACCTGCTCACCGTCCACGGAGTGCTGCACCTGCTCGGGTACGACCACGAGGAGCCCGACGAGAAGGCCGAGATGTTCGGTCTCCAGGCGGCGATCGTGGACGGCTGGCGCGCGGAGAAGGGCCTCACCGGTCCCTCCCCGGCCCCGACCGTCTCATGAGCCTGCCCCTCGTCGCGGGCGCGATCGCCCTGGTCGTCGTCGCCTGGCTCGCCGCCTGCGCGGAGGCGGGCCTCGCGCGCGTCTCCAGCTTCCGCGCCGAGGAGGCCGTGCGCTCCGGCCGGCGCGGCAGCGCCAAGCTCGCGCAGGTCGCCGCCGACCCGACCCGCTACCTCAACGTGGCGCTGCTGGTCCGCGTCGCCTGCGAGATGGCGGCCGCCGCGCTGGTCACCTACGCCTGTCTGAAGGCGATCGACGGGACGGTCGGGGCGCTGTTCGCCGCGATCGGCGTGATGGTCCTCGTGTCGTACGTCGCCGTCGGCGTGTCCCCGCGCACCATCGGCCGCCAGCATCCGCTGAACACGGCGACGGCCGCCGCGTACGTCCTGCTGCCGCTCGCGCGGATCATGGGCCCGATCCCGTCGCTGCTGATCCTCATCGGCAACGCCCTCACCCCGGGCAAGGGCTTCCGCCGCGGACCGTTCGCCTCCGAGGCGGAGCTGCGCGCGCTGGTCGACCTCGCGGAGAAGGAGTCCCTCATCGAGGACGAGGAGCGCCGCATGGTGCACTCGGTCTTCGAGCTGGGCGACACCCTGGTGCGGGAGGTCATGGTCCCGCGCACCGACCTGGTCGTCATCGAGCGCTACAAGACCATCCGCCAGGCCCTCACCCTCGCGCTGCGTTCCGGCTTCTCCCGCATCCCCGTCACGGGCGAGAACGAGGACGACATCGTCGGGATCGTGTACCTGAAGGACCTGGTCCGCAAGACGCACATCAGCCGGGAGGCCGAGAGCGAGCTGGTGTCCACGGCGATGCGGCCCGCCGCCTTCGTGCCCGACACCAAGAACGCCGGTGACCTGCTGCGCGAGATGCAGCAGGAGCGCAACCACGTCGCCGTCGTCATCGACGAGTACGGCGGCACGGCCGGCATCGTCACCATCGAGGACATCCTCGAGGAGATCGTCGGGGAGATCACCGACGAGTACGACCGCGAGCTGCCGCCGGTGGAGGACCTCGGCGACGAACGCCACCGGGTCACCGCCCGCCTCGACATCACCGACCTGGGCGAGCTGTACGGCCTGGAGGAGTACGACGACGAGGACGTGGAGACGGTCGGCGGCCTGCTCGCCAAGGCGCTGGGCCGGGTGCCCATCGCCGGGGCGTCGGCGGTGGTGGAACTGCCCGACGGCCGCGAGCTGAAGCTGACGGCGGAGGCGGCGGCAGGCCGCCGGAACAAGATCGTGACCGTGCTGGCGGAGCCGGTGGGCGGCCCCGCGGAGGAGGAGAAGCCGGAGTGACGCCCGAGCAGCTGCGCACCCTGTGCCTGTCCTTCAACGCGGCCGTGGAGGACTTCCCGTTCAACCCCGAGACATCCGTCTTCAAGGTGCTGGGCAAGCTGTTCGCCCTGACGAACCTGGCGGGCAGCCCGCTCACCGTGAACCTGAAGTGCGACCCGGACGACGCGGTCCGGCTGCGGGGTGAGTACCCGGGCCTGATCATCCCCGGCTACCACATGAACAAGCGCCACTGGAACACGGTGACCGCCGACGGCGACCTGCCCGACCGGCTGGTCAGAGAGCTCGTCGAGGACTCCTACGACCTCGTTGTGGCGGGCCTGCCGAGGGCGGAGCGGCTGCGGCTGGACCGGCCCTGACCTCCCGTGTCCCCGGGACGCGGCAGGGTGGCCCCGTGGCCGTGCCGTGCCGGAGGCGCTCCGTATGCTCGGGGCATGACCGACAGCAGCGCGCTCGACCCCGAGGACCGCAAGATCGTCACCCTGGCCCGTTCGGCCCGGGCCCGCAACGGTGTGCCGGAGGGCGCCGCCGTGCGGGACGAGACGGGCCGGACGTATGTCGCGGGGACGGTGGATCTGCCGTCGCTGCGCCTGAGCGCGCTGCAGACGGCGGTGGCGATGGCGGTGGCCTCGGGGGCGCGGTCGCTGGAGGCGGCGGCGGTGGTGACCGCGTCGGAGGCGGCCGCCGAGGCCGATCTCGCCGCCGTGCGGGACCTCGGCGGGCCGGCGACTCCGGTCCTGGTGGCCGCTCCCGACGGGACCGTCCGGCTGACCGTCCCGGCGGGCTGACAGCAGGCCGTTTCCCGCGGG
Source organism: Streptomyces sp. NPDC043878 (assembly GCF_056435735.1). Classification (NCBI taxonomy): domain Bacteria; kingdom Bacillati; phylum Actinomycetota; class Actinomycetes; order Kitasatosporales; family Streptomycetaceae; genus Streptomyces; species Streptomyces sp. NPDC043878. The sequence goes on from NZ_JBWKDW010000014.1 coordinate 163,342, forward strand.
CCGACGGCAGCGGGAGGCCGCGTCCGGAGCAACCCGCGGGCGGATGAGGGCAGTCCGCGGGTGAATCCGGGCAGCGGGCAGCCCGCGGGCGGACCCGGGCATCGGGCAGCCCGCGGTGGGGCGCCCGAGGTAGGCCGGTTTTCCACCTTGCCGTTTTCGTGTCGCTCGCGCATCAATGGGATCGCACGTTCCGACGGACCGTCAGATTCGGCCCCGGGCAGGGTGTCCGCACCCATCCCTTCCGGGGGGACGTTCCGCCGGCTCCCACTCATCCACCCCCCACATGGATTCCCGTACTCGGGAAGGGAGCGGATCCCATGAGAGGCAAGCGAATCGGATCAGGTGCGGCAATGCTGGTCGGGGCCCTCGCGGTCACCGGGCTGGCCCTCGCGCCCTCGGCTGTCGCCGTCACCCCGTTGACGGCGACCGTCACCGCCAACTGCGGTCTCTTCGGAGGCGGCGCAGCCACCCTCACGGCCACCCAGACGGGCACGGCCGCCACCCTCAAACTGTCCTCCACCGCCATCACCGCGCCGATCCCGATCGGCGCGAACAGCATCAGTTCCACGCTCACGATGGCGAACTCGACCGGTGCCGCCAGGGTCTTCAGCGGCACCGTGAACCCCGCCATGGCCACCGGCGCCCCGATCACGGTCGGTCCGCTCAACGGCACCGTGGCCTCCGGTGACAGCCTGAACTTCTACGGCGGTTCGCTGAAGATGGTCGTCTTCGGGATCACCGTCACCTGTACGGCGACCGGGTCGCAGGCGCCTGGCCCGTTCGTGTTCAGCTGATAGCGGTTGGAAACCGAGCCAACAGGCCGTCGGTTTCCTGGCGGGACCAGGAAACTGACGGCCCATCAGCTCACCGCGTGATGTCCATTGACTTCTCACGCGATCCGCACCTCAATGCCCCCTGTCGGCGCAGAAGAGCCGCTGCGCCCGCACCCTGGAGGAGGGGGCACACATGGGTTCACCCCGAAGTTCCGGAAACACCCGAGGTTCCCGAAGACGGCGCTGGGCGTCACTGCTCGGGGCGACCGCGCTCGCCGTCACCGCGGGTGGTGCGCTGGCCGCTCCGGCCGGCGCCGCGTCCGCCGACGTCGACTTCGCCACGCACTGCATCCCGCCCGCGGTCGCGGGCCTCCCGCCGATCGACGGCACGACCACCGCGAAGATCGAGGTGGACAAGGCCGCTCCCAAGGTCGGCGACACGGTCACCGTGAAGTACACGGTGGTCAAGCCCGCCGCGAACAACCCCACCGACCTCGCTCTGCCGGCCGACATCATGACGCCGTCAGGCAAGGTCATCCTCGGCGGGGCGCAGACGGGCAGCATCACCGTCACCGGACCGAAGAAGAACGACCCGGTGCCCGGCAAGGCCCCCTTCCCGTCCTTCTCGATGACCGGCACCTTCACCGTCACCGCGCCCGGCGCGATCACCCTCTCGCCCGGCGACTACAACATCCACACCAGCTACATCCTCGAACTCGACACGCCGTGCACGGTCACCAATCCGCCCGCACCCGTGTCCGAGACCGTCACCGCCACCGACGGAACGTCGGCCAACACCCGCGCCATCTCCCTGGGTTCGGCCTCCGGCAAGCCCGGTGACAGCGTCACCGTCTCCGGCAGCGACTTCACCCCGGGCGCGAGTGTCACCCTGGCCGGACGGTCCGGCGCCACCCAGACCGCGGACACGGCGACCGTGACCGCGGACGCGCAGGGCCACTTCAGCGGTTCGCTCGTCGTCAGCGACAAGACGACGACGGGAGTGGTGGCGTTCGAGGGCTCCGCCTGGAACGCGGACAAGGGCGCGGGCCCCGCGGCCTACGTCGTCGTCGACGACACCCCGGTCCCGGCCGGCAGCCAGAAGATCACCACCACGGTGAAGGCCGGCACGCTGTCCATGTCCCAGGCCGGGGACGCCGTGAACCTGTCCGCGGTCGACTTCGGCAAGGGCGGCGCCTCGGACGGCGCCCTGCGCTCGGTGACCGTCAAGGACTTCCGCGGCGGTCCCGCGGGCTGGTCCCTGACCGGCAAGGTCACCGACTTCACGGGTCCCGGCGCCAAGATCGACGCCGGGAAGCTGAGCTGGACCCCCGCCTGCGCCACCAAGGCGGGCAGCCCGAGCACCTGCCAGGCCGGTTCGGCGGGCCCGGTGGGCGGTTCGGGAGCGACCCTTGCCTCCACCCCCAACGGCACGCTCACCGGAGGTGAGTTCACCGCGGACGCGGGACTGTCCCTGAACGTGCCGGCGTTCACACCGCCGGGCACGTACTCCGGCGTCCTCACCCTCACGCTCACCTGACCGCATGTCCGTCTCCGGTGGCCGGGCGCCCCTCCGCACAGGGCCGCACCCGCCCGTCCACCCCGATCCGGTCCGTGGGGGTCCGCACCCATGCGCAAGCCGTACGTCCTCCTCCTGAGCCTGCTGGGCCTGCTGCTGTGTCCGGTCCTCGCCGTGTTCCCGGCCGGTCCCGCGCACGCCGCGGACAACGGCAGCTGGTCGGTCTACCCCGTCTCCTCGCAGGTCGCGGCCCGGCCGTACTTCTACCTGTCCGCCGACCCCGGAACCACCCTGCGGGACAAGGTGGTCGTCGCCAACAAGACGGCCGCGCCGCTGACCTTCCGGCTGTACGCGGCCGACGCCTACAACACCGCGCGTGACGGCGGCTTCGCGGTGCGCACCCCGAAGGAGACCCAGCGGGGCGTGGGCGCCTGGGCGCGCCCGGCCCGCTCCAAGGTCACCGTACCCGCGCGCGGCAAGGTCACCGTGCCCTTCACGATCACCGTGCCCGAGGGCGCCGAACCCGGCGACCACCCGGGTGCGCTGGTGGCCCTCGACGAACGGATCGACCGGGGCGACGGCTCCTTCGCACTCGGCGTGCAGCGGGCCGTCGGAGCCCGCGTCTACCTGAGGGTCGGCGGGCCCGCGCTCGCCGCGATCGCCGTCGAGGACGTCCACCTCACCCACCACCAGCCGCTGGTCCCCGGTCTCGGGGCCAGCACGGCGACGGTCTCCTACACCCTGCGCAACACCGGCAACGTCACCCTGAACCCGAAGGTGGAGCTGCGGGCCACGGGCCTGTTCGGCCGTACGCTGCTGGCCCGCGACCTCGCGAAGATCCCCGCCGAACTGCTGCCCGGCCAGCGCGTGCACCTCACCGAACCGTGGCGGGGCGCTCCCCAACTCGACTGGGGCGACGTGACGTTGACGGCCAGCGCGAAGGACACCCGGGAGTCGGCGAGCGCGAGCTTCCTCGCGTTGCCGTGGCTGGTGGCGGCCGTCCTGTTCGGCGCGGGCGTCGTGGCAGGTGTCCTGCTGGTCAGAGCGCGTCGGGGCCGCGCTCACCCGTCCGCACGCGTACGACCGTCTCCACCGGCAGCGCCCACACCTTTCCGTCGCCGATCTTCCCCGTCCGCGCGGCCCTGACGATCGCGTCGAGGGCCGGGTCGCAGTCCGCGTCCTCGACGACGACCTCGATCCGGACCTTGGGGACCAGGTCGACCTGGTACTCGGCGCCGCGGTACACCTCGGTGTGACCGCGCTGCCGGCCGTAGCCACTGGCCTCGGTGACGGTGAGACCGTGCACGCCCAGTTCCTGGAGGGCGGTCTTGACCTCGTCGAGGCGGTACGGCTTGACGATCGCGGTGATGAGCTTCATGCCTGCGTCTTGACCTTCTGGCCGGAGGGGAGGGCGGATGCGGAGACCGGGGCGCCATGGCCCAGGACCCCGTGATCGTAGGCGGTCTCGGCGTGCACCGTAAGGTCCAGGCCGGTGTGCTCCTGCTCCTCGCTCGCCCGGAAGCCGAGCACCCTGTCGATCAGCCTGCCGAGCCCGTACGTGACGAGGAAGGCGTACGTCCCCACCGCGAGGACCGCCACCACCTGCTTGCTGAGCTGGGCGAGTCCGCCGCCGTAGAGGATCCCCTCGGTGCCGCCCGTCATGGTGTCGACCGCGAACACGCCGATCAGCAGGGTGCCGACGACCCCGCCGACCAGGTGGACGCCCACGACGTCGAGCGAGTCGTCGTAGTTCAGCCGGAACTTCCAGCTCACGGCGTACGAGCAGAGCACGCCGGCGGCCAGCCCGACGACCAGCGCGCCGAGCAGCGAGACGGAACCGCACGAGGGGGTGACGGCGACCAGGCCCGCGACCGCGCCGGAGGCCGCGCCCAGCGTGGTCGGATGGCCGTCGCGCCGCTGCTCCACGAAGAGCCAGCCGAGCAGACCGGTGCAGCCGGCCGCGAGCGTGTTCAGGAAGGCGGCCGCGGCGAGACCGTTCGCACCGAGGGCCGAGCCCGCGTTGAAGCCGAACCAGCCGAACCAGAGCAGACCGGCGCCCAGCATGACCATCGGCAGGTTGTGCGGACGCATCGCGTCCTTCTTGAAGCCGAGCCGCGGGCCGAGGACCAGGCACAGCGCGAGTCCGGAGGCGCCCGAGGTGATCTCCACCGGGAGTCCGCCCGCGAAGTCGAGCGCACCGAGCCGCTCCGCGATCCAGCCACCCGGGCCCCACACCCAGTGCGCGACCGGAACGTATACCAGCAGGGTCCACACCGGCACGAAGACCAGCCACGCGCCGAACTTCACCCGGTCGGCGACCGCGCCGCTGATCAACGCGGCCGTGACGATCGCGAAGGTGAGCTGGAAGGTGGCGAACAGGAGGGTCGGGACGGTGCCGTGCACGCTGTCCGGGCCGAGGCCCGCCATGCCGGCGTGCCGCAGCCCGCCGACCAGCCCGCCGCCGGCGTCGTCGCCGAAGGCCAGGGAGTAGCCGGCCGCCAGCCAGACCACCGTGACCAGGGCGATCGACACGAAGCTCATCATCAGCATGTTGAGGACGCTCTTCGTGCGGACCATGCCGCCGTAGAACAGGGCCAGGCCCGGGGTCATCAGCAGGACCAGGGCGGTGGCGGCGAGCAGCCAGGCGGTGTCGCCGGTGTCGGCACGCCCTGCGGCGAGGGGGGCGGCGAGGGTCACGGTCGTCTCCTGCGGTGTGGGGGCTCGTCAGAGGTTCACCGGCCCTGGTTTCCGGCTGTGCACGAGCGTGTTTCCGTCAGGTTTCGTTGCGTGAGGGTTTCCGGAAGCTCACGGGGAGGCCCGGGGGCGGACGCTTGTACGGCAGGGCTCTGTGGATCAGGGAGAATGGGCCCCATGAGCGTTCGCAGCCAGTCATCCGAGCCGTCGGAATCGCCGGAGACCGTCCACCGGGCCGGCTTCGCCTGTTTCGTCGGCCGCCCCAACGCGGGCAAGTCCACCCTCACGAACGCTCTGGTCGGGCAGAAGGTGGCGATCACCGCGAACCAGCCGCAGACGACGCGGCACACGGTGCGGGGCATCGTGCACCGGCCCGACGCCCAGCTGATCCTGGTGGACACCCCCGGGCTCCACAAGCCCCGGACGCTGCTCGGCCAGCGCCTCAACGACGTCGTACGGACCACCTGGGCCGAGGTCGACGTGATCGGCTTCTGCCTGCCGGCCAACGAGAAGCTCGGCCCCGGTGACCGTTTCATCGCGAAGGAACTGGCGTCCATCAAGAAGACGCCGAAGATCGCGATCGTCACGAAGACCGACCTCGTGGACAGCAAGACGCTCGCCGAGCAGCTCATCGCGATCGACCAGCTCGGCCGGGAGCTGGGGTTCGAGTGGGCGGAGATCGTGCCGGTGTCGGCGGTCGCCGGCCAGCAGGTGGACCTGCTGGCCGACCTGCTCGTCCCGCTGCTGCCGGAGGGGCCGGCCCTCTACCCGGAGGGCGACCTCACCGACGAACCCGAGCAGGTCATGATCGCGGAGCTGATCCGGGAGGCCGCGCTGGAGGGGGTGCGGGACGAACTGCCGCACTCCATCGCCGTCGTGGTCGAGGAGATGCTGCCGCGTGAGGACCGGCCGGCGGACAAGCCCCTCCTCGACATCCACGCGTTCGTGTACATCGAGCGGCCGAGCCAGAAGGGCATCATCATCGGGCCCAAGGGGAAGCGGCTCAAGGAGGTCGGGATCAAGTCGCGCAAGCAGATCGAGGCGCTGCTGGGGACGCCGGTGTTCCTGGACCTGCACGTGAAGGTCGCCAAGGACTGGCAGCGGGATCCCCGGCAGCTGCGGAAGCTGGGCTTCTGACGGGGGGATCCGACCCCGGACCCCCCGCCAGGAGAGCGGGGAGCGGGCTCAGTCCACTCCCCGGATCCGGCGTACCAGCAGCGCTCCCGCCAGGCCGATCACCGCCGCCACCAGGTACAGCACCCGGTAGCCGCCCAGGTACGTCACGATCGGGGCGGCCAGGGCGGGGGCGGCCACCTGGGGGAGGGCGTTGGCCACGTTGATCACGCCCAGGTCCTTCCCGCGGTCCAGTGCCGTGGGCAGGACGTCCGTCATCAGGGCGAAGTCCACCGAGGTGAACACGCCGAAGCCGACGCCGAGGACCGCCGCCGCGACGATCGCGCCCGGCCAGGTCTGCCAGCCGGCCAGAGCCGCCGTCGCCACCGCCATCAGCACGCCCGACCAGATCACGAACGGCTTGCGGCGGCCGATCCGGTCCGACCAGACGCCCCCGGCGACGACCGTGGCCAGCAGGGTCACGCCGTTCACCGCGGTGAGGATCAGCACGCCCTGTTCCGGGTCGTCGTGGTGCAGACGGTCGCGCAGGTAGTACAGCAGGTACAGCAGCACCAGCGCGTTGCTCAGGTTGATCAGGAAGCGGGTCAGCCAGGCCCAGCCGAGGTCCGGGTGGCGGCGCGGGCTCAGCCAGAACCCCGCCAGGAAGCCCCGCCAGGACCAGGGCGGCCGGTCCGCCGGCGCCAGCCGCAGATCCTCGTAGCGCACGACGTACGGCAGGACGCCCGCCACCGTGAACAGCGCGCAGGCCGCGTAGCCCGCCCCGGTGCCCCCGGCAAGCGTCGCCAGGCCCGTCCCGCCGACCACGCCCAGGATCTGCGCGGCTCCCAACCAGCCGCCCACCGAACCCCGTTGGGAGCGGGGCACACGGTCGGGCACCGCGGCCGTGATCGCGGCGAAGGCCGCGTTGAGCGTCAGCTGGACCAGGCACCAGCCCGCCGCCATCGTCCACACCCCGCCCGCCCCGGCGAGCAGCAGCAGCGACAGCGCGCCGCCCGCCGCCCCGGCCACGATCCACGGCGTACGCCGGCCCCAGCGCGCCGTCGTCCGGTCCGACAGGGCGCCGAACAGCGGGTTGGCGACCAGCGACACCACGGCGCCCGCGCCGGTCACCCAGGCGAGCAGCGTCTCCTTGGACATGCCGGTGCCGGGGGCGAAGTCCTCCGACTGCGAGGCCAGCAGGATCTGGAGGGGGCCGTACCAGCCCACCCAGATCGCCCCGTTGGCGAGCGAGAGCGCCGACGCCCAGCCTCTGCCGACCCGTTCGACGGGCTCGGCGAGCGCCGCCGTCGTCATCTCTGCGCCCGAAGGACGTCCCGCAGCCAGCCGTAGGACGCCTTGGGGGTCCGCTCCAGCGTCTCGAAGTCCACGTGGACCAGGCCGAACCGGCGCTCGTAGCCCTCCGCCCACTCGAAGTTGTCCAGCAGCGACCACACGAAGTAGCCGCGGACGTCGACCCCCGCCTCGACTGCCCGGTGCAGGGCGCGGAGGTGGCCGTCGAGGTAGGCGATCCGGTCCTGGTCGTCGAGGCCCGGGTAGGAGCAGCCGTTCTCGGTGATGACGATCGGCGGGAGACGGTCGCCGTAGCGCTCCTTGAAGCCGGTGAGCAGCTCGGTGAGACCCTCGGGGACCACCGGCCAGCCGAAGTCGGTCACCGGTACGCCCTCGATCTCCCGCACGGAGAAGGGGAGTTCGGCCGGCATGGTGATCCCGCCGAACTCGATCTCGGTGCCCTGGGGGGCGCCGACCCTGGTGGGGGCGTAGTAGTTGACGCCGTACCAGTCGAGCGGTTCGGAGATCACCTTCAGGTCCGAGGCCACGTCTCCCGGCATCAACTCACCGAGTCCCTCGGGGTATTCGCCCAGCAGCAGCGGCTCCGCGAACAGACGGTTGAGCAGGACGTCGTAGAACGCGGCGGCCTCCAGGTCGGCCGGTTCCCCGGACGCGGGCCAGGTCGGGCCGTGGGAGTTGGCGACGCCGATGTCCGTGGCGCCGGCCGCGCGCAGGGCCCGTACGGCCAGGCCGTGGGCCAGCAGCTGGTGGTGGGCGGCCGGCAGCGAGTCGAAGAGGAGCTGCCGGCCGGGGGCGTGGGTGCCGAGGGCGTGACCCAGCAGGGTGTGTTCGGCGGGTTCGTTGAGGGTGATCCACTTCTTCACCCGGTCGCCCAGCCGGTCCACCACGACGGAGGTGTGGTCGGCGAACCGCGACGCCGTGTCCCGCTCCAGCCAGTCCAGTTCGGCCGGCAGGTCCCAGTGGAAGAGGGTCGGGACGGGGCGTACGCCCGCTGTCAGCAGTGCGTCGACGAGCCGGTCGTAGAAGTCGAGGCCGCCCGGCGTGTTCACCCGTGGCCAGGAGATCGAGAAGCGGTACGCGTCCACGCCGAGGCCGGCCAGCAGCGCCACGTCCTCGCCGTAGCGGTGGTAGTGGTCGCAGGCCACCGCCGCCGTCGAGCCGTCCTTGATCCGGCCCGGCTCGGCGGTGAAGGTGTCCCACACGGACGGCCCGCGCAGGTCCACCGCCCCCTCGATCTGGTGGGCCGAGGTCGAGACGCCCCACAGGAAGCCTGCCGGGAACTGGGGTATCGGGTTCGTCGCCATGCGCCGGATCATCCGTACCAGCGGTAACAGAAGTCAACGGGCGGGCGTGAACAACGAGTTACGCACCCTCCTTCAGCACCAGCGAGATCAGCCGGCGCTGCTCCTCCGTCAGCCGTGGGTCGGCCGCGTGGACCGTCCGGCCGTCCACCGTGATCTCGTACACGAAACCGTCCGGCACCCCCTCGGCGGGGGTGCCCCGGCCGTCGGCGAGCGCCTGCTCGGCCAGGGCCTGCCATTCGCCGGCGTCGGGCCGTCCCGAGGTGTCGACCTCGCCTCGGCGCTCGATGCCCGCGAACCCGCCCGTGCGACTCACCTGAATACGCATGGGTCCCTGTCTAGTACGGAGTCACAGGATCCGCACCCCCACCTGTTCCCACGCCTTGCTCACGGCCTGGATCTCCTCACCGCCGGCGCCGTAGCGCTCGCGCGCGGCGTCGACGGTCAGCCGGGCGAAGTCGCCGAAGAACGCCCGCTCCTTGAGGTCGCCGCCGGTCAGGACGTCGTACCAGAGCTGTCCGGCCCGCTCCCAGGCGTGGCCGCCGAGCGCGGTGGCGGTCAGGTAGAAGGCGTGGTTGGGGATGCCCGAGTTGATGTGGACCCCGCCGTTGTCTCGGCCGGTGCGGACGTAGCCGTCCATCGTCGCGGGCTGCGGGTCCTTGCCGAGCACGTCGTCGTCGTAGGCGCTGCCCGGTTCCTTCATGGAGCGCAGGGCCGTGCCGGTGACGCCCGGGGCGAGCAGGCCGGCGCCGATCAGCCAGTCGGCCTCGGCGGCGGTCTGGCCGAGCGTGTACTGCTTGATGAGCGAGCCGAAGACGTCCGACATCGACTCGTTGAGGGCGCCCGGCTGGCCGTAGTAGGTGAGGTTCGCGGTGTGCTGGGTGACGCCGTGGGTGAGTTCGTGGCCGATGACGTCGACCGGGATGGTGAAGTCGAGGAAGATCTCGCCGTCGCCGTCGCCGAAGACCATCTGCTCGCCGTTCCAGAAGGCGTTGTTGTAGTGCTCGTCGTAGTGCACGGTCGCGTCGAGGGGCAGGCCGTCGCCGTCGATGGAGTGGCGCCGGTACGCCTGGAGGTAGAGGTCGAAGGTGGCGCCGAGACCGGCGTAGGCGCGGTCGACGGTGGCGTCCTGGCCGGGTTCCGAGCCCTCCCCGCGCACCCTGGTGCCGGGCAGGGCGGTGCCGTGCCGGGCGTCGTAGAGGGTGCGCAGCGGCTGGTCGGCGGGCGCCTTCGCGGCCGGGGCGGTGGCGAGGCCGTACTCGGCGGTCACCCGGCGGCGGGCGCGTTCCTGGGCGTCGCGCACCAGGGTGCGCTGGGCCGCGCCGGCGATCGCGGGGTCCGCGCTGCGGGCGAGGCGGTCGAGGACGTGGGGCGGTACGACGGTGCAGAAGACGGGCTCGAAGCCCCCGTTGGTCTTCGTCATGCCCCGCACCCTTGCACTGAGTCATGACGGTGTCACTACCCGCCACCATGATTGGTGAAATGTGCGGACAAGAAACGTCACGCTCCGTGGCGGAGTGGTATGGAGCACTTTTTGTCCACTTCGCCCCTTCTGGTCGGCGTGATCCCGCATACTGATACGGGCCCACGCCTCCAGCGCGGCTCGGCTAGGCTGCGGAGCATCATGCGTATCGGGCTGCTTCTCCTCCTTAGCTGCCGCGGCGAGGGCCTGTAACCGAGGCCGACCCCCTCCCCGCGGAGTTCTGGCGTTGCGCCGTCGGTCGTCCCTCAGGACCCGCCTTCGAGGAGCCCCCGCATCATGGCGAACCGCCAGCAGCCCAGCCCCATGCCGATCCACAAGTACGGCCAGTACGACCAGGTCGACATCCCGGACCGCACCTGGCCGCAGAACCGGATCACCGTCGCCCCCCGCTGGCTCTCCACCGACCTGCGTGACGGCAACCAGGCCCTGATCGACCCCATGTCGCCCGAGCGCAAGCGCCGGATGTTCGACCAGCTGGTCGCCATGGGCTACAAGGAGATCGAGGTCGGCTTCCCCGCCTCCGGCCAGACCGACTTCGACTTCGTGCGCTCCATCGTCGAGGAGCCCGGCGCGATCCCCGACGACGTGACGATCTCGGTACTGACCCAGGCCCGCGAGGACCTGATCGAGCGGACGGTGGAGTCGCTGAAGGGCGCCCGCCGCGCGACCGTGCACCTGTACAACGCCACCGCCCCCGTCTTCCGCCGCGTGGTCTTCCGCGGCTCCAAGGACGAGATCAAGCAGATCGCCGTCGACGGCACCCGGCTGGTCATGGAGTACGCCGAGAAGCACCTGGGCCCGGAGACGGAGTTCGGCTACCAGTACAGCCCGGAGATCTTCACCGACACCGAGCTGGACTTCGCCCTGGAGGTCTGCGAGGCGGTCATGGACGTCTGGCAGCCCGGCCCGGGCCGCGAGATCATCCTCAACCTGCCCGCCACCGTGGAGCGTTCGACGCCGTCCACGCACGCGGACCGCTTCGAGTGGATGGGCCGCAACCTCTCCCGCCGCGAGCACGTCTGCCTGTCGATCCACCCGCACAACGACCGCGGCACGGCGGTCGCGGCCGCCGAGCTGGCGCTGATGGCCGGCGCCGACCGCGTCGAGGGCTGTCTGTTCGGACAGGGCGAGCGCACCGGCAACGTCGACCTGGTCACCCTGGGCATGAACCTGTTCTCCCAGGGCGTCGACCCGCAGATCGACTTCTCCGACATCGACGAGATCCGTCGTACGTGGGAGTACTGCAACCAGATGGAGGTCCACCCGCGCCACCCCTACGTGGGCGACCTGGTCTACACGTCCTTCTCCGGCTCCCACCAGGACGCCATCAAGAAGGGCTTCGACGCCATGGAGGCCGACGCGGCCGCGAAGGGCGTCACCGTCGACGACCTGGAGTGGGCGGTCCCCTACCTGCCGATCGACCCCAAGGACGTCGGCCGCTCCTACGAGGCCGTCATCCGCGTCAACTCGCAGTCCGGCAAGGGCGGTATCGCCTACGTCCTGAAGAACGACCACAAGCTGGACCTGCCGCGCCGGATGCAGATCGAGTTCTCCAGGCTGATCCAGGCGAAGACGGACGCCGAGGGCGGCGAGGTCACGCCGAAGGACATCTGGGCGGCCTTCCAGGACGAGTACCTGCCCAACCCCGAGAACGCCTGGGGTCGCATTCAGGTCAAGAACGGCCAGTCGACCACCGACACCGACGGCGTGGACACGCTGACGGTGGAAGCGACCGTCGACGGCGAGGACACCGTCCTCACCGGCTCCGGCAACGGTCCGATCTCGGCCTTCTTCGACGCCCTGGGAAGCGTGGGTGTCGACGTACGCCTGCTCGACTACCAGGAGCACACGATGAGCGAGGGAGCCTCCGCGCAGGCCGCCTCCTACATCGAATGCGCGATCGACGACAAGATCCTCTGGGGCATCGGCATCGACGCCAACACCACGCGTGCCTCCCTGAAGGCGGTCGTCTCGGCCGTCAACCGGGCGACCCGCTGACCATCCTGACCGGGGATTCGTACGGCTTCACAGGGGTCCCGTCCGCCGTCACACGGTGGGCGGGACTCCGTCGTATACCGGCCATTCCGTGTGGAGGTCACGAACAGGTCTCGTCCAGGGTGCTGACTCCGACTCGCCGATGTGGCTAACATCACGCAAGCACGGCGATGGTGCCGTGGGGGCACCGCCCACGCCCTCAAGGCTGTGGGGGAGTTACGGAGGTGCGGCGTGCTGCCAGTACGGGGACGAGACGGCCGTGGTGCCGCCAGGCTCGCGCGCCTTCTGGGTACGCGTGTCGCGTGGACGCCGGTGGGCGACGGCGAGTTCTTCTGCCCCGGCTGCGGAGGCGACCGCAACTACCAGCGGCTGACCGGCCGCCGCCGCTTCACCCTGCTCGGCGTGCCCGTGCTGCCGCGCGGCGAGACCGGTCCGGTCGTCGAGTGCGCCGCCTGCCGCCGTCACTTCGGCACCGACGTCCTCGACCACCCGACCACCACCCGCTTCTCCGCGATGCTCCGCGACGCCGTCCACACCGTCGCCCTCGCCGTCCTCGCCGCCGGCGGCACCGGTGCCCGTACGGCCCTGGAGGCCGCCGCCGGCACGGTCCGCGCCGCCGGCTTCGACGACTGCACGGAGGAACAACTGGAGGCGCTCGTGGACGCCCTGGCCGCCGACACCGGCCGGGTCTACGGCCGCCCCTGCGGCGCCGGGCTCGCCATAGAGCTGCACGAGGCCCTGGACCCCCTCACCCCGCACCTCGCCCCCGCCGGCCGTGAGTCGATCCTCCTCCAGGGCGCCCGCATCGCCCTGGCGGACGGCCCCTACACCCCCGCCGAACGCGAGGCCCTCGCCACCGTCGGCGCCGCGCTCACCATCTGCGCGGACGACGTCACCCGCCTGCTGGCGGCGGCCCGGACCCCGTCCTGAGCCTGCCGGCCCCGGCACGCCCGCCGCGCCTCCCGCACGCCCCGGGTCTCCCGGGGGGTGATGCCGCAGCGAGGTCCCCCGGGCCCGCGCGCCGTGCCGGGCGGGAGGGGTGGCGGCGGGAAACATGGGGCGGACAGTCGGTGTCCGTCCGCCCGTAAGGGAGCTCGATGGTCCTCCTGAGCCGCGCCCTGCTCGTGACCGCGGTGTTCCTCACCCCGTTCACCGCTCCGCACGCCTCCGCCGCCACCCGGTGCGTGTCCTCCGTCCCCTACGTCTCGGGCCGGGACGGGTACGCCACGTACCGCATCCCGGCCGCCGTGACCACCCGCCGGGGCACCGTCCTCGCCTTCGCGGAGGGCCGGCGGCACGGCGCCGGGGACACCGGCGACATCGACGTCGTGCTGCGCCGCTCCACCGACGGCGGCTGCACCTGGGGCCCGCTCCAGGTGGTGGCGGCCGGGGACGGGGACACACGGGGCAATCCGGCGCCGGTCGTCGACCCGCGCACGGGCGCGGTCGTCCTCGTCACGTCCTGGAACAGCGGGACGGTGACGGAGGCGCAGATCATGCGCGGGGAGGTCACGGCGGAACACGGCCGCCGGGTGTTCGTGCAGCGCAGCGGGAACGACGGCCGGGACTTCTCCGCGCCCCGGGACATCACCCGGCAGGTCAAGCCGGCCGGCTGGCGCTGGTACGCCACCGGCCCCGGACACGCGGTGGCCCTCACCCGCGGGCCCCACGCCGGCCGGCTGGTCGTCCCCGCCAACCACTCGGCCGCGCCACCGGCCGGCTCGCCCGACACCGGCCGCGAGTCCCGGTACTACGGCGGCCACGCGATCTACAGCGACGACGGCGGGCGCAGCTGGCGGCTGGGCTTCGTCGACGGCACCTACGACGGCGTCACCAACGCCAACGAGTCGTCGGCCACCCAACTCCCGGACGGCCGCCTGTACTTCAGCGCGCGTGACCAGGCAGGCACCAGTCCGGGCAACCGTCTCGACAGCTATTCGAGCGACGGCGCCCGGAGCCTGGACCGGCCCTACGCCGCGCAGCCCACGCTCGACGACGTGCCGGTGGTCCAGGGCAGCGTCCTCCACCTCGACCGGCTCGGCGGGCTGCTGCTGTTCTCCGGGCCGTCCGTGCCCACCGCCCGGCGGGAGATGGCGCTCTGGCGCAGCACGGACGGCGGGGCGAGCTTCACGAAGGCGGTCACCCTGTCCAGGCAGCGGGCCGCGTACTCCGACCTCGTCCGGGTCGGCCGGGGCACGGTCGGGGTGCTGTACGAGACGGGGGCCTCGGGGACGTACGACACCATCGAGTTCCGGCGGGTGGACGTGACCGAACTGCGCGGACCCGGCGGGGGCGGGGCGCCGTCCGTCACGGCGGGCCGGCCGCCGTCAGGAACCCGCGCGCCCGTGCCGCCTCGTCCGGCGACAGCGGCACCTGGGGCTCCGCCGTCGCCGGGCAGTCGATGACCCCGCGCGGGTGCGGCGGCGCCTGGAAGGCGCCCAGCGCCGGCGAACCGCCACCCGCGCGGGCCGGCTCCCCGGCGCCCACGAGGCCGAACAGCGCGCACAGCCGCTCCTGTTGGCCCGGGCTCCCTCGCGGCACCGGGTGGGGCAGTTGGGGTGGTCAAGGCAGGACGGCTCAAGCGGGTGCATCGCGCGGCACTCGGACCCGCGTCCCGTCGGTCGCGGGCTCGGCCGCGGTGGGGGGGGGGGGGGGGGGGAGGCGGGGGGGGGGGGGGGGGGGGAGGAGGGGGGGTGGGGGGGGGGGGGGGGGGGGGGGGGGGGGGGGGGGGGGGGAGTGGGGGTGGGGTGGGGGGGGGGGGGGGGGGGGGGGGGGGGGGGGGGGGGGGG